>JBEDKQ010000062.1:0-13494 GCA_041172085.1 Pseudomonadota bacterium | reverse complement strand
CGCTTAGTGAGCGTCGTGCGCTTGACCGATGTAGACCAAAGTCAACATCATGAAAATGAAAGCTTGCAAAGCCACGATCAAGATATGGAAGATGGCCCAGATGGAGCCAGCGATCACGTGACCGATGGGCAACAAAATGCCAGTCAATGACATGGCGGCTGTGCCACCCATCAAAGCGATCAACATGAAGATCAGTTCGCCGGCATACATGTTGCCGAAGAGTCGCATGCCGTGTGACACGGTTTTGGCGACGAATTCAATCATTTGGAAGACAAAGTTGAAGGGCCACAAAATAGGGTGGGCACCGAAGGGCGCTGTGGTCAACTCATGGAACCAACCGCCAAAGCCTTTGATTTTGATGTTGTAGTAAATACAAATGAGCAAAACCGACACAGACATGCCCAAGGTGGTGGACAAGTCTGCCGTGGGCACAACGCGGAAGTAATGGATGCTGTGATCAAGGCCAGTGACGGCAAACAAGGTATGGAACAAATCGACAGGCAAGAAGTCCATCGAGTTGAGCAAGAAAATCCAAACGAAGACGGTCAAGGCCAAAGGCGATACCAACTTGCGGCTTTGCGCGTTGTGAATGATGCCCTTGGCTTGTGAGTCAACCATTTCAAACAAGATTTCAACGGCTGCCTGGAAACGACCAGGAACGCCTGAAGTGGCCTTGCTGGCGGCCTTCCACAAAAAGAAGCTGCCCAACACACCCAACAAAATACCCCAAAAAATGGAGTCGATGTTGAAGACTGAAAAGTCAATCACACCTGCCATCGGCTTGTTTTGCAGATGGGTCAGGTGGTGGCCGATGTATTCACCGGCGCTGGGAGCGTTTGCAGCTGACATTCTCTTGGCTCTTTAAAAATTAACTTTAACTTTTCAATTTAGACACAACTTAGACAACTGGGTGAAACACTTTGCGCCAGGCAAACACCACCCAATAAACCTTCATCGTGATCACAAGACCCACCAACATGGCAGGCCAACTCAAATCTTTGACCAGCCAGGTTGCCGCGTAAAGCATGGCAACCGTGAGGCCGATCTTGACCATCTCCCACAGCAAAAATCCAAAAACCGCAGTTCCCGAATTCAGCAGGGTGGCTTTACTGGTGAGGCCCCGCGCGAACAACGCTGCTGGAACCACCACCGCCAACCCACCATATGCCGCTGACCAAGCCGCTGAAACCTTGCCCGTCAAGAGCCAAGTTAAAGCCGCCACAGCCAAACCAACCACTGCTTGCGCCAAAACCACACGCCAAACTGAGAGAAGCGGCTGCTGTCGGCGCAGATTTTGCACCTCTTCAGCTGTTAACGGCTTAACATCCTCTTTTTCAGATGGGTCATTAGCGTCATACGCGTCATACGCAACGTATGCTGTCTTGACACCAAGGACGGGGCCGTCTTCGCGCGCTGTCTTCATTGGGCTTGTCTTGTGGTGGGATTCTGCGAGTGCATGATTACATACAGGTTACAAAATGACCCAAGCTTTAGCAAAGCTCACGATTATAGGTGAAAACCCATACTGTTAAAACAAGCCACAATAGAAGTTATCAAATTCTTACCCTTTGCACTTAAGCAGGAAGCGGAACTATGTACGAACTGGTTAAATTCACCCATTTGGCAGCGGGGATTGTTTGGATGGGTGGCATGGGCATGATGATCTGGGCTGTCCGCCCTACCGCCATCTCTTTGTTTGAACCGCCCGTTCGCTTGCCTTTTTTAACGGCAGTCATGTCCCGTTTTTTCAAACTTGTTGCGGTCTGTGTTTTCTTGCTGTTGGCCACAGGCGGCATCATGTTGGTGGGCGTCGACATGAAGTTGGCGCCCAAAGGGTGGCATGCCATGTTGGGCGTTGGTACTTTCATGTGCCTTATTTTTGGGCACATTTACATGGTGCCGTTTCGCCGACTTAAATTGGCTTTGGCACAAGCAGACTTGCCTGCGGCCGCGGCACAATTGTCCAAAATACACCCTTTGATGATTGTCAATTTTGCACTTGGCTGGCTGGCCATTGGTGCCGTGGTCATCTGGCGATAAATCTACGATTCACAAAACACCATGAGCGCTACCCAAACGCCACCTCCTTCAAGCGATCCACGCAAAGAGTCTTTGATTGAATACCCTTGTGACTTTCCCATCAAAGTCATGGGTGCTCGCGTCGACGGCTTTGCCGAAGCCATGGTGGCATTGGCAACGCAATTCGACCCAGGCTTCGATCCTGCCACCATCGAGATGCGTCCCAGCAAAGCGGGCAATTACCTTAGCGTCACGCTCACCATCCGGGCCACCAGCCGAGAGCAACTGGACAATCTTTACCGCGCACTGACCGGCCACCCCATGGTCAAAGTGGCCCTTTGACACGCCGCTCATGTTGGTCAAACATTTAGGCGTGGTTGACTATGCGGGCACCTATCAGGCCATGCAAGACTTCACGGCGCAAAGAACGCCAGAGACAACAGACGAACTGTGGTTGTGTGTGCATCCGCCCGTCTTCACGCAAGGCTTGGCTGGCCAAGCGGGCCATGTTCTCAATGCTGGCAACATTCCAGTGATTGCGACCAACCGCGGCGGGCAAGTCACTTACCACGGACCCGGCCAAGTGATGGCATACCCCCTGCTGAACTTGCAGCGCGCTGGCTATTTCGTCAAAGAATATGTTTATCGCTTAGAAGAAGCGGTCATTCGCACCTTGGCACATTTTGGCGTCACGGGGCACCGCGTGCCCAATGCACCAGGCATTTATGTTCGATTGGCCGACCCCTTTGCGCACACTGCCTTGACAGGTCCCGCCGTGCCCGGCGACCCCTTCAAAGGGCTGGGAAAAATCAGCGCGTTGGGCATCAAAGTCAGCCGACAATGCACCTACCATGGCTTGGCCTTGAACGTGAAGATGGACCTAGAGCCCTTCCAACGGATCAATCCCTGCGGCTATGCCGGATTGCAAACCGTGGACCTTTTTACAATTGGCGTCAATACTTCTTGGGAAGAAGCGGCCGATGTCTTGTCGCACAAGCTCAGACCCTTGCTCTCCCCCTGATACTGTCCCTGAAAGAATTCAATGACCAAAGATACCGACACCCAGCGCAACGTCGTGCGTGAAGCGCAAACTGTCGAAAACTACGATGCCTCTGCCAAGCAAAAGGCCGCGGCCAAGCTGTCACGCATTCCGATCAAAGTCGAGCCTGGTGAGGTGCTCAAAAAACCCGAATGGATTCGCGTCAAAGCCGGCTCACCCACCACGCGCTTTTACGAAATCAAAGACATTCTGCGCAAAAACAAATTGGTCACGGTTTGCGAAGAAGCCAGCTGCCCCAACATTGGTGAATGCTTTGGCAAAGGTACCGCCACCTTCATGATCATGGGCGACAAGTGCACGCGGCGCTGCCCCTTCTGCGATGTGGGCCATGGCCGACCCGACCCATTGGATCTGAATGAACCAAGCAACTTGGCACGCACCATTGCCGATTTGAAACTCAGCTATGTGGTCATTACCAGCGTAGACCGCGACGACTTGCGCGATGGCGGCGCGGGGCACTTTGTCGATTGCATTCGCGAAACGCGCGCGCTGTCACCCCTCACACAAATTGAAGTGTTGGTGCCCGACTTCCGCGGCCGTGATGATCGCGCCTTGGAAATTTTGAAAGCTGCGCCGCCCGATGTCATGAACCACAACTTGGAAACTGTGCCACGCTTGTACAAAGAAGTACGCCCCGGTTCGGACTACCAGTTCTCGCTGCAACTCTTGAAGAAATTCAAAGCCCTGTTCCCCAATGTGCCCACCAAATCAGGCTTGATGGTAGGTCTGGGTGAAACCGATGAAGAAATATTGGCCGTGATGCGCGAGATGCGCGAGCACAACATTGAGATGCTCACCTTGGGCCAGTACTTGGCGCCTTCCAACAGTCATTTAAGTGTGAAGCGATACGTGCACCCAGACACCTTCAAGATGTTTGAAGAGAAGGCCTACGAGATGGGCTTCAAGCACGCCGCCGTGGGCGCCATGGTTCGGTCGAGTTATCACGCCGATCAACAGGCACACGGCGCGAGTTTGTCGCGTTGAAAGCGTCCGTTCGCGCAACCTGGCTGGCCTTAGGCGCCATCGCCCTGTGGGCCACACTGGCCCCTGTGGGTGTGCGCCTGTCACACTTGCCGCCCTTTCTCACTGCAGGATGTGCCTTGCTGATTGGCAGTTTGGTGGCGCTGCCTTGGTCGGGTTTTAAGTGGCGTCTGGCCCTGGTACCCGCGTCCACATTGGCGCTGGGCATCTACGGTTTGTTTGGATATCACTTTTTGCTGTTCGTCGCATTTCGTACGGCGCCAGCGGTGCAGGCCAATTTGGTCAACTACCTGTGGCCTTTGTTGATTGTGGTGCTTGCGCCCCTGTTCAACAAAAACATCCGTCTCAAATTGCGCCAAGTGTTGGCTGCGGTGGCGGGCTTTGCAGGCGCCGCCTTGGTCATGACGGGCGGCAAGGCCATCAGCGCTGATTTCAACATCGGTTATTTGGCAGCCTTGGCTTCTGCCTTCATTTGGGCCACATACTCGCTCATGACCCAGCGCGTCAAAGCCTTTCACACCGCTGCCATTGGTAGTTTTGGCCTGGTCTCAGGACTGCTGTCTTTGGCTTGCCACTTTGCACTTGAAACACCTGTGGCCTTGAGTGCACAAGATGCAAGCCTCTTGCTGTGGATGGGACTGGGGCCATTGGGTGTGGCTTTTTATTTGTGGGACGCTGCACTCAAAAACGGCAATGCTCAGCAAATTGGCTTGCTCAGTTTTATCACGCCATTAGGCTCTACGGTGTTGCTGTTGATCGACCGTCAAGAAGCCCTCACACCTCTCGTAGCTTGGGCAGGGTTTTTGATTGTGGGCGGCGCGTGGTTCGGCCGTCACACGGGTCCGCAGGATGCGGCCAACGACCCTCTCTACAAGATCAACGAAGACCCGTCACTGCCCCGATAACAAGCTGGCTGGGTCTTCAGAATCCAGCACTTGCTGCGCCAGTGCTTTGAGTTTTTCGGTGTCAGCACGCAATATTTGTTGCTTGACCAACAAGACTTGCGACGGATGCATCGAAAAACTGCGCAAGCCCATGCCCAACAACAAGCGTGTCATGTTGACATCGCCGGCCATCTCACCGCAGACCGACACACTTTTGCCTTGCGCCGCGCCTTCGCGAATGGTGTCTGCCACCAAGCGCAACACCGCCGGGTGCAGGGAGTCGTACAAATGCGCAACGCTCTCATCGGCACGGTCAATGGCCAAGGTGTATTGAATCAAGTCGTTGGTGCCAATCGACAAGAAGTCAAAATGTTTCAAGAACAATTTCAAAGACAACGCGGCGGCAGGAATTTCAATCATGGCGCCCAAACGCACAGGGCCATAAATCACACCACGGGCATCCAAATCGTGCTGGGCTTGCTTGACCAGCGCCAGTGTTTGATGAATTTCACTGGCATGCGCCAACATGGGCACCAACAAGTTCACTTTGCCCAAAGCCGCTGCGCGAAGAATCGCTCGCAGTTGCGTTAAAAACATTTCGGGGTCGGCCAGGCTCCAACGAATGGCACGCAAACCCAAGGCCGGATTCAAGTGTGCGGCATCGTGACGGGCTTCATCCAAAGGCTTGTCGGCGCCGACGTCCACGGTTCGGATGGTGACTGGCAAACCTTGCATGCCTTCAACCGCACGGCGGTATTGCTGAAACTGCTCTTCTTCGTTCGGCAAATCACCTTGCCGGCCCATGAACAAGAATTCACTGCGAAACAAGCCAACACCTACCGCACCCACCAAGATGGCGGCATCGGCATCTTCAGGCATTTCAATGTTGGCCAAGAGTTCAATTTTTTGACCATCTAACGTGACCGCCGGTGTGTGACGCAATCGGGTCAGACGTTCTCGTTCTAAATCACCTTGACGTTGCTTGAAACCATATTCGGCCAAGATAATGGGCGAGGGATCGACGATGACCACGCCCATGTCGCCATCAATGATGATCCAATCGTCTTGCCGAATCAGTTGGCTGGCACTGCGTGCACCCACCACGGCGGGAATGTCCAAGCTCCGGGCCACGATGGCCGTGTGCGAAGTCTTGCCACCCACATCGGTGACAAAGCCGGTGAACACACTTTGTTTGAACTGCAGCATGTCGGCAGGCGACAGATCGTGGGCCACCAACACCAGCGGCACATCCATGGTGTCACCCAGTTGCAATTCTTGTTGCGGCCGCACATGCGGCTTGGTGCGCACCACTGGCGATGTACCACCCTTTAAAAAGTGCAACACGCGCTCGGTCACTTGCTCAAGGTCAGATTTGCGTTCCCGCAAATACGCATCTTCCATTTCGTCGAACTGGCGGCCAATCACTTCCATTTGGCTGCTGACGGCCCATTCGGCGTTGTACAGCCTGTTTTCAATCCATTGCCTCACACCCAAGGACAAGCTCTCGTCCTCAAGCAGCATCAAGTGCACATCGAGCAGGGCACCCAATTCGGGGGGCGCGTCGTCCGTTAAGTCTTTTTGCAAGCGCTTGAGTTCGTCAACCACGGCATCGCGTGCTTGGCGCAAACGGGCAATTTCAGCTTCTACTTGCTCTGGTTGAATAAAGTAATGGACAACGTCCACACGGCTGGAAGCAACCAGTACCGCGCGTCCAATGGCGATGCCTCTGGCAACCGCCAAGCCATGAATGCTGAAGGTCATTCACCCTCACCAAATTTGTCGGCAATCAAAGCCAGCACCGCATCTAGCGCTTCTTGTGCCTGCTCACCATCGGTATCGATCACCACTTCACTGCCAATGCCCGCCGCCAACATCATCACGCCCATGATGCTTTTGGCATTGACGCGCCGCTCGCCCTTGGCCATCCAAACTTCACACGGAAAACTGCCGGCCAACTTGGTCAGTTTGGCAGAAGCACGCGCATGAAGACCGAGCTTATTGCTGATGGTCGTGGTAGCTTGGGGCATGTCGAGGTCCTGTTTGATTTTGAGGTGCCGTAGAGCCTACGGGCAAGATGCCTTGCGCACCACCTGCTTGCGCTCGGGTTGACAACGCATCTAGCGATTCATGTCGATAACACACGCTGCGCAACAGCATGGGCAAATTAACACCCGCCAACAACCGGGTGTCGATACCGTCATTGAGTTTTTGGGCCACATTGGAGGGTGTTGCGCCAAACACGTCACTCAGCATCAACACTTCACGGGTGTTGAGCTTTGCCATGGCGGCTTTGGCCATTCGCAAACTTTCTTCAGGGCTGGCGTTGGGCAAGATGTCCAAGGCTTGTACGCCCGAGGCGCACTCTGGATACACATGCAAAGCGCAATCACGCAAGGCCGAAGCCAAGGGTGCATGAGCGACGATGAGAATTCCAATCATGCTGAATTATCGCGGTTTGCCCAATGAAAATAAACATAGGACAAAACCGCACACAAACCAAAGACCGAAAATGCCGACTGAAAGGCCAAAACAGGGGGCCATCCCAGCGCTTTGAAAAAGTCAATGCCAAGGCCAATGCCCCACTGAACCACAAACACGCCTACAAAAATCACCAAGTTGTATGCAGAAAGTGCCCGGCCTGCAAGGTGTGGCGGAAAAGCCATGCCAACGGCAGGCTGGGCCAATGCCACAAAGGTACTGGCCATGCAAAACAAGGCCAAGGCTGCAGCTGTGCCAGAGCCCAAATCTGGGCCCAGCCAAATCACACCGAACAACACCACAAAGCTGAGCGGTTGTCCCCATGCAATCAATTGATTGGCCGAGATGCCACGCTTGGACAAACGGGGTGTGATCAAGCCCCACACCCAAAAAGTGATCAACATGCAAAGGTTGATGGCGAACAGACCCGTGGCCGCTGCCAAAGGCGTATAGCCCCCCACCACAGTCATCCAAGGACCGGCCCACAAAGTTTGAATCGACAACATGCCCGCATAGCAAAAGAAGCCGACTGGGGCCATGCGCCAAAAATAAGCATTGCGCCATACCGGGCCATAGCCTGTTTCTTCAATGACCCCTGGGTTATTTTCGATTTGTGGTTTCTCCCAAACAGGTACCACCTTGTAAATCAAAAGCATGGCCAGCAACACCAAAACCGCCAATGCAGCAAAGATGGCACGCCAACCTGTGATGGGCATCAGCCACTGAACAGGCAAGGTAGAGGACAACATGCCCAAAGAGCCCGTCATGAGCATCCACGAATTGGCGCGCAATTGAGAGCCCGCATCCATCCAACGTCGGTAGCCCGTGAGGGGCGCCATCAAGCAAGCGCTGACCCCCACGCCACACAAAAACCGCGCCAGCCAAAGGCCCACAAAACTTTGCGCCATGGCAAATGCGGCACAGCCCAAAACGGCGATGACCAAAAACGACAAGATCACTGTTTTAGGGCCATACCGGTCCAACCACTTGCCCAATGGCAGTTGGGTGGCTGAGAAACCTAAAAAATAGCCACCGGCCAACAAGCCCAAATCTTGAGCTGACAAGGACAACTCTTGTGTGAGTGCGGGCGACAAAGTTGCCGTGATGGCCCGCATCAAAGTGGACAAAAAGTAAGCAAAGGCAAAGGCCAAAAAGACCCCTATCATTTGTCGCTGCGCCAACATGGGGTACGGGTTCTGACGCTCGGTCATGACAGGCTTTCAATAATTTCTTGCATGCGCCCATTATCGTTGCCTGCATGTGTGATGATTTTTCGCGACAATCACGCCATGAATTCACTTGACGGTATCCGCATCCTCGACCTGTCCCGCGTGCTCGCGGGCCCTTGGTGTACGCAAACTTTGGCCGACCTCGGGGCCGACGTGATCAAAATTGAGCGCCCGGGCGCCGGCGACGACACGCGCAGTTGGGGCCCCCCTTTCCTGAAAGACGCACAAGGCAATGACACCCCTGAAGCGGCATACTATTTAGGAACCAATAGAAATAAGCGCTCACTGACTTGTGATATTTCAAAGTCTGAAGGTCAGGCCTTGATTCGTGAACTGGTGGCGCACTGCCACGTTTTCATTGAAAACTTCAAGGTGGGCGACATGGCCCGTTACGGCTTGGACTATGCCAGCTTGAAGGCACTCAACCCCAAGTTGGTTTATTGCAGCGTCACGGGGTTTGGCCAAACCGGGCCTTACAGCGACCGCGCCGGTTACGACTACGCGGTGCAAGGCATCGGCGGTTTGATGAGCGTCACTGGCGAACGTGATGACCTAGGGGGTGGCCCTCAAAAGGTCGGCGTTGCTGTGGCCGATTTGTTCACAGGCATGTATGCCACCGTGGGTATTTTGGCAGCGCTCAGACATGCCGAAAGAACCGGCGAAGGCCAGTACGTCGACATGGCGCTGCTCGATACGCAAGTGGCCATGCTGGCCAATTTAGGTGCCAACTATTTGGTCAGTGGCAAAACACCCGGACGTGCGGGCAACGCACACCAAAACATCGTGCCTTATCAAGTGTTTGAAGTCAAAGCCCCTGCAGATGCTGAAGCAGGCAGTCGCGATCATTTGATTTTGGCCGTTGGCAACGATGGGCAATATGCCAAGTTCTGTGACGTGGCGGGACACCCCGAATTGGCCCGCGATGAACGCTTTGCCAAAAATACAGCCCGGGTCAAAAACCGCGCGGTCTTGGTTCCCATGCTTGAGCAAATTATGCTGACTCGCACCAAAGCCGATTGGTTGTCTGCACTAGAAGCAGCCAAAGTGCCTTGTGGCGCCATCAACAATTTATCAGAAGTGTTTGCCGACCCGCATGTGGCTGCTCGCAACATGGTGAGCACTTGGCAGCACCCGCATCAAAAAGATTTGAAGCTGGTGGCCAGCCCCCTGAAACTCAGCCTCACGCCAGTGCGACAAGACCACGTGCCGCCTCAACTTGGGCAACACACAGCGCAGTTGCTGCAAGAAGTTTTGGGCTATGACCTAACGCACATTCAACAACTCCAAAGCAAAGGTGTGATTTGACATGGCACAGTATTTATTGGTGCACGGCGCATGGCATGGTGCGTGGTGCTGGCGCCATGTCACAGAAGGTTTGATTCGCGCAGGTCACCGTGCACACGCCATCACCTTGACGGGCTTAGGTGAGCGCTCACACCTCTTGCACCGCTGCATTGATTTAGAAACACACATTCAAGATGTGTTACAGGCCTTGGATGCCGAAGAAATGAACGATGCCATTTTGGTGGTGCATTCTTATGCTGGCATGCTCGGCACGGCAGTGGCCGATCGTCGCGCCAACCGGCTCAAGCACTTGGTTTACCTGGACGCAGTGGTTCCAAAACCTGGTGAAAGTTGGAGCAGCACGCACGCCAGTGCAACGCAAAGGGCCCGCATTGATGCCGCCGCAGAAAGCATCAACAACAGCTTCCCACCACCCGATCCTTCCGTGTTTGGACTTAGCGCCGAAGGCTACGATTGGGTAAGGCGACAGCAAACACCGCATCCAGGCGGCACCTATCAGCACGTTTTGAATTTCGATCCAGCGCGCGTTGCCAGTGTTCCCAGAACCTTCATCAACTGCACTGTGCCGCCTCTGGCCACCATCGATGCCGTGCGCAGACGCGTGGTCGACCCTCAATTTTGGGAGGGTCAATGGCTTCCCAATTCGCGGGTGATTGAAATGAAAACGGGGCACGATCCCATGATCAGTGCCCCGAATGAATTAACTGCGCTGTTGTTGACTTGTTCAACTTAATGAAGGCTTGTTCAACTTAATGAAGGCTTGCGCAGCTTAAGCCGGCATCACTCCTTGCGGAAGTTGTCGTGGCAGCCTTTGCAGGTTGCAGCAGCAGGGCCAAAGGCTGTTTTCAAAGCATCCACATTGCCAACTTTGGCTGCAGCAGACAGCTTGACCAATTCGGCTTGCATCTTGTCAGCAGCCTCTTTGTATTTGGCGCTGTCCTTCCAAATTTCTGGCTTGGCGCGTGTTTCGCCTTTGTCACTGCCTTCTGTAAAAGCGGCCCAAGGCAGTTTGGACATGGCAGCAGCAATGTCTGCATTTTCGGCAGCGGCTTTGGCATCGTATGGGGCACGGCCCGCAGCCATGGCACCGACACGACCAAAGTGAGCCGACATGACGGTAAAGCTGGCTTTGCGGTATTTGATGGCATCTTCAGGTTTTGCAAATTGCGCGGCAGCGGGCACAGCAAGCATGACGGCCAACAAGGCTGTTGCAACGGTAACAAGTTTTTTCATAAGACTTCCAATAAGGGGTGGTGTTGAGGACGGTGGTGGATTACAGTTTCGCATGTTTTTAAATTTTATGCAGATCTATCGACTTTCGAAAGCATTGCCATGACGCAAGTCCGTGTTTGGGATTTACCCACCCGCATTTTTCATTGGACGCTGGCATTGCTCATTGTAGGTTTGGTCATCACTGGCAATGTGGGCGGCAACGCCATGGTGTGGCACTTTCGATGTGGCTATGCCGTCCTCAGTCTTTTGTTATTTCGCGTCTTGTGGGGGTTTTGGGGAGGCCACTGGTCCAGGTGGCGCCAATTGTCTTGTAGCCCTACTGCAATTCGCCAATACATTTCTTCTCTGCCCAGTCCTCGGCACTATTTAGGCCATAACCCTTTGGGTTCATTGTCTGTTCTGGCCATCCTGTCTTTGCTCGCATTGCAAGTGGGTACAGGGCTTTTCAGTGACGACGAAATTGCCAATGCGGGTCCCTTGACGGCATGGGCCGTTGAAAGCACCATTTCATCGGCTACGAAATGGCACAAGGGCTTTGGCAAATCCTTTATTCTGATCTTGGTTTTGATTCACATCGTGGCCATCGCCTGGCACTTTTTCAAACTCAAAGAGAACCTGCCGCGCGCCATGCTTCAAGGCGACAAGCCAACTGAAACACCGGCCATCGCTTCAAACGACAGCCTGCGCGATTGGCTCAAAGCCTTGATCTGTTTGGCGGTGTCTTCAGGCTTGGTATTTCTCCTGATCCAAAGGGCTTCTCAAGGCCCTTAGACCTGTACTTTTTGAAGCTACACTTTTGCAAACTTTGAGCACTGCATTCTTTTGCCTGATTTACCTGAACTCAACATCGCACTCGTGACGCCCAGCACACCTGAAGAAATGATCGCTGTGCGACAGATTTTCACGGAGTATGCGCAGTCTCTTAACGTTGATCTTTGCTTTCAAGACTTCGAGGCAGAGCTTCAACAATTGCCGGGAGAGTACGCGCCGCCTCGAGGTGCTTTGGTGCTGGCCATGGTCAACCAACAGGTTGCCGGCTGTTGTGCACTGAGACCACTCGATTCGGCAGACGACCCGAATGCCGCAGAAATGAAGCGTTTGTATGTCCGGCCAGCCTACCGCAGACTAGGTTTGGGCAGACAGTTGGCAGAGGCTATTTTGGATGCGGCGCGTCAATGTGACTACAGCTGTGTGCTGCTAGACACCTTAGATGAAATGGAAACGGCTCGCGCGCTTTACGAAGATTTGGGATTTGAAGAAATTCCGCCCTACTATCACAACCCCTTGCCGGGTGCGCACTATCTCAAAGTCATGCTCTAACAGCATGAGCCCTAAGGCCCATTGCTGTTTTTAAGCATTGCCTCATGTTTGAGGCACGGTTCAATTAGCCTTTGGCTTGGGCCAACATGGTTTCCGCATCGCTGACTTCAAATTTGCCGGGGCCTTCAATGTTCAAGCTGGCCACTTTGCCATCCTTGACCAACATCGAATAGCGGTTGCTGCGCAAGCCCATGCCGCGTGCAGTCAGGTCCAAAGTTAAACCCGTAGCCTTGGTGAAATCGGCGCTGCCGTCACCCATCATGCGCACTTTGCCTGTGCTCTTTTGTTCGCGGCCCCATGCGCCCATTACGAATGCGTCGTTAACACTCACGCACCAAATTTCATCAACGCCAGCAGCAATGAGTGCATCGTAGTGCGCTACATAACCAGGCACATGTTTGGCAGAGCAAGTAGGCGTGAAGGCGCCTGGCAGCGCAAACAATGCAATGGTTTTGCCAGCTGATGCTTTTGCAACATCAACAGGATTGGGGCCAATGCTGCAGCCGTTGCCTTCTACTTCAACGAATTCTGTCAATGTCACTGCAGGAAGTGCGTCGCCAACTTTGATCATGGTGTGTCCTTTAATAATGGATGGAAAAACGTTAAACGCATGAACACGAAATGTTCAGACGAAAAAAAACGACCCACTATTGTGAGTCGTTTTTAGAAGCTTTGCTGAAACTAAGCCGATTAGGCTTAAACAGTTTCTGCTTTTTCAACCAAACGGGTTGCAACCCAGTTTTTGGTTTTGGAAATTGGCTTGCTCTCGGTGATTTCGATCACGTCGCCCAAACCATATTGTCCGTTTTCGTCATGTGCGTGGTACTTGCTTGATTTGGCAACAATCTTGCCATACAAAGCATGCTTCACGCGACGCTCGACCAAGACCGTTACGGTTTTGGCGCGTTTGTCGCTGACCACCTTGCCGATCAAGGTGCGCTTGAGGGATGTTTTAGCTTCCGTCATGGTCACTCCTTATTTGGCG
>JBEDKQ010000061.1:0-18057 GCA_041172085.1 Pseudomonadota bacterium | reverse complement strand
GAAGAATTGGGTGCATGGTTGGTGCCATTGCAAAACAATGTTTTTGAATACCACATGAACACACGTGCAGACCTGCAGCACGAGGCTTTCAACCATGGTCTTCTGACATCAGGTTTTACACGTTGGTTGGGTAAATACTGGTCGCACACCATTGAACTGTTGCCTGAATTATTGAGTCAACACGAGGCGTTCAACCATTTTGCATGGCGTGTCAGTTTTACTCGCCAAGACAAACTAAAGAGTGGCGCTGAATTAGTCTCAGAACTTCAATTCAAAGCGCGCGAGGCCCTCATGGCCAAAGTCTTGGCCGATGCCGAGGCGCAACGTCGCTTAGCTCGCAAGGCCATGGAGGATTTGGAGTCTGCGCACCGTTTGGTTTTGGAATCCATTCGCTACGCCAGTTTGTTGCAACAAGCCCAATTGCCCAGACCTGCGCGCTTAGAAAATCGTTTTCAAGATGCAGCCGTACATTGGGAACCGCGCGACACCATTGGCGGTGATTTATGGTGGATCAGTCCCACGTCGCAACAAGACCGCTTTACGGTGTGTGTGGTCGACTGCTCAGGCCATGGTGTGCCCGGCGCCATGTTGGCGCTGTTGGCCAGTACGTCTTTGGAGCGTATTTATGGCAACGAGCCCGACATGTCTCCCGCCAAAGCTTTGTTGCAATTGAGTCAGGCGCTGCGCCGCGGACTGAATCAAGATCAAACGCAAAATTCAGAGGCGGCCTTACAAAACGATGGGTGCGATGCCGCCTTTGTGCAAGTCGACCGACAAGCGGGTACCCTTCGATTTGCAGGTGCCAATGTCGATTTAATTTGGATGCCTCAAGCGGGTGCTGTTCAAAGATTGCATGCCGACTCTGTGGGCTTAGGTTACAGGGAAGCCGACCCCCAGCAAATATCGGAGCAGACATTGCGCTTTGAATCTGGCGACAGGTTTTGGCTCACCACCGATGGGTTTGTTGACCAAGTAGGCGCGCAAGATGTCACGCAAAGACAGCGTGCCTTTGGCTATCAACGCCTGATGCAATTGCTCACCCACAACAGAGCGCTCAGTCTTCAAGAAAACATAAAAGTACTGCGCGAGCATTTGTTGCTTTGGCAAGCCGGCGGTTTGCGTCGCGATGACATCACCTTGTTGGCGGTGCAGCTTCAGAGGTAACGTCAAAGACCTGCAACCACATGTCATCGATTTGGCTCAGTTTGGCAGCGTCAAAATTTTCCAATTGCTCCCAATATTTGCCACTGGAGGCCATGTAGCCTAGGTTCTTTTCTGCGGCCATGGCCTGATTAACCTTGGCAGATTGGAGTACAGATTTTTGTTGCGCTAGCAATCTTTGGCAAGCACCGTCGGCCAACAAATCTTTTCTAAACACACGCGGAAAAGCCAATCGCGATTTCGGCAATTCAGATAAATTGACGACTGCACAATTGAGCGAATTGGCTACGGCCATGAACCTGATGGACTTGGCTTCAAGGGATTGCAAAGTGATGTCCGAACGCAAAGGATCTGAGGTGCCGTGTCCGTAAAAGTGATTGCTTTCACCCATTGTTGCGCCATAAATCATGTCGCATCCCAAGAATGCAATGAGGTTGGGTTTTAAGGCGCCCAAGGTCCAGTAGGCTGCCGTGAAGGCCATGGTGCCGCCTGCATAAACAAAGCCGCCCAATTTATTTTGTTCGGGTACAAATTGGGACGCGTCAACCAGTTGTTGATGCGCTTTCAAGGGGGGTGAAGGTAGGCGCTCTGAGGGCAGATCTTCGGGATACACGAGGTAGTCCCAATCGGGGGTAATTTGCCAAGAATTGTTGATGGCCACGCGGTAGGTGAAAGATGACAAATTCCAATCTTTGGCCAACACAGCATCGGGTGCGCTGCCAATTAACAAGGCCATGGTGGGCTGTTGTTCTGTTGTGATTTTCTTCACAGTTTCAATGACCTTCTCGGCTGTATGTTTTTAAAAATAAAGCACATTTCAGCGAACTTCTTTTACAAGTTCACATTCTCCTTGATTAAATGACTTTTTGATGACCCACGACGTATTGTCCATTCACCTTCAACGTGAACTCAGATCCGATCACGCGGGTGAATTGGGCGCGGTGTTTATTTACCGCGGCATGATGCAAGTTGCGAAGTTGAAGAAAGACAGGGCACTCCTTGAGTTCGCTGCCGCGCACAGCGCCACAGAGGTCAAACATTTGGCAGCCATCGAAGAATATTTGCCTGTGTCTCAGCGCAGCATTTTGTTGGTGCCATGGCGCATGGCGGGGTGGTTAACCGGTGCACTGCCTGCTTTGTTTGGAAGTCATGCAGCTTATGCAACGATAGCCTCTGTTGAAACATTTGTGGACCAACATTACCAACAGCAAATTGACCACATTGAACGCACTGGCGGCCATGCCCAATTGCTGGCCTTGCTGAAGGCATGCCAAGCGGATGAATGCCACCATCGCGATGAAGCGGCAAGTTTGGCTGGGCGTGCGTCGAATGTGTTGATCCGAGCTTGGTGCTGGCTGGTGGGCGTGGGTTCAGCGGGCGCTGTGGTTTTGGCTCGGCGAATTTAACGCCTTTCAATTAGGCGTGTGACATCCATATGTCATTGACGCAATTGCAGTTGTTCCAATGTGACAAATTGCAATGCTCTTAAATGCGTGCATTCCAAGATGACGGGTGGTGCAACACCGGCCTCATAAGCTTCTTTCCACCGCATTGCGCACAAGCACCAGCGATCACCTGCTACCAAACCGGCAAAGCGATGCTCGGGCCTTGGGGTGATCAAATCGTTGCCACGTTTGAGAGAGAAGTCTAAAAATTCTTGCGTCACTTTGGCACAAACAACATGGCTGCCATGGTCGTGAGCGTCCAGCTTGCAACAGCCGTCTCTGTAGTACCCAGTAAGTGGGTCGTACGAGCAGGGCACGAGTTCATTGCCCAATACATTCAATTGCAGAGTCATGGAGCGGCTTTCTGGGGTCGGCAATTTGGATTCGGTTTAAACGCTCAGTATATGAATTCCCTTAAGCATTGCATGGTGTTGGGTTGTTGGGGGTGGCAATATTGTGTTGGCTCGTAGAATTTGCGCGTGTTTCAAAACATTCACGCCATTCTCAAACCCCTGGCTTTTGAAGCCATTGGCAAGGGGCTTCAAAACATCACGGGTGCATCCTCTTCTTTGGAGGCATTCAAATCGCCCTTGGGCGACCCGGGCTTGTTTGGACCGCAATCGGTCGTGTGGAAAGTACACGCCAATTTTTCCGCCATGATGGTGGGAGGATTGTCATCCTTGATGATTCAAGCTTTGCACCCCAGAGCATTGGCGGCCGTTTGGGATCACTCCAATTTTCGAGAGCAGTTAAAAGCCAGGCTTGGACGCACGGCTTTGTTTGTGGCGTCGACCACCTATGGCAGCGTTGCCATGGCCACGCAAAGTATTGAGCGAGTCAACGCCATTCACGCCAAAATAGAAGGCGTTGACCTTCAAGGCCAGCCCTACAAAGCCAATGAGCCCGATTTGCTGCGGTGGGTGCATTTGATTGAAACAGTATCGTTCTTGAATGCCTATCAACACTTGACCTTGCGACCCTTGTCCATGGCCGATTGCAACCGTTATGTGACCGAGATGAACACAGTAGGGGAGATGCTTGGCGCGAGCAACTTGCCAAATACTTTGCCAGATTTGCTTCAAGCCATTGAGCAATACGCCCCAATTTTGACTTTCGATCAGCGAACACGTGAAACGCTGCAATCTATCGAAAACTATTCTGTAGGCTTTGCGGAAAAGCCTTTCTTTGGCTTAATTTTGAACTCATCTTTTGACATCATGCCGCATTGGCTCTTGCACCTGCTACAAAGAAGCCCCGATGCTTGCTTGGCAATGAATGCACGCAGAGTGGCTTTGCAAATTGCGTCACAACCTGTTCAGTGGATGCTGGACGAGCAAGGTGTGTGCGCTGTAGCCAAAGCCAGGATGGTTTAAGCAATTAGTTGTTGTGAGGCCACATAGAAATATCAATTCACATTGAAGGAGCTGCCCATGAACGTCCAAGAACGCGATCAACTGTTGAAATTTTTGGCGTCTTTGCGCCAAACTCCCGTCAAGAGCAAAGACGTATTGGCAGAGCGCATTATTCGCGATGCCCTGGCCCAACAACCCGACGCCCTGTACCAATTGGTGCAGCGCAGCATGGCCCTGCAGCTGGCCCTAGATGACGCATTGGCCAAACTCAAAGAGCAAGAATCAATGCCAGAACCCGCTCAAACACCCCCCCAACCCAGCAGTTGGGGCACCGGTTTGTTAACCCAAGTCGCCACAGTTGCTGCCGGTACCACCCTAGGGGTTGTCGCGTCAGGCTTGCTCTTAGACGACCTTTTTGAATAATTGGGGTCAGATTAACCTTAATTTCCAATCAGTGAGGGTAGAGGCTGAGGGGGGCTGAACGATTTCTGGTACTCCAGTATGAGGAAGCCCCCCTCAGCCTCTGCCCTCACTGATTGACCAAATGAAGGTTGATCTGACCCTAATTATTTAGCCGCCCCGCCCAGCCAAAGAATTTGTAGATCTCTTCTTTCTGCGCAAGGGCATCAGCTTCGCCAAGGGCAATGAGCTCTTGCGTGTAAGCCGACTCAAACAACAGATAACTGACCAGCGCACTGCCTTGCCCTTGCACGATGTCGGCATTGGCACCCAAAGTACGCAACAAACTTTTTACCGTGTTGGGCAACGCATCTGCATGCTTGGCGGCAATGGCATCCAAACGTTGAGATGGTGCAATCAACAACAATTGAACAGGCCTTAAATGCGTGGCTTGTCTTTTCTCTTCAGGAATTAACTCGAGAGTTTGGTTGATGCGTTGCATTCGTTCAACGTCAACCGCCAGTGAATCCAAAAAGATACTGGACAACGCATGGCCTGCAATGTGGGCCAAAGAAGGGTAGGTCGGTTCTTCAAACGACCTCTTGGGTGGCTCTAACATTCGGCCTGCACCCACCACCAAAATCTTGCTGGCGCCCAAATGGATGGCGGGTGAAATAGGTGCTGTTTGTCGCATCGAACCATCGCCAAAATAGGCGTTGCCTTGTGGGCCATCGAGCCGCATGGCCGGAAAAATAAACGGAATGGCCGAACTTGCAAGCAAGTGGTCGTGCGTCAAGTTGCAGTGTTGCGCCAAGCGCTGATTGCGAATCCAAGGCGTGACGGGATGTCGGCTGTTGTAAAAAGTAACGTGCTCTCCAGTGCTGTAACTTGATGCGGTAATGGCCAGTGCACGCAGGTGCCCCTGTTCAAGAAGTTTGGGCAGGCGCTGAAAATCGATGTGATGGGCTAACAACTCACTCAAGGGGTCGTTGTTCAAGAGTGATTTAGGACGAAGTTTTTTCTGCGCTATGAGCCAACCTAAAGAAAGCAGAGACAACCATCTGGCGCCCGATCTGATCATGCCCAACACATCAGATCGGTAGACTTGTTCTACTTGAAAGTTGCGCCACACACTGACCAAGTCATCGAGCGCCTCGTCAAAGCGGTCGGCATTGCTGGCCAAAAAAGCAGCGTTGATTGCGCCGGCCGAAGTGCCAGAAATGACAGGATAAGGATTGCCATTTGCCTCGCCTGCATTGCGCCGCATACGGCCAATGGCGGCCAATACGCCCACTTGGTAGGCAGCACGGGCACCGCCGCCAGAGAGAATCAGACCGGTTGTTTGAGGCATGGCCACGATGCTATGTGAGAAATGACCTTGAGAAATCAGGGAACACCCGCGTTTGTTTTAACTGATGTTAATTCAAATATTTGTTCTTTTAGCGCGTGATTGGCTTGTTCCGTTGTTAAACTTCAGAGTTAATTTTTAGACTTATATTCAAGCAACATTTGCCTCGTCATCGCCTGTATTTATGAAAACCATTTTGTTAGTTGAAGACGAAATTCTGCTCAGAGAAGGCGTACAAGAAACCTTAGAAGTCAATGGCTTCACCGTCATTGGCGCGGCAGATGGCATTGAAGCTTTGGATTGGTTGCAGCAAACAGAGGTTTCGTTGGTAATTACCGATTTGGTCATGCCCAACATGAACGGTGTTGAGTTCATTGAAGAACTTCGCGTCAAATACCCCACGCTGCCCGTCATTGTTGCATCCGGTAGCCCCGACTCCGTTCAAAATCGACTTGGTATTTCCAACATTCAGGTACCAGGTGCTTCGGCTTGTATCACCAAGCCCTTCAAGGGCAAAGACTTGGTAGAGTTGGTTCAAAAAGTACTGGCCCAAGCTGCAAACTAAGTTGCAAACTAATTTGCAAACTAAGCTGCAAACCAATTTCAAACAAAGCAGCGACAAACTACCTGTTCGTCTTTTCAGTTGATTGGAGAAGACTGCACCAGCAAGTCATCTACCAAAGCCATCAAATCTGCGGCTGTGGCATTGAAAGGATCAAACTCGGGGTGTTTCAATTGAACGATGGGGTCATTTTCTGAAATAACCACATGGGCCATTGACCATTGCGGAAATCGACGCGTTTGAATCTCTTCAATGGCCACCATTTCAACATCTTGATGGCGTTTGTCTTTGATCAGGGTGGCATACAAACGGTTGACGGTGCTGCGTTCGCCTTCCAAAATTTGAATGAACAAGCCTTGTCCTTGGCACAACACGCCTGTAATGCCCGCCACGCGGTTGTGCACGCGGGCTGATGCCAAGATTGACCCCGTCATGGTGGTGGTGATGGCGCCTACGGCTCGGCTGATGTACAAAAGGCGAATTAGCATGGGAGGTCTCCAGTCAGTTCATCCTAACATTGACCGGAGGCTAAACTGACACCGTGTCCTTGCTTGATCAAGGACTTTCGAAAAGGGGAGCTTGCAAATGGGGATCTGGATTGAATTGGGCGTCTTTGCGCTGGTCTTTGTGTTTGCCATTCACCAATTTCACGACCTAAAGCAAGAGAAGCTCAAACGTGAACGCAAGCTGGCCGAAGAAGCCCAAAAAGAAAATGGCCCACCACAAGGGTGAGCCACGGAGGTGAAGCTTGGCAAATTAAGCTTGCTTGGCTTCTTTGGCTTTTTTGAGCAATTTGAGTTGTCGGTTGTTTTCTGAAAACGCCCAAACAATGGCAACCAAAATAAACAGGTCAATGACGACCATCACGTGTGGCATGTATGTCTCCTTGCATGTGTTGTCTGTTGGCGCCTAGGCCTTCAGTTCGGCCTTGGGGTTAGACCTAGTAAAAATTCTAGCCAAATCAAGGCACCCTTGCAAACTTATTCAGCAGTCAAGGAACGCTTATGACGGGTAGTGAACGCGATGCATTGATGCAGTTTTTACGCGAAATGATCCAGACCAAACCCCGAATTTACGATGAAACGGCCGCCAAGCTGATCGCTGAAGCCTTTAGAACCCAGCCTTATGCAGCCTATTTGCTCACCCAGCGGGTCATGCTGTTGCAAGCAGCGCAAAAGCCTGAAGCTTCGGGCACAGTCGATTTCAGCGAATTCTTAAGCCCCCAGGCAACCCATTGGGGCGAGGCGGTGGGCGAGGTTCAGCCTTTGGCGCCTCCCAAACCGACCGGTCCACGCCAGATTTCTATGGAAGAAAAAGGCCTGAAATTCATCGGCCGAAATTCAAAGATCATTTGGGTGGTGATCTTTGTCGCCTTTGCCTTGGTGCTGCTTATTCAATAACGGCCACGCCCACCACAAAGTAGTCGGTGTCGCCAAAGCAGGAGGTGGGCAGGCCGCGGTGCTGCTCGTACTTCAGGGTGACGCGCTTGCCTGCAACGGCATTGAGTTGTTGAGCCACAGCCTCATCGCGCACGGTGAACAAGAACTTCTCGGGGGCTGCACCAGGGATGGCCACCAGCGAGAGTTCACCTTCCCAAGTTTTGCAAATCCAGCCCTTGTAAGATACTTTTTGCAAAAAGCCAGCGCGCTCGCCTTCGGAGTAGCTCCAAGAAAGAACGGCCCAAATGTAGAGGGCAAAGGCCAAAAACACGCTGAGGATGACAAAGCCCAAGCGGGTGAAGAATTTCTGAAGTGCAGGTGATGTCATGATTTGATTCTAGCCTTAGGGCCTCATAACGTCACCCGAATTCAAATTATTCCAGTTTGATACCGGCTTCTTTGACCACTTTGCCCCATTTGTCCATTTCAGAAACCATCAATTGGTTCAGTGCTTCTGGGGTCGATAAGCTCACCTGAACACCCGCATCATAAAAAGCTTTCTGATTTTCGGGGTTGTTCATGATCTTGGCAATTTCGATGTTGAGGCGGCTCACGATGTTGGCGGGTGTACCTGCTGGGGCCAACATGGCCAACCAAATGGTGGCGTCATAACCGGGCACGCCAGCCTCTTGCATGGTGGGCACGTTGGGCAACTGGGGAATGCGTTTGGCGCTGGTGACGGCCAGCGCATTCAAGCGGCCATTGGGCACTTGACTGAGTGCATTGGGCACACCTGCAAAGCTGCTTTCAACCACACCGGCCACCAAGTCTGTGGTGGCCAAATTGCTGCTGCGGTAGGGCACGTGCTTTAACTGTGTTTTGGTCATGGAGGCAAACATGCCGCCAATGAGGTGCTGTGCGCTGCCATTGCCAGATGAGGCGTAATGAATTTTGTCAGGGTTGGCCTTGGCCAAGGCGATGAACTCTTGCACGTTTTTGACAGGCACCTTGGGGTTGGTCAGCAGCACATAAGGCGAATCAACCAGCTTGGTAATGGGCGTAAATCCTTTGATGGGATCGTAGGGAACGTTTTTGTAAATCCAAGGGCTGATGATGTGGGTGGACGACACAATGACCAGGGTGTGGCCATCGGGTGCGGACTTGGCCACTTGATCGGTGCCAATCATAGAGCCCGCGCCAGGTTTGTTTTCAATCACCACCGATTGGCCCAAGCTCTCACCCAACTTGACGCCCAAAATGCGGGCCACCACGTCGGTGAAGCCACCGGGGCCAAATGGCACCACAATTTTGACGGGCTTGGTGGGATAGGCCTGTGCAAGCGCCTGACCCTGGGTCAATGTGAGTAAGGCGGCTGTGCAAACAATGCTCAAGAGCTTCTTCATAAATTAACCTTTGAAAGTGGGTTCGGGTTGAGAGAAAAAACTGTGCAGAATTTGGTACACCATGAGGTAATTTTTCTGCTGAAAACTGGCGTGCGAAATGCCTTCCATGATGCTGAACTGTTTGCTGGGGCTGGGCAGCAGTTTGTAGAAGTTCAGCAAATCATCGAGGCTGGCAATGCCGTCGTATTGGCCGCGCATGATGAGCGTGGGCGACTTGACTTGGGTGGGGTCGACCAAGGGCAACTTGGAACACATGTCGACATAAGTGCCAGTGGGCATGGACGAGTCCAAGGTGAGGATGGCATCTGCAAAAGCGTCTTTGACAACATCTTCAGCACAGGCACCATGGTCGCGGTTGAAAATACTGTGCACGAATGCACGGTCTATGGGGCGGCTGTTTTTGGCCAAAAACTCGGGCAATTTCTTTTTGCGCTCGGCCAGCGTTGGGCTGCCTTCACCGGTCCAGACAAAGGCATCCAAGGCCAATTTGGCAATGCGTTCAGGGTGCTGCTGGGCAAACAAGGCGGCTTTGAGGGCACCTGAAGAAATGCCATACACCATTAACTTTTGGGCGCCTGTGGTTTTGAGGATGTAGTCACTGCCCGCAGCCAGATCGTCTGCACCATTGCTGATGTCGAAGTTGATGGGGCGGCTCTTGTCTGAACGGCCGTAGCCTTCGTTGTCCATGCACCAAGTGTCGAAG
Organism: Pseudomonadota bacterium; assembly: GCA_041172085.1. Lineage (GTDB taxonomy): Bacteria > Pseudomonadota > Gammaproteobacteria > Burkholderiales > Burkholderiaceae_C > Limnohabitans_A. The sequence continues at coordinate 8,305 of JBEDKQ010000061.1, read as the reverse complement.
CCGCGCTCTGCAAACCAGTCCATCACGGAGGAGTGGGGGCGTCCTGGCACGGACAAATCAAACGTGGGTTGAGACGCCATGGAGGAGCCGTGCACAAACAAGATGGTGCCCGCATGGGGCACGTTTTTGTGGGCTGCTTTGTGCCACAAGAACAATCGAATGTCGCCTTTGTGGGTCCAGTGTTCTGTGCCACCTGACCATTGAACGGTTGTCATGCTTCGGCTCTCCTTGGCTGTTTCTAGTTTTAGAGGGGTGCTTTGAGGAAGGTCTCTAGCGCGTGGTGGAATTTGTTGCGAACCACGCCCATCATGGGGTTGTGCGCAATGCCCGAGAGCACCACAAACTGCTTGTCTTTGGTGGGCAGTCTTGTAAAGAAGTCGAGCAAGTCGGGCTCTGCAGCAATGCCGTCGTACTCGCCGCGAATGACCAAGGTGGGGCAGGGAATGTTCTCGGGTTTGACCAAGGGCAGGTTGGCGCACATGTCGACATAGGTGCCTGTGGGCACTTCGCTGACCAAAGGCAACTCGGCGGCTGCAATGGCCTTGGGTACGCTGTCCTCGCTGGAGCCGGGTTTGTCGCGGTTGAACATGCCTTCGTAGAAAGCCAGGTCAACTTTGCGGCGGGGGCTGGCACTGTATTCGGGCAACTTTTTGCGGCGTTGCTCAAGCGTGGGAGCGCCGGCGCCAGTGTAGACAAGGGCCGACAGGCCAAGTCGGGCCACCGTGTCTGGGTTGGCTTCGGTGTAGACGCAAGCACGCAGAGCGCCTGAGGAGGAGCCAAAAATGTTGATTTTTTGAACACCTGTTTCTTGCAAGATGAAGGGAACGACAGCACCCAGATCTTTGGCGCCTGTGCGCACATCACTGTTGCCACGGCCTGACCAACTAGAGCGGCCGTAGCCTTCATGGTCAACGGTCCAGCAGTCGTAGCCGCGCTCGGCAAAGTAGTCCATGACGGAGTAGTCTTTGCCACCGGGTACTTGCAAGTCGTAGGTGTTGCGGCCAGACACAGTTGAGCCGTGGACCAGCAACAACACGGGTTTTGCGGCTTCGCCTGCTTGAGGGGCGGTGGCGCGCTTACGGTATACATACAAGCGGACGTCTTCGCGGGTGACAAAATATTCTTGGGACCAGATCACGGTATTGAGCCTTACACAGTTGAGTTGTTATAAAAGGTAATCCAAAATCATACGATAGTCGGATGGTTCAAGCCTCTCTGATACGACTTTTTAGCTACTGAATCTGTAAGGGCTTCTCACAGGACTGGCCCTGTCTGCTATCGTTCAGCTTGGAAATCAAACTTTCAGTTCTTGGCCTGAGACGCAATACTTGGATGGCACCTTCAAACGAACACGATTTGGCACTTTCAGACCCCGCCGTAGTGGCTTCGTTGCCCCGAACATCTGGCGTTTACATCTTCAAGGGTGAGGGCAAGTTACCTCTCTACATCGGCAAGAGCGTCGATATTCGCAGCCGTGTGCAGGCTCACCTTCGTGCCAAAGACGAGGCCGAAATGATGTCGCAATCTCGCCGCGTGGATGTCATTGAAACGGCTGGCGAAATTGGTGCTTTGCTTTTAGAGTCGCACCTCATCAAAACGCTCAACCCCATCTACAACATCAGACTTCGAAGGCTGCGAAAACTGTGCAGCATTCAATTGTTGGAGCAAGAGGGCGCGTGGCTGCCCTCGATTGTGACGGGGCACGATTTGGGATTGGGCCGAGTGGATGGACTGTATGGCTTGTTCAGTTCAAGGCATTCTGCGCAAAGCAAATTGCGCGAGTTGGCCGATCAACACAACTTATGTCAGGGCTTGTTGGGCTTGGAAAAACTCAGTGCGCGCGGTTGTTTTGGTTTACAGGTAAAAACTTGTTTGGGCGCCTGTGTGGGAAAAGAGGCGCGTCATGATCATGACCAACGCTTGCTGAATGCCTTGATAGATCTGAAAGTACACGCGTGGCCCTTTGCGGGTGCCATCGACTTGGTAGAAGAAAACCAAGGCTGGGTGCAGCGCCATCGACTGCAAGATTGGCGCTATTTGGGCACGTGGTGTTCAAAGTCCGATCAACTGCCCATCGATGTGCAGCAAAGCTTCGACTTAGACACCTACAAAATTTTGGTCAAACCCATCATGCTAGGCACAGCGCTGGTAGAACAATTGTGGTCAGATCAACATTAATTTGGTCAATCAGTGAGGGCAGAGACTGAGGGGGGCTTCCTCATACTGGAGTACCAGAAATCGTTCAGCCCCCCTCAGTCTCTGCCCTCACTGATTGGAAATTAATGTTGATCTGACCCCAATTGTTTGAAGTGAGGGACAATCGGGACACATTCTGTTTCGCGTTTGGTATTTTTAGTTTATGGCAATTCAATGGTTTCCCGGTCACATGCACCTCACGCGCAAGGCAATTGAGGAGCGCATCAAAGACATTGATGTGGTCATTGAGATGCTGGACGCGCGTTTGCCAGGCTCTAGCGCCAACCCCATGTTGGCGCAGTTAATTCAAGGCAAGCCCGGTCTCAAAGTGCTAAGCAAGCAAGACTTGGCCGATCCTGCCCGAACCCAGTTGTGGCTAAACCATTACAACGCCATGCCCCATGTGCGTGCCATTGGCTTAGACACCAGCATGGTGTCGCCCGCCAAGGCATTGATAGATGCGTGCCATGAATTGGCGCCCAATCGAGGGGGCATGGCCAAACCCATGCGTGTGCTCATTTGCGGTATTCCCAATGTGGGCAAGTCCACTTTGATCAATACCCTGAAGGGCAAGCGTTCTGCCAAAACAGGGGATGAGGCCGGCGTGACCAAGTTGGAACAACGCATTACTTTGGCCGATGATTTTTACTTGTACGACACGCCTGGCGTTTTGTGGCCACGCATCATTGTCGAAAAAAGTGGTTACAACTTGGCAGCCAGTGGTGCCATCGGTGTCAACGCCTTTGACGACGAAGAAGTGGCTTTGGAGTTGTTGCATTATTTGATTCCGCATTACCCAGAAGCATTGGCGACACGCTACAAAGTTCAGAACGTTGACCAACACTCAGACGAAACCTTGCTCGAAGCCATTGCGCGATACAGAGGTGCCATTCAAAGCGGTGGTCGAGTGAACACCACCAAGGCCGCAGAGATTGTGATTCACGATTTTCGATCGGCCGCATTGGGCCGGCTGACTTTGGAAACGCCTGAAGAATTTGCAACGTGGTTGGCGTCGGGCCTTCAAGCGGATGCCGAGCGCGCTGCCAAAAAAGAAGCGCTGCAAAAAGAAAAGAAGAAAGCCCGAAAAACTAAGAATTGACCAAGCGCCAAGCCAAGTAGGCACTGAGCAAAGCATTGGCCACAGCGGTAAGCACCACCAAGATGGTACCCAGGGTGTTCAACTGAAAGTTTTGCGCGACATGCGACAAAGCCATAGACAGCAAATTGAGGACGACCAGAAGCCAAAAGAGAGGGTTTTTGGGCTGAAAAAGTCTGGAGATTTTCATGACGTTAGGGACAAGGCCTGGCTTTCAAAACAAGCAAGCCAAGCCTCAAACTTAATCTGCTTTAAAGCCTGAGGCTTTAACCACAGGGCTCCAACGTTCGGTGTCGCGTTTCATGATGTCGGCCAAATCTTGGGCGCTACCACCGGTGGGCTCTAAACCCACTTTGAGAAAGCGCTCGCGCAATTCGGTCTGGGTCAGCGCTTTGTTGGCGGCTGCATTCAATGCATTGATGGTGGCGGCAGGCGTTTTGCCCGTTGCATAGAGGCCCATCCAGCCAGCGCCTTCTACGTTTTTCAGGCCAGACTCTACAAAGGTGGGAACATCGGACAGCAAGGGGCTGCGCTTGGCACCAGATGTGGCCAAGATGCGAATTTTGCCGGCACGGTGCATTTCAATTTGGTCGACCAATGCGTCAATGCCAGAGCTCACCTGATTGCCAGCGATGGCGTTCATGAGGGGGGCGCCGCCATTGAAAGGCACATGCACCATCTCGAGGTTGGCGCCAGTGCTAATCATGACCCCAAAGAAGTGCGGCAAGCTACCTGGTGCTGGGCTGCCAAAGTTGGCCTGTGCAGGGTTGGCCTTCATCCAATTGATAAGTTCGGGCACAGTCTTGGCAGGGTGCGATGCATTGACTGCCATGCTGAATTGAAAGGTGGCAATTTGGGCCACGGGTGCAAAGTCGGTGCTGGGGTTGTAGGGCAACTTGCTAAAAACCAGTGGCGCCAAAACAGGCACCACCACAGGTGTTAGCAACAGTGTGCTGCCATCGGGGGCCGCATTTTTAAGGGCCTCGGCTGCAATGCGACCGCCAGCGCCAGGCTTGTTTTCAACGATGACGGGCTGTTTGAGGTCGGCTGACATGCGCTCGCCAATAAGCCGTGCGGCCATGTCGGCTGAACCGCCAGGTGGAAAGCCCACCAAAATTTTGATGGGCTTGTCGACTTGCGCTTGGGCCAGGCCCAAGCTCAGTGTGGTTGCCAGTACGATGCCAGTAAGTTTTAGCCAGTTTTTCATGAATCAAATCCTCAAGATGCGCCTAGGATAATTCAAGTGTGGCAGACGCCATACTGGGGCTTACTCGCGTTTTCAAGACATGACCAGCAACACCGGAAGTTTAGAGGTGCCGACCACTCTTTGTGCGACAGAGCCTATGACGGTGTCTGCCCATGACGAGCGCCCTTTGGTGCCCATGATGATCATGTCAAACTTGCCGGCCCGTGCTTCTTTGATAATTTGCTCGGCAGGATGGCCATACCGAATGGCCATGTCATGTGGCAATTTTGTTTTGTTCAAGTACTTCACAGCCCATTCCAGATTTTTGTCAGCATTCTCGCGAAGGTAGTCTTCGATCGCACCTTTTGGGGTGTGCTTTTTGAACAAACGCAAGGTGCTGTCGTCCTGAACTGTGATCAGGGTGATGTGACTGTCTTTGCCAATGCTTGCAAACAGTCTTGCGGCATATTTCACCGCACCTTCAGAAGCTTTGGATCCATCGGTTGCAACCAGTAATTTCATACAAACCTTTCAAAGTGTTGTTTAATCTTAGAGCGTTGTTTTTTGAAAGACTTGATGCGGATCAAGTTACATGATGATGGAGAAGAAAAGATGTCTGCTCAAAAAGTAGCCTTGGTCACGGGTTCTGCAACGGGTGTGGGTGCTGCAACAGCGCTAGGTTTGGCGCAGCGTGGCTACAACGTGGTCATCAACTATTCCAAAAGTGAAACCGAAGCCTTGGCTTCCGAGGCGGCATGTCGCGCAGCGGGCGCCGACACCCTGCTGGTCAAAGGCGATGTCTCAGACGACCAAGCTTGCAAAGACATGGTGGCGACCACACTGGCCAAATGGCATCGCTTGGATGCACTGGTCAACAATGCGGGCGTGACCACTTTTTCAGGCGGTGCCAATTGGGATGCATTAGACGCTGGTATTTTTCAGCGCATTTTTGAAGTCAATGTGCTGGGCACTTTTCAGATGGTTCGCGCTTGCGTGTCGCACCTCAAAGCCTCACATGGCTGCATCGTCAATGTGTCTTCTGTGGCGGGCGCACTGGGCATTGGCTCTAGCGTGCCTTACATTGCGTCCAAAGGTGCCATGAACGCCATGACGCTTCACTTGGCGCGCACTTTGGCACCCGAGGTACGTGTCAATGCCGTGTGCCCTGGCATGATCACCACGAGGTGGTTTGTGGATGGCGTTGGCCAAGAGAACTTTGAAAAACTCAAATCACAGTACGAGCAAACAACACCGCTTGCACGCGCCTGCACAGCAGAAGACGTGGCTGAATCGATCATTTGGCTGGTCGATGGTGCGCGCACCGTGACGGGCGAAACCATCTTGCTAGACTCGGGCTTGCACCTTGGTAAGGCAGTCACTGTGCCTGCGCGCAAAGCAAACTGAAAGCTTTCGCCATGGCTGCAAATGAATCGGGCCCGTCAAGGGCCCGAATTCTTGGAGAAACAAGCTTATTTGTCGAGCTTGATGCCCGTCTCTTGAACGATGTTGTTCCACCGCGATTGAATGCGTTTTTGCCAAGCCTGGGTTTCTTCTAGGTTCATGTCGAAGTAAACACCGCCCGCTGCCTTGACCTTGTCCATCACATCGGGATGATTGGCAGCCTTCACAATGGCCGCATTGAGTCGGCGCTGAACTGCCACCGGTGTGCCGGTAGGCACTGCATAAACCGTGTAGCTTTGAAGTTCCAAGTCTTTCAAGCCTAGTTCTTCCATGGTGGGCACATTGGGCAACAAAGGCAAACGGTTGGCACCAAACACACCCAAAGGAATTAGTTTGCCGCTGCTGATGAACGGCGCAACTTCGCTGTAAAAAGCAGAGACCAACTGAACTTGGCCTGAGGCGGCGTCGGTCATGGCAGGCACGTTGGCTTTATAGGGCACATATTGAATCTTGGTGCCTGTGCGAACCGCAAATGCTGCGCACACAAAGTGACCAATGGTGGCGGTGCCACTGCCACCACAATCGAGGCTGGTGTTTTTGGCTTTCATGTGGGCTACCAACTCGGCCACATTTTTCACACCCAGTTGGGCATTGACCATGAGAATGGGGTAGCCCGCAATGGTGAGGCCCACAGCTGAAAAATCTTTGGCCGGGTCGTAGCGAACAGGAACACCCAGTTGCCCAATGAGGCCCAGCTCATTCTGACTGCCCATGAACAGTGTGTGACCATCGGGGTCGGATTTGGCGGCCGCATCGCCTGCAATGGCGCCCGAGGCACCCGGCTTGTTTTCCACCATGATGGGCTGACCCAACTCCGCTTGAAGATGCGGTTGGTGTCTTCTGGCATAAATGTCGACCACGCCGCCTGGCGCTGCTGATGTGATCAGTTTGATGGGTTTGGATGGCCAGTTTTGTGCAGACACATGCAGTGCACATGTGCTGATGGCCAGCATACCAATTTGGCGAATGAGGCGTGAAAACTGCATGAATTCTCCAAAGCTGGTTAATCATCCACAGGCGGAGACGCGCCGTGGATGTGTTGCGCAATATGATTATTCTTTGACTGAACCCGTCATGCCAGACACGTAGTACTCAACAAAGAATGAATAAATGAAGGCCACAGGTAAGGAGCCAAACAGCGCACCCGCCATTAAGGCGCCCCAGTGGTAGACGTCGCCTTCGACCAGTTCGGTGACCACACCCACAGGCACAGTTTTGACCTCGCTAGACGACACAAAAGTGAGCGCATAAATGAACTCATTCCATGACAAGGTGAACGCAAAGATGCCAGCAGAAATAAGGCCAGGCACTGACAAGGGCAAAATAATTTTGACCAAAATTTCCCAACGGTTGGCGCCGTCAATCATGGCGCACTCTTCAAGCTCGAAGGGAATGGAGCGGAAGTAACCCATTAAGAGCCAAGTGCAGAAAGGTACCAAGAATGTGGGGTAAGTCAGGATGAGTGCCAGGCGTGTGTCGAACAAGCCCAATTGAAATACCACGGAAGCCAATGGAATGAACAAAATGGAAGGGGGTACCAAGTAAGCCAAGAAGATGGCCAAACCAGTGTGCTTGGCGCCTTTGAAGCGCAAACGTTCAATGGCGTAGGCTGCTAGAACCGAGGCAAACAAAGAGAAGAACGTAGCCGTGACAGACACCACCACAGTGTTCCACATCCACTGCGGGTAAGCCGTTCTGAACAGCAGTTTTTCAACGTGTGCCAGCGTAGGCGCAATGATCCAAAAGGGATTGCCATCGCGCGAGAGCAGTTCGTTGTCTGGCTTGAAAGCTGTAATGCCCATCCAGTAAAACGGAAAGAGCAAGACGAACAAAAAGATCAGCAGTGGTAAATAGATTTTGAAAAACTTGGTGGCATTGCTGTCCAGATAGGACATGCCCACGTTGTCTTGTGTGTCTTTGCTCATTTGTCGCTGCCGCCTTGTTGCCATGTGCGGCGTTGAAGTCCAAAGTAACTGAAAAGAATGGCCGCCAACAGGAAGGGCACCATGGCGATGGCAATGGCCGCGCCTTCACCCAATGCGCCGCCAGGAATGGCACGCTGGAACGACAAGGTGGCCATGAGGTGGGTGGCATTCAAAGGGCCGCCGCGTGTCAGCACATAAATCAGTTGGAAGTCTGTGAAGGTAAACAGCACAGAGAAGGTCATGGTGACAGCAATGATGGGTGTGAGCAGTGGCAAGGTAACATGCCAGAACTGCTGCCAAGGCGTGGCACCATCGATGGCGGACGCCTCATAGTAAGAAGGAGAGATGGTTTGCAAACCCGCCAGCAAGGTAATGGCCACAAAGGGCACACCGCGCCAGACGTTGGCCGACAGGGTGGCTAAACGGGCATTCCACGGTGAA
>JBEDKQ010000060.1:0-52619 GCA_041172085.1 Pseudomonadota bacterium | reverse complement strand
CGCGTAGCGCAATTTGTGGCGCAAGGCGCCAATGCCGCTTTGATCGCCATCGATGCAGACGGCAACATCACCGATGCCGATTGGGAAACTTTGGATGCCGCTGACGCGATCATCTTTGGCTCACCCACTTACATGGGCATGGCGTCTTGGCAGTTCAAGAAATTTGCCGACGCATCTTCCAAGCGTTGGTTTACCAGCGCCTGGAAAGACAAAGTGGCCGGTGGTTTCACCATCTCTGCCAGCCCCAGTGGCGACAAGCTTTCCACGCTTCAGTACTTCATCACTTTGGCCATGCAACAGGCCATGGTGTGGGTGGGGCAACCTGCCATGAACGACGGTACCACCAACCGCATTGGTTCCAACTCTGGTGTGATGGCGCAAGTAGGCCCTACCAGCCCCGCAGAAGACATTCCACAAGGCGACTTGGACACAGCCAAGGCTTATGGTGAGCGTGTGGCCGCAGTGGCCGCTAAATTGCGCGGTTGATTGATGGGCTGCCCATCTGCAGCCTGAGTCGGTTAGGAAGCAGTGCAGTCCCAGTGGCTGTGCTGCTTTTATTTTTGGAGCACTTCGTTGGCTTCAGTTTGCTTTACGGTTTCTAGTGAGATGTCGACGGCGCGGCGTTCGTCAAAGACAAAACAACCTCCGTTGTAATGCGAGCCGTCGGTCTCTTCAAAATATTTCAAGATGCCGCCTTCTAACTGGTAAGTGTGGGGCAGACCGTTTTGCTGCATGAAGATGGCTGCTTTTTCACAGCGTATGCCGCCCGTGCAAAAGCTGATGATGGTTTTGTCTTGCAGTTCTTCTTTGTGCGCGCGAAGGGCGTCTGGAAATTCGGTGAACTTTGTGAGGCGCCAGTCAATGGCGCCTTTGAATGTTCCTTCATCGACCTCGTAATCGTTGCGAGTGTCCAAAATGACGACCGGCCGGCCATTGTCGTCAAAGCCTTGGTCTAGCCACCTTTTGGCGGTAGAAGGGGTGACCGCTGGGGCTCGGCCTTCGGCGGGCCGAATGGTGGGGTGGTTCATGCGAATGATTTCGCCTTTCACCTTGACCAACATTTTTTTAAAGGGCACCGTTTCCGACCAGCTTTCTTTGGGGGCAATGTCCGAGAACCTAGGATCTGTGTGGAGTTCAGCCACAAAACCGCGTACAGCCTCTGCGGGGCCTGCCAAGAACAAATTAATCCCTTCTTCTGCCAGCAATATCGTCCCTTTTAGGGCGCGAGACAAGCAGCGCTCTAAGAGTACTGGGCGAAGTTCATGGGCATCCGGCAGTGGGATGAACTTGTAGGTCGAAATATTCAAAATATTGTTCACCCCCGTATTGTAGAAAACATCTGAAGCAGCTTCTACAATGGACGCATGTTTGTTCATTTGCGCCTTCACACCGAGTTTTCCATTGTCGATTCCACCTGCCGCATTGACGATGTGGTGCAGGCGGCGGCAGACGATCTGCAGCCTGCTTTGGCCATCACAGACCTCAGCAATTTGTTTGGGGCTATCAAGTTTTACAAAGCGGCTCGCGGCAAGGGCGTTCAGCCTATTTTGGGGGCCGAGATCTTTTTGGAAGGTTTAGGTGCAGATCCGCTGGCTTTGTCGCGTGTCATGTTGCTGGTGCAAAGCTCGCAAGGCTATTTGAATCTGTCCGAATTGTTGGCGCGCGCTTGGACACAAAACATGGTGAAGACCCATGCTGTGGTTAAGCTGGCATGGCTTCAAGAATTGTCGGAAGGTTTGATTCTTTTGTCGGGCGCGCAGGCAGGCCCGGTGGGCCAGGCTTTGGTGCAAGGCGATACGTCTCGCGCTGCTGAAGTGGCATTGCAATTGGCGTCTATTTTTACGCACCGCTTCTATTTGGAAATTCAACGCGCGGGTCGTCCTGAAGACAACGCGCATGTGATTGCTGCTGTGAAGTTGGCGGCTCGTTTGAGCTTGCCTGTGGTGGCCACACATCCCGTTCAGTTTTTGGCTGAAGACGATTACGAATCGCACGAAGCCCGTGTGTGTATTTCTGAAGGCGAAATTCTGGGCAACCAGCGCCGTGTTAGAAAGTTCACGCGCGACCAATACTTCAAGTCGTCTGCCGAAATGCAGGCCTTGTTTGCCGATGTGCCCAGCGCCTTGGCCAACTCGGTCGAAATTGCCAAGCGTTGCAATTTGACTTTGGTGTTGGGCAAGCCGCAATTGCCCAACTATCCCACGCCACTGACCGATGGCAAACCCATGCCCATCGAGGACTATTTCCGCTTGTTGTCAGTCGAGGGTTTGGAAGAACGCTTGGTGCATTTGTACCCCGACCCCGTCAAGCGCGAGGCCGAGCGTCCCCGTTACGCTGAGCGTTTGGAATTTGAGATCAACACCATCTTGAAGATGGGGTTCCCGGGTTATTTCTTAATCGTGGGTGACTTCATCAACTGGGCCAAGAAAAATGGCTGCCCAGTGGGGCCAGGTCGTGGTTCGGGTGCGGGTTCTTTGGTGGCGTATTCACTCAAGATTACCGACCTCGATCCGCTGCAATACAACTTGCTGTTTGAGCGATTCTTGAACCCCGAGCGGGTCTCCATGCCCCTTGAACCCCGAGCGGGTCTCCATGCCCGACTTCGACATTGACTTTTGCCAAACCAATCGCGATCGCGTGATTGACTACGTCAAAGACAAATACGGCCGTGACGCCGTCAGTCAAATTGCCACATTCGGAACCATGGCTGCGCGTGCGGCCATTCGTGACGTAGGCCGTGTGCTAGACATGAGCTACATGTTCTGTGATGGCATCAGCAAACTCATTCCCAACAAGCCAGGGCAACACATCACCATCGATGGCGCCATCAAGGCCGAGCCTATTTTGGCAGAGCGGTTGGAAAAAGAAGACGAAGTCAAAACGCTGCTGGCGCTGGCCCAAAAACTAGAGGGCATGACCCGCAACGTGGGCATGCACGCGGGTGGTGTCTTGATTGCGCCCGGCAAGCTCACAGACTTCTGTCCTTTGTACCAGCAGCCGGGCAGCACATCTGCCGTCAGTCAGTACGACAAAGACGACGTGGAAGCCATTGGTTTGGTGAAGTTTGACTTCTTGGGCTTGGCCACCTTGACCATTTTGGAAGTGGCGCGCGAGATGATTGTGAAGCGTCACAAGGGCCAAGAAAATTTCGCTTACGAAAACATTCCCTTGGACGATGCAGCGACTTATAAGTTGTTCTCTGAGGGGCGCACAGAGTCGGTGTTCCAATTTGAAAGTCGTGGCATGCAGGGCATGTTGAAAGACGCGCGGCCTTCACGTTTGGAAGACTTGATTGCGCTCAACGCCTTGTACCGCCCAGGCCCCATGGATTTGATTCCCAGTTTTGTGGCGCGCAAACACGGCCGTGAGGTGGTGGAGTACCCACACCCCTTGGTAGAAAAAGTGCTGTCCGAAACCTACGGCATCATGGTCTACCAAGAGCAGGTGATGCAAACTGCGCAGGTGCTGGGCGGTTACAGCTTGGGCGGTGCCGACTTGTTGCGCCGGGCCATGGGTAAGAAAAAAGCCGAAGAGATGGCCGAGCACCGCGCCATTTTCCGCAAGGGTGCTGAGGCCAATGGCCTGTCTGAAACCAAAGCCGACGAAGTGTTCGACTTGATGGAAAAGTTTGCGGGCTACGGTTTTAACAAATCGCACGCTGCGGCTTACTCCTTGCTGGCGTATCACACGGGCTGGTTGAAGGTTCATTTCACGGCGGAGTTTTTCTGCGCCAACATGACCATGGAAATGGACGACACCGACAAGCTCAAAGTCTTGTACGAAGACGCCCTGAAGTTTGGCATGACCTTTGATCCACCCGATGTCAATCGCGGCACCCATCGCTTTGAGCCGGTGTCAGACAAAGTCATTCGCTATGGCTTAGGCGCCATCAAGGGCACGGGCCAACAAGCCATCGATGCCATTGTGAAAGCGCGCGAGGAGGGTGGCCCCTTCACCAGCTTGTACGATTTTTGTGTGCGAGTCGATCGCAGCCGTTTGAACAAGCGTACCGTAGAAGCCTTGGTCAAGGCGGGGGCCTTCGATTCCTTGCAACGCAATCGGGCTTCACTGGCGGCGTCCATTGACCGTGCTTTTGATTTTTCGACAGCCACTTCAGCCAACGCCAATCAGGGCGGCCTGTTTGACATGATGGGCGACGATGCCCATGGCTCTAGCACGCAAGAGCCTGATTTGGTGGACATGCTGCCTTGGGGCGTTAAAGAGCAGTTGACCAACGAAAAAACCGCAGTTGGTTTCTATTTGTCAGGCCATCTGTTTGATGCAGTAGAACGCGAAGTTCGCTTGTTTGCCAAGCGCAAAATTGACGATCTGATCGACAGTCGAGAGCCACAACTCTTGGCGGGCATTGTGAGTGATTTGCGAATCATCAACGGCCAACGCGGCAAACTGGCCATCTTCAAGTTGGACGACAAGAGTGCAGTCATGGAAGCCACGGCCGACGAGGCCATGATCAATGCCAATCGCCATTTGCTGAAAGACGACGAGTTGGTCATTGTGATGGCCAAAATGCAAGCCGACAGATTCTCTGGTGGTTATCGTTTGTCGATCCAACAAGTTTGGGACCTGCCATCCGCGCGTTGCCGATTCGGCAAGTTCTTGCGTGTCGCGGTGAATGGCAGAGCGCCCGAAGTGGCCAAACTGGTCAAGGCTTTCCCACCTCAAAGAGAGGTGACAGAGCAGGGCGAGTTATTCAGAGGCCTCACGGTGCGCTTAAAGCTAGAGCGCAAAGCAGACAACGTGGCGGCATCGGCAGAACTGTCTTTAGGTGAACAAGCCAAATTCTTCCCAAGCGACGCAGCCCTCTCAAGCTGGATTGCCCAAGCCGATCAAGGCAAAGCCGAAATCGTCTATGAAATTTAATTGAAGTCAGAGCCAAACAATTGGGGTCAGATCAACATTAATTTCCAATCCATGAGGTTAGAGGTGAAGGGCGGGCTGACGATTTCTGGTACCCCAGTATGAGGATGCCCGCCCTTCACCTCTAACCTCATGGATTGACCAAATTAATGTTGATCTGACCCCAATTGTTTGGTTCTGATCCCAATTAATCTTTGGGGCGAAAGCTAATCTCTAGAACTGGTGGGACGCGGCCATCTTCATCGCGGGGCAGGGTGGCCGTTTTGTCGATGGCTTTCAGGACGGCTTCATCCCATGACTTGTTGCCACTGCTAGACAAAAGTTTGCGACTGAGGATGGTGCCATCGGGGGATGTGCGCACTTCTACTTCGGCCTTGGGGTTGCCTGCTACGTCTTCAGTGAAAGTGATGTTGGGTTTGATGCGCGCACGAATACGTCCACCATAGCTGGCAGAGGGTCCTGATGATTTCATAGCAGAGCCCTTGGCATTTTCATCACCTGAGGCGCCTGCCATGCCTTGCATGCGCTTTAAGTTTTCGTTGCGAAGTACGGCGGCTTGTTTTTCTTCAGCGGCCGCTTTCTTGGCTTCCTCCTTGGCCTTGGCAGCAGCCACTTCTTTTTTCAGAGCTTCTTCTTTTTTCTTCTTCTCGAGTTCCTTGGCTTTTTCTTTTTCTTTCTCTTTAGCCTTCTCTTTGTCTAATTTTTCTTTTTCAAGCTTTTCTTTTTCAAGCTTCTTTTTCTTCTCTAGCTCAGCCTCTTTCTTCTCTTCAAGTTTCTTCTTTTCTTTTTCTTTCTTAAGCGCAATGTCTGCTGCTTCTCGTTCTGCAACAGCATTCGCTTTTGGGGGCGCAGGCGCAGGTTTGGGTTCAGGTTTGGGCTCTACTTTCTGAACAGGCTCTGGCGGCTTGACGGGTTCCGGTGGCATAGGTTCCGGTTCATTGGCTGCTGGCGCAGCCTCTACGGGTAAGGCTGACCACAGCTCTGCCGATGCAGACAGCGTGTTGGGCTCGGTCTTCCAATGAATGCCCCAAGTGAGTGCCGCCAAAAGTAGCAAATGCATGAACAGCGCAAACGACAAAGAGCGGCCAAACCCACCTGTGGGTGGTGGCGCAAACTCGTTGTGTGCAATGGCATTCATGCGACAGCGTGCAACTTAAATGGGCATAGAGAAATCATGGCGCTAACTGCACAGACAAGCCTACGCGCTGAATACCTGCGCGCTGCAAAGTGTCCATCACCTTGACCACCGTCTCGTATTTCACATTTCGATCTGCGCTGATGACCACCGCAGAATTGGCTTGGCCTGTTTGCGCAACACGGACGTTGTTGGCCAAGCTGTCCAAGTTAATCTTTTGCGATTTACTGTCGCTCACCATTTCAAGACTGTCGTCCTTTTGAACCACAATTTGAATGACCTGGTCAGGCTGTTTGGCAGCCTTGCCAACGCTGGGCAAATCCACCATGCTGGGCGTGATCATGGGCGCTGTCACCATGAAAATAATCAGCAGCACCAACATCACATCGATGAAGGGCACCATGTTGATTTCATTGATGGTGCGCCGTCCGCGACCGCGAGAGGAAACAGCAGGCATGTGTGTGCTCCCCGAAAATCAGTGACCAGAAGCGGACAGGTGTGAGCCAGCCGTAGCGCTTGTTCCTGCACCTGTAGAGCCGCCCAAACTTCTTTGCAAAATGTTGGAGAACTCTTCGATGAATGTTTCCAGCTTGATGGCAACCCGGTCAATGTCGCGCGCAAATCGGTTGTAGGCCACGACGGCTGGAATGGCCGCAAACAGACCAATGGCTGTTGCAACCAAAGCCTCTGCAATGCCTGGCGCCACCGTGGCCAAGGTCACCTGCTGCATGCTGGCCAAGCCAGTAAACGCATGCATGATGCCCCAAACCGTGCCAAACAAGCCGACATAGGGTGAAACAGAACCCACAGAGGCCAAGAAGGACAACTGCGCTTCGGCCACGTCCATCTCGCGCTGAAAGCTGGCGCGCATGGCCCGGCGAGCGCCGTCCAGCAACGTGCCAGGATCGCTAATGCGGCGCTCGCGCAGTTTTTGATACTCGCGCATGCCGCTTGCAAAAATTCTTTCCATGGGGCCAGCCAACTTGGAATTTTGGACTGCAGCCGCAAATAAATCGTTCAAGCTGGTCCCTGACCAAAAGTTTTGTTCAAACTCTTCGTTCAAAGACTGAATTCGTTGGATGGCCATCAGCTTTCTAACAATCGCGGCCCAACTTGCGATCGAGATGGCCATGAGAATGAGCATGACCAATTGCACAACAAAACTGGCATGCAACACGAGTTGAATGATGGACATGTCTTGGTTCATTGAAGTGCTTCCAAAATGGCGGCCGGAATTCGGCCAGGTTTCATGGTTTGATTGTCAACCCACCCAATGCGGATGGTGCCTTCTGCCAATAATTTGCGCTCACCCTCAACAGCCAGCCATGCTTGCTGCGCCAAAACCAAACTGGCGCGTCCAGCTTCAACTGTGCGCGCTGTGACTTCTAGCAAGTCATCCAAACGCGCGGGTGAAAAATACTTGATATGGGTTTCACTGACCACAAAGATACCGCCGCTTTGCGCTTTCAGGGCTTGCTGTTGAATGCCCAAAGAACGCAACCACTCCGTTCGGGCACGTTCAAAAAACTTAAGGTAGTTGGCGTAGAAAACAATGCCACCGGCGTCGGTGTCTTCCCAGTAAATGCGAATGGGAAAAACGAAGCCCTGCGTCATGCGCGTGCGCGGCCAGCCTGGCGGTCGGCTTGAACTTCGTGAGGGCGCAATTGCGGTGCCAAACCTTCTAGCACAGCATTGACATACTTGTGGCCGTCGGTGCCACCAAATTCTTTTGCCAATTCAATGCATTCATTGAGGCTGACGCGCCAAGGCACATCGAGGCAATGTTTCATCTCGTAAGTGCCAATCCACATGGCCGCATGTTCGATGGGAGAGATCTCGGCCATGCTTCGATCAAGCAAGGGCAAAATCAATTTGTCGAGTTCTAAAGATTGTTCAGCACAGCCATACAACAAGGCATCGTAATGCGCAGAATCAGCCTTGTGAAAACCAGACAAATCGCGCGTGAAGACATCAATGTCGGAAGCCTCGTTCTTGCCCACAATGACTTGGTACAAGGCTTGAAGTGCAAATTCGCGTGCACGACTGCGAGCAGACTTGCTAGCGGATTTGCCTGGCTTGCGCAAAGAAGGCTTGCCCGAGCCAGGTTGCAGGTTGTCGGCTGAAGAGTCTTGCAGCTCGCTCATGCCAATGCCTCGCCGTCCAAGTCGTCTTCACCGGCAGCCAAGTCTTCCATCAGCATGGCCATTTCAACAGCGACACGTGCAGCGTCACGACCTTTTTCAGTTTGACGTGCAATGGCTTGTTCCAAGTTCTCAGTGGTGAGGATGGCGTTGGCAATGGGCACGTTGTAATCGAGCGCAATGCGGCTGACGCCCGCGCCCGACTCATTGGCCACCAATTCGAAGTGGTATGTTTCACCCCGAATGATGCAACCCAGGGCGATCAGCGCGTCGTATTCGCCGCGCTCAGCCATGGCTTGCAAGGCAATGGGGACTTCCAAGGCCCCAGGTACCAGCACATGATCGATGTCGTGGACGCCCAAGTCTTCTAGTTCACGAATGCAGGCCACAGCCAACGCGTTGGTGATGCCTTCGTTGAAGCGTGCCTGAACAATGCCAATGTGCAACCCCAAGCCGTCTAACTCTTGTTCAATGCCTTTGTCTGCGCCTTGCATATTTATTCCTTAGGGATGTAACCAGTGACTTCAACGCCGTAACCCGCCATGCTGGGCATACGTCGTGGTTGGCCCATCAATTTCATTTTTTGAACGCCACACTCGCGCACAATTTGAATACCAACGCCATAGGTGCGCAAGTCCATTTTGCTTCTGTTGGGCGCCTGGGCAGAGCGCGCACGGCCTTCAAACTGGGCCAGCAATTGTTCGGCACTTTCACCGCAATTGAGCAGCACAGCCACGCCATGGCCCTGCTTGTGGATGTAATCCAAGCTGTTTTCCAAACTCCATGAATGCATTTGACGGCCGACTTCCAAAACGTCAAACACCGAAAGGGGCTCGTGAACGCGCACGGGCACTTCGGCATCTGCTGGCCATGATCCTTTGACCAAAGCCAAGTGCAAAGATTGACTGGGTTTGTCTTTGAACGCATGCACTGTGAATTCGCCATGCGCTGTTTGCATGGTGCGCGTGCCCACTTTTTGAACCAAAGATTCTGTGCGATTGCGGTATTCAATCAGGTCTGCAATGGTACCAATTTTGAGGCCATGCTCGGCTGCAAAAATTTGCAGGTCGGGCAGGCGAGCCATGGTGCCGTCGTCCTTCATGATTTCACAAATCACAGAAGAGGGGCTGCAACCGGCCATGGTGCCCAAGTCACATCCAGCTTCGGTATGACCCGCGCGCATTAGCACGCCACCATCTACAGCTTGTAGCGGAAAGATGTGACCCGGCTGAACCAGGTCCTTGGCTGTGGCGTTGGCTGCAACAGCAGTCTTGACCGTGAGCGCACGGTCTGCGGCAGAGATGCCAGTGGTCACGCCCTCAGCGGCTTCAATGGAGACGGTAAAGGCGGTGCTGTAAACGGTGCCATTGCTGGCTGCCATGGGCGGCAATTTGAGGTGTTCACAGCGATCGCGGGTGAGGGTGAGGCAAATGAGGCCACGACCAAAGCGGGCCATGAAATTGATGGCTTCGGCCGTGACGTGGTCGGAGGCGATCAACAAATCGCCTTCATTTTCACGGTCTTCGTCATCCACCATGATGACGATGCGCCCAGCGCGCAAGTCGGCCACGATGTCTTCTACGGGCGATATTTGAACGGGCGTCAGTGGACTGCCAGAATTCGTACTCATGTCACTACTTTCAAGAGTGCTTGCCGGCCTGAAGGGCTGTTGCAGCGGAGTTGGCAGATGCGTCGTTGTTGAGCATGCGCTCGACATAACGGGCGATCAAATCGATTTCTAAGTTCACAGCGCTGCCCTTTTGCAAAGTACCGAGTGCTGTGTTGTCGACTGTGTGGGGAATGAGGTTGATGCTGAATTCGCAACCTGCATCGGTGTCAGCAACTTTGTTCACAGTAAGGCTAACGCCATTGACCGTGATGGAGCCTTTGTAGGCCAGGTATTTGCCCATGCCGGTGGGTGCTTGAATGCGCAATTCCCAGCTTTCGCCCACTTGGGCAAAGTGCGTCACGTGGCCAATGCCATCGACGTGGCCCGACACAATGTGACCGCCCAATCGATCGTGCGCTCGCAAGGCTTTTTCCAAGTTGACTTTGCCAAGCTGGTTCAAGCCGCACGTTTTGTCGAGCGATTCGGCAGAAATGTCGATGGTGAATTGGTGGTTCGCAATGTCAAATGACGTGACCGTCATGCAAGCGCACCTCGAGAGTGAGTCGCTTGCCATGGCTTAAAGAGCTGCCCAGGTCGTGGAGGGCGGCGATACGCCCCACGCCGGTGATGATTCCGGTAAACATGGCATGTATTTTCGCAGGGATTGAGGCGGTTTAGGCCTGAACCCTGGCCAAAACCCGCAAATCTTTACCGATTAATTGTGTTTCTGTGAAACTGAGTGCCAAGCCTTGTGACAACTCTTCTAGGGGGCCGAGGTTGGCCATGCCTTGGCCCAGCCCCAGAATTTGGGGGGCGAGGTAGACCAAAAACTCGTCAACGCAGCCTTCACGTATGAGCGAGCCGTTCAGTTTGTGGCCTGCTTCGACGTGCAGTTCGTTGACTTCGCGGCTGGCCAGGTCGCTAAGCAAGGCTTGCAAATCAACTTTGCCATGGTCATTGGGCAGCACTTTAACCTTGGCACCTTTGGCTTCAAGGGCCGCGATCTTGCCAGCATCTTCAATGGCGGCATAGATCCAAACTTGCCGAGGTGTTTCTGAACCTGGCCTTGAGTGCAGAAACAACTTGGCATGCGTGGGTGTTTCCAAGCGGCTGTCCACGATCACCAAATGTGGCATTCGAGGAGGGCTTTCTAAAGGGGTACAAAGCCGCAAATCTAAAAGTGGGTCGTCTTCTAAAACCGTGCCGATACCGGTCAAGATGGCGCATGCGCGTGCTCGCCATCCATGGCCATCGGCGCGTGCCTCTGGACCTGTAATCCATTGGCTTTTGCCATTGGTCAGCGCCGTTTGGCCGTCTAGGGACGCTGCAATTTTCATTCGCACCCAGGGTTTTTGATGGGTCATGCGCCTTAAAAATCCGGGATTTTGTGCAGCAGCTTGTACGGCACCATCGCCGATCTGAACCTCTATCCCTCCAGCCCGAAGGCGATCAAAGCCTTGACCTGCCACCTGCGGATTGGGATCGGTCAGTGCCGCCACCACTTTGGCCAGTTTGGCTTGGACCAGCGCATCGCAACAAGGACCTGTTTTGCCGTGGTGCGAACAAGGCTCTAGGGTGACGTAGGCTGTGGCGCCAACGACTGAATGGCCTTTAGCTGCTGCATCTTTCAAGGCCATGATTTCGGCGTGGGGGCCGCCAGCGCGTTGTGTGTGGCCTTGCCCCAGAACCTTACCCTGATCGTCCACAATGACGCAGCCGACGCGCGGATTGGGCGATGTGATGCGAAGGGCCTGCGCAGCCATATCCAAGGCCTGTTGCATGTGCAGGCTTGCAAGAGGGAAGTGGGTGAAATTGGCGTCCATGGGTGCAAGGATACGATAACTTAGACACCTGCCCACAACGGCGTGTTGGCGCGGCGTTGCCGCCACTGAATTTGTGGTCTGCTTTTGCCTTCTTGCCAGGACACGGATATTTGCAGTTCTTGCAAATGCTCAGGGGGCATGCCCTCAAGGGGAATGCTGCGAACCAGCCACGTCCGAACAAAGCCCATGTCGGGGTCTACCGAGACGGGATGAAGCAGGCTGGTTTGAAGAAACATGTCATGACATTGCGGTGTTTGAACACCCCAGCATTCGGCAAGATCTTGGGCCAAACCACTGGCCATGTCGAGATTGCGATTGGCTTGTGTGGCGGCAATGGTTGCCAAGCTGAAACGCATGGCCCCCGACAATCCAACAGCAAGTAAAGCGCTGACCACCAAGGCTTCTAGAAGCGTGAACCCTTTGTCAGTATCCGGCATTTTTCCAGGTTCCAGCAACACGTTGCACGCGAGACGTGTCGATGTCCGCAGGCCAGTCAAAATTGATGGCGCCATGGGCATTGGCAAAGTTTTGAAGACCATTTCCCAAAGTCATGGCCAGTTCGGTAGAAAGTGGTGACTCCACACCTATTTGCCCCGTGATGGTGCCCCCTTGCCAGTTTTGCATGGTGTGAGCTTGGCATTGGTTCTGAAAAAACACAGTTCCAACCACTTGCGTTTGGCTTGTCATTGAGGGGCACTGCAGGGCGCAGGCAGTTGCAGAAAATACAAGCACGACAGGTGATGTGGGCGTGCCCAAACTTTGGTGCCAAAGCTGTGGGCTGTCAATCCAGTAAACCGTTCGAGTGGGGGATGTTGCTGTGCTGAGGCCGTTGCTTGCTTGTAGCTTTGAGAGTTGCTGGACTTGCATGGGTGAGAGCTGTCCAAATATGGTTTGCCAAGCTTGCAGGCTGCAATTGGGCGCATGGGTGGTTAAGACTTGATCGTTCAAAACAAGGCGAGCCAATTGGCTGGCGTGTGTGTTGTCGCGAAGTGTTGTACTGATTGGAACATAAACACTTTGTTGAACTGTGGCGCGGCTGCCTGCGCCCGGATGCAGGGCATTGAGGGTGGCGTCTACGCTGACTTGAATGCGATGGGGTGAATTGCGTACATCGCGCACCAAGCGCACGAAAGACTTGTCTACATCAGTCCATTCAGGCATTGACATATGACTGAATGACAAATTGGCACATTGCCATTGTGGGGGCGGTTTGTTTGGCGGGCAAATGCTGGCAGAAGCGTTTTCCCAAATCTGCGCATCAGCCGATATGCCATTCAATGCATAAACTTGTGTCAAGTGCGCGATGGCCGTTTCCAAGATGGCTTCAGAATTGGCAAGCGCTTGCGCAGCATGCATTTGTTGGGAGCCTCGCGTGCTTTCAGCGTTAACGGCCTGCAAGGCTAGCCAGCCCCACAGGCCCGTGAGTAAGAGCAGCATTGTGCTGGCCCACAGTGTGGCTAAGCCTTGCTGTTGCATAACGCAGATATGGGGCGAAAGCGGGGGTGCACATTGCGCAGGCGAACAAGACGTTGCCAGGTGTTGGTGACAAGCTCATGACTGGCTTGGCTGATTAATTCGATTCGCATGAGATCGCCCATGCTGGCGCTGCTGTTGTCGCATTCCCATAGAAAATTCAGTGCGACGATTTGTAAACTTTTAGGGTCGTTGAGACTTGTCCATACAACGGGCAGGCAAGAAGTTTGAGTTTGCAGGGTTTTGCCATTGAGGCGAAAACCGCTGCATTCGTTGTTGTCTCTCAGTGCGTTGTCGTTGCGGTTGATGCTGAACAAAATTTGATGCGCACTGATTTGAAAGTCTTCTGGCGAACCCTCAAATTGCGCGCGACGTAAGTCATGTACCAGAGTGTCCATGAGTGCTCGGACGTTTTGCTGTGCCTGACTTCGCTGCACAACTTGGCGATCGCTTTGCCATTGCAAAGCGGCCCAAGTACTGGCCGCACTGAGAATGCTCAATCCCAAGGCAAAGCCTATGAGCAAATTCACCATGCCCAACACCTTGCTGAATCGGTATTTTTTTCTAGGTTGCTGGTGCGCAGCACAGCGCCATCGGTCAGCTGTTGCAAATGCATGCTTTGGCAAGCGGTGTCGCGCGCTTGTAAGCCTGTTGGTGTTGCTTGTAATTCAAAACTTTGTGCTGTGACATTTTGAACAGTGAGGATGTAGTGCCCGTTGGTTGAGGTATTGGTGGGCCAGGACAATTCAGCCAAAGTATTGGCGTAATGCGAGTGCATGCCTCGCCATTGCGACTGCCTCAAATGCAGTTGTCCCAGCGCGTACTGTGCATCTTGACGCCGCACTTGTTGCCAATGTCTCTCTAGGTTAGGTAGCGCGATGCCTAGCAAGATGCCCATGAGCGACACGCTCACCATTGACTCTATCAGTGTGAAACCTTGACATTGAAGTTGCTTTGAAAAGTTCATGCTTGAAGCATCTGCTAAATGCCGCCGTTCGAGCACACATTGCCTTGCAGGTTAGCCAGATGCAAGGAACTTTCTGTCACAGCGCATTGATCATCCAAGCATGACTTCTGCCGTTCACATTCAAGGCCATGGCCTGATTGACACCTTGTTTGCCTTGTTCATCCTGGCTTTGTTGGGGGGCATGGCGTCTTCTGGCATGCAAATTCTGCAAACCAGTGTGCGGCTTCAAACCACGGCCGAAGCTTTGCACAGTGCAGTCTTAAGTGCCAGAACGCAG
Organism: Pseudomonadota bacterium; assembly: GCA_041172085.1. Lineage (GTDB taxonomy): Bacteria > Pseudomonadota > Gammaproteobacteria > Burkholderiales > Burkholderiaceae_C > Limnohabitans_A. Next base: position 38,316 of record JBEDKQ010000060.1, on the reverse strand, counting down.
GCCATGCGATTGGAGAAGCGAGTGACCTTGTGTGCTGCCGCTGTCGGCCTTGAAAATAGCAGTCTGCCCACGCGTTGTCATGTGGACAGCGATGGCAAGGTGGTCAATGCTTGGCGCCAAGGCTGGATTCTGTTTGAAGACGACAACAACAATGGCATTTGGGATGTCGGAGAAGGGCGCCTGCAGCAACAGGGCCCCGTTCATGCTGCTGTTTCAGTCAGTGGCAATGTCACGGTCAGTCGTTTTGTGTCATTTGGTGCCAGTGGTCGAAGCTTGGCTTTGAATGGCGCATTTCAAGCAGGCACACTGACCGTGTGCCAGCGCCAGTCAAAAAACGCCAGTGGGTGGCGCGTGGTGGTGAACGCAGTGGGGCGGCCACGTTTAGAAAAAACGACTGTTAGCGATTGCCCAGGCTGAATGGCCAGGCTGTTTTTGTACGCCCGGCCAACAGAATTTACTTGCTGACTTCGTCAACCAATAACTTGAAGTCGTCAATGTCTTCAAAGCTACGGTACACGCTTGCAAAGCGAACGTAAGCCACTTTGTCGAGTTTCTTTAACTCGCGCATGACCAACTCGCCAATTTTGTTGGAAGCAATTTCGCGCTGTGCCAAGTTAAGCAGTTTTTCTTCGATGCGCTCAATGGCCGAGTCAACTTGTTCGGTGCTGACAGGGCGTTTGCGCAAAGCCAAATTCATGCTGGCGCGCAACTTGATGCGTTCGTAGTCAATTCGGCGGCCGTCTTTTTTAACGATGGCCGGAAAAGTGACTTCTGGCCGCTCATATGTGGTGAACCGTTTTTCGCATGCCGCACATTGGCGGCGGCGGCGAATCAGGTCGCCGTCTTCCGCCAGCCGCGTCTCCACCACTTGGGTGTCGGTGTGGCTGCAGAAGGGGCACTTCATTTGTAAACAGGGAAACGTGCGGTCAAGGCATTGACCTTGGCGCGAACGGTTTCGATGTTGGCAGGATCATTGGGGTTGTCGAGCACGTCGGCAATGAGGTGGGCCGTGATGCGCGCTTCTTCATCCTTGAAGCCGCGAGTGGTCATGGCGGGTGTGCCAATTCGCACACCGCTGGTGACCATGGGTTTCTCGGGATCGTTCGGGATCGAGTTTTTGTTGATGGTCATGTGCGCTTGGCCCAGTGCAGCTTCGGCCACTTTGCCGGTAATGCCTTTGGAGCGCAGGTCGACCAACATCACGTGGCTTTGCGTGCCGCCGCTCACAATGCGCAAGCCACGTTGGGTGAGAACTTCAGCCACGATTTGGGCGTTCTTCACCACTTGGGCTTGATAAGCCTTGAACCCTTGCAGGCCAGGGAAGATGGCACTGTTGATGGCTTTTTCGTGTTCGGCTTTCATCAAGATGATGCCGCCGCGGGGACCGCGCAAGCTCTTGTGGGTGGTGGAGGTGACCACATCGGCGTGGGGCACAGGGTTGGGATATACGCCGGCAGCGATCAGGCCTGCATAGTGCGCCATGTCGACCAAGAAAATGGCGCCCACGTCTTTGGCCACTTTGGCAAAGCGCGCAAAGTCAATGTGCAAGCTGTAAGCAGAAGCGCCGGCAATGATCAGCTTGGGTTTGGTTTCGTGCGCCTTCTTTTCCATGGCGTCGTAGTCGATGGCTTCGTTGGCATCGAGGCCGTAGCTGACCACGTTGAACCACTTACCGCTCATGTTCAGAGGCATGCCGTGTGTCAGGTGACCGCCTTCGGCCAAGCTCATGCCCATGATGGTGTCGCCTGGTTTCAAGAAAGCCAGGAACACAGCTTCGTTGGCAGAGGCACCGCAATGGGGTTGCACGTTGGCAGCTTCGGCGCCAAAAATTTGTTTGATGCGATCGATGGCCAATTGCTCGGCGATGTCGACGTATTCGCAGCCACCGTAATAGCGCTTGCCAGGGTAGCCTTCGGCGTACTTGTTGGTCAGTTGAGAGCCTTGAGCGGCCATGACGGCAGGCGAGGCATAGTTTTCACTGGCAATCAGCTCGATGTGATGTTCTTGGCGGGCGTTTTCGGCCTGAATGGCAGCAAAAATTTCGGGGTCGGTTTGTTCAATCAGAATGTTTCTTGAATACATGGCAGGCCTTCAAATGATGGTTCCTTGCAGAGTTGGGCAGTAAAAGACCCAACACAACACGGGCTGCCCAGGCGAACGGCTGAAACCTTGAACCCAAACGCCAGTGCAAGGTGCACGCTCCCCAGTGGTTGAGGAAGATCACAAGCTCTTCCATTTCCACGTCAGAGCTGGCTCGCTATGGTCTGCGAATGCCAGGCTCCTATCGCCAGTTGCGTACCCCTTTAGTGTAGCCGAGGCGAGGGGCAAACTGGGCTCATTTGAATGTGCTTGCGCTTGTGTTTTTGCTTTTTGGGGTTGCTGTGGTGGATTTAGAGATGGCGTCCTTCAGCCGAGCTTGCTCCGTCATCACGCGCGCAATGTACTCAGTTTCTTGGGATACGGAGTCTTCACCAGCTTTGTAGAGTCTCAAGCCTTCAACCAGGCTGCCTGTGATGTCAATGCATTCTTTCAAAATTTTGACGCCAATGCGAAGATTGGTTTTGGGGTCAAAAATGGCCATGGGCCCGCCATAAGGGGCAAACTGTTCAGAGTGAATGTCTGGCAACACTTGCATCAGTCCTTTGGCCCCCGTTGGGCTGTTGGCAAAGGGGTTGTAGTTGGATTCAACACCTATTACTGCCAGTATCAGGGTGGGGTCTAAATTGCCACGATGGGCCAAGTCATCAACTTCAAAGACCAAAGCATTGAGGGGTTCAGGGGCGATGCGGTATTTGCTTTTGATGGCCTGCACCAGTGCCAATTGCCTGGCATCTAAATCTGTCGAGGGTGCGGCCAGACTTCTCAGCAAGACTTGCTGGCGCTCATTGTCGTCATCAGAAATGTGCAAACGCGTGTAAAGCCAAGCTTGGATGCTCTGAACCGTTTGAATTCGGATTTCTGGTCGCGCCAAAGCCAACATCGCGATCAACACAGCCAGCAAGCCCAGCAGGGCAAAACTATGGTGAGAAATATTGATAAACCCCCGCGAAATATCGGCCACGAATGTTTTCAGCCCGCGCCAAATGCGGCCTGTCCAGAGGCTGGCAGTTTCCTGAAAAGTAAGGGTGGTCAATGTTTGTTTGAGGGTGGGGGAACTGCGAATTATAAAAAAAATCGAAAATAGATGCTTTTGGCATAGTGTGCGAAGCCTTCCTCGGTGAAAATAGCTTCTTTATCTTTTTGTGTTCTGACTGTGACCGCTTCTCCCCCCAAGACCCCCGATGTTCAAGCCCTTGATACCCTGACAGGTGGCGCTTTTGTTGCTCAAACATCTGGCGAACGTGCAGCCAAGTTGCGCGATTGGTTGTTGACAGAGCCTTCGCAAGAAGATCTGCAACTCGTTTACAAAGAAATCTCCACACGCGACAAAGGCGCGGCCAAAGTCTTGCGTGAAAAATTGGACGAGTTAAAACGCTCAAAAGGCCAAGACGTGTTGGCAGCAGAATGGGCTGAGCGCGCTCAGGCTATGTTGACGGCAACGCGTCTGAACATTGCAGATGCCATGGCCTGGCAACGAGACGCAGCCAAAGCTGGCGCGCCTTTGTCGCGCGAGCCCTTGGCCAGTTTGAAAACACAGCTGGCTGAAAAAATCAAAGCCGTAGAAGATTTACAGCACCAGGTGATGGTGCAGCGCGAAACAGCGGTTTTGTTGTCCCAGCGCATTGAAGTACTGTCTACCAAAAGTTTGAAAGAGGCGGATGCTGTCAACGAGGTCTTACAGTCTGATGTGGCAAATTGGCAGCAACAAGCCCACGCCTTGACAGAAGATGCGGCTTGGCAAAGTGTCGATTTGAAATTTCCACCGCAACTGGACGCATCGCGCCACCAACTTAACAGTGTGTGGGAAGCCTTTGAGGCTGCTTTGTTTCAAGGCAAAGCAGCACGCGACGATGCCAACGCGCCATTGCCTTCCGTGCCAGTGTGGGCTGAAGAAATTCGCGTGGCAAGAGGTGGTCAGCCTGCAGCAGTGGCAGTCGATGCTGTCAAAGCAAATGCCTCTGAACATGGCGAAGCAGCGGTTGAGGGAGCGGGTGACTCGCCCACGACAGACAACAAATCAGCCAAAACGCCCAAAGTTAGCAATACCAAAATGGACCCGGCACAACGTTTGGCCCTGCGTGAAGCAGCTTCTCAAGTTGTCACCGGTGCTTTAGCCTTGCTGGCGGCCGAATCCAATGAGGCCAACTTGTTGGCGTTGCGCCAAGCTCTCAAGGACCATGGCCGCAACATGGACACCAACATGGACGCCAAGGTTCATGAGGCACTTGTTGCGGCTGGCGATGCTGCTGGTTGGCAACGCTTTGTGGCCGATCAATCAAGAATGGCGTTGGTGCTGAAAGCCGAAGCGCTGTTTAAAAAAGTGCCTGTCAAATCAGAAGAAACATCTGCACCAGTTGTGCAAGCTGCACCAGCACAGGAAGCGGCCGATGATGAGGCTGCTGTAAATGTTTCTGAAGCACCGGCACCAACTGCTGAGTCACCCAAAGAACCGAAAGAAGTTTTCCACCTTGAGCCTGTGGTGGGCGGTCGAAAGATGCAAGAAGCTTTGCGTCAATTGCGCGAGGAATGGAAGCAAGCCGATCAAGGTGGCTTGCCTAACCATGCTTTGTGGAAGCGTTTTGATGCAGCTTGCAACAATGCCTACAAAGTGGTCCAGACTTGGTTAGACAAAATCAAACACGAAGCTTCCGAGCACCGTGCGCAGCGCTTGGCCCTCATTGAAGAAGTGAAGGCATGGGGCGAAGCCAATGCACAAAATTCCGATTGGCGTGCGCAATTGCGCGCTTTGCATCAGTTTGGCGATCGCTGGCGCAATGCAGGCCACTTAAGTGAAAAAGCATTTGCAGAGTTGCAGCCACTTTGGAAGCAAGCATTGCACGCTGCTGCCGCACCATTAGAAGCCGCTCAAAAAGCCAGTACGGCCCGCCGCCAAGCACTGATTGCTGAAGCCGAACAGTTGGGCGCAGCACCACTTTTGCGAGTAGATGCTGTTAAAGCCTTGCAGCAAAATTGGCAAACTGAAGCCCAAAGCGTTCCAATGGACCGCCGCATTGAACAAAAAATGTGGGAAGCCTTCCGCAAACCCTTGGACGAGGCCTTTAGCCGAAAAACCAATGTTCGAGAGCACACGGCTTCTGCGCCCATGTCCGCACACGATCGATTGGTGCTCGATGCTTCCAATGCATTGAAAACAGCCAATGCATCTGGTGATGTGCAAAAAATCAAAGTGGCCATGGCCGCCTTGGATGCTGCCATCAAGGGTCAAGCCCAAGCTGTTGCTGCACAAGCCAATACCGCTGCACCCGTGGCGGCATCCCCCTCTGCATCTGAATCGACCGCTGAATCAAATGATTCAATCAATGAAGAATCACTTACAGCATCTGCCGAAGCACCTGCAGTAGTCCAGACAGCTTCGGATGCAGGCGTAGCATCCTCCCAGCCTGTCGAAACGCCCAAGCCTGCAAGACCTTTGGTGGCCATGCGCGGTGACGACCGTCCGGGTCAAAAGAAATCGGTGCCTGCAAGCACAGGTCGTCCTGGCGATCGTCGTGATGGCAAAGGTGGACCGCGCGGCGACAAGCCTGGCTTTGGCGACAAAGCGGGGGGTCGTTTTGACCGTGGCGATCGTGCAGACCGAGGCGATCGTTTTGAACGCCCAGACCGTGGCCCGCGTTTGAGTGATGCCGCTTTCAGAGCGCAGCGCGATGCCAAAGAGAGCGCCGAAATGGCCTTGCGCAAATTGGCTGCCCAAGCCCACGGTGAGTCTTTGACCCATCTGCTGGACGCTTGGGAAAAGCGCCAAGCCGATTTGGTACCTACTGCACAAGACTTGGGTCGCAATGTCAATGCTGCAGCCCGCGCTGCATGGTCTCAAGCGCTTGCAAAAAGCCCCTCTGCTTCAGCCGGAGAAGCTATTTTGCGTTTGGAAATGGCCGCTGAAGTGCCAACACCTGCAGAAAATTTGAACGAGCGTCGCGCTTTGCAATTGCAGTTGTTAACGCGGAAAAATCAACCAGGTCCTCAAGAAACTTGGGCCTTGGACGTCACAGCCGTTTTGTCTTCGGCGCACGATGCCAAGGTGGCGCGCCGTTTGCAAAACGCTTTGAAGAATCTGCTGCGCCGTTAATCTTGATTTCATGCTAACAAGTTGATTCTTTCAACTTGCCCTGAAGCATGCCATCGCAAAACCTCCGCGCGAGGTTTTGTGCTTTGCGCATCCCAATCACTCAATACACGGCGTTTCAATGTCATTCCTGCGTCCAGTACGTGGTCGCCAGGTCGATGTGTATGACCATGCAGCAGACAACTGCATTGCGCATCAAGCAAAGCCGCAATGGCCCAATCAGTGTCGACATCGGCATACTGAGAGGAAGGGTCGGTCTTGTGTTGTTGGCTTTGAATGCGCAGTTGCCGTGCAATGGCTTCACGTTCAGCCAATGGTTTGGCTAGAAATTGCGCTTGCCAAAGTGGTTGTCGAACCATGCGCCTGAAAGCTTGGTAATCGACATCGCCCAAACAACCTGCATCACCGTGCGACAAAAGCCATCTTTGTGAGGCAAAACGAAGCACCATGGGATCTTGCAGATTGTGCACATCACAAGCATTTAAAAAATCAGTGCCCACCAAAAAGTCACGATTGCCTCGCATAAAGGCCACATGCCGCGAGCTGGCACAGTTTTTCAAGACAGACGCACATTGCTGTAAAAAAACATGCGCTTTGGCAGCGTCATCGCCAACCCAAACTTCAAACAGATCGCCCAGAATGAACACCGCATCGGCAGTGGTACCGCCCATGTAGTGATGCCAAAGATTGAAGGTTTCTGGGTCTTTGTCTTGCAAATGCAGGTCTGAAATGAAATCAACCGTGCGCCAGTGTTCAGGCGCTTCAAACGCCTGAATTGGCAACACGGTTGCGGTCATTCAGCAGGAGGTTGGCTATGTTTAAAGCGCAACAGCCTTCTCAATGATGATGGCTTCTGTGGGGACATCGTCGTGGAAACCACTGCGACCTGTTTTGACGCCTTCGATGGCGTCCACAATGTCAGTGCCAGAAACCACGTGACCAAACACGGCATAGCCCCAGCCTTGTAAAGAAGGCGCAGTGTGATTCAAAAATTCGTTGTCAGCGGTGTTGATGAAGAACTGCGCAGTGGCAGAGTGAGGTGCCTGCGTGCGAGCCATGGCCAAAGTGTATTTTTTGTTTTTGACGCCATTGTTGGCCTCATTTTGAATGGCTGCATCAGATTGCTTTTGTTGCATGTCTGGCGTGAAGCCGCCACCTTGAACCATGAAACCGGGAATGACACGGTGAAAAATGGTGTTGTCGTAATGACCTTTGTTCACGTAGTGCAAAAAGTTCTCTGTGCTCAAAGGCGCTTTTTCGGCGTCGAGTTCAATGAGGATGACGCCTTTGCCGGCGATGTGGAGTTCTACTTGAGGGTTGCTCATTTTTATTGCACCAAAGTGATTGAAAGAATAGTGACGGTTGATTTGGGAACGTCCGTTCTAAACGGTCCGCCCATACCGGTTGGGGTAGTTCTGATTTTATTCACAACATCCATGCCTGAGGTAACTTTGCCAAAAACCGTATAACCGAAAAGTTGTAAGGCATTGAGCAAGTTCTCACGAGGTACATTTTCATAGACTTGGCCGCGGTATTCAAATCTTTTCACGGGGTCGCCATCTGGGATGGGGGTTGGGTCTAAGAAAGCATTATCAACGGTGTTGATGAAAAACTGGGCCGTGGCTGAGTGGGGGTCGTTGGTTCGCGCCATGGCCAAATAGCCTGTTTGGTTTTTGAGACCCGCAGTCATGGCCTGCCGACCTTCGTGCTGAACAGGCGCACGCGTGCTGCGCTCTTTGAATTGCGCATCGTAGCCACCGCCTTGAACCATGAAGTTGGGAATCACGCGATGGAAGATGGTGCCGTCGTAATGTTTGTCCTTGACGTATTGCAGGAAATTGGCAACAGTTTTGGGTGCTTTGTCGGGGTACACCTCGATCATGATGTCACCCATGGTGGTTGCAATTTTGAGTTTGGGTGCGTCTTGTGCCTGGCCCAGGGAGGGTATGGTCATACCCATGCCCATACCCAGGGAAATGACCAGACTGCTGAACAAATTGACGCTAAGGCGGCGCAGGGGATTGAAGTTCATCGTATTAACGCAAAGTGCGTGTGTTGGTCAATGTGGTGGTTTGAGCAGCAGGCGGTGGCAAAGGCAAGGCCCCAATGCCGTTGCCTTGATGATTGGCCTGCCGATAGGCTTGCTGGGCCAACGCGGTGTACAAGTCGCCCAAATTTTGAAGGGCGATTTTGTAGTTGGGGCGGGCTTGAACAGCCATTTGCAATGAGGTGAGGGCTTCGTTCAGCTGGCCACTGGCGGCCAGTAAGACGCCTAGATTGTTGTAGGGTTCTGGCAGTTCTGGAAACTCTTGAGTGAGTGCCTGCAGCACTTCAATGGCTTCTTGGACTTTGCCTTGACCCGCCAAAACTTGGCTGTTTAAAAGCCGCCACTGGGGAGATTGCGAAATCTGAGGGTTTGGCTTTGCATCAAGTTGCAGACGGTGATGGGCCTGTGTCCACTGCTTGTTCTGGATCAATTCTTCAATTTCAGCCGTGGCATCTGCCCACGACATGCTGCAGAAAAAGCAGAACCAGAGCGTTAAAACACGGGCATGAACCCTTTGAGTCGGCATATTTGGCAATTTTGGGGGATAAAAAGTAGCCACTGACTGCGGGTCTTCCTGCTTTGTCAGCGGCTTGTTTGGGCCTTATACTGGGGTAAATTGTAACGGAGGCCTTGCGTTCAGGCTGTCCATGCAACATCAATGGGGCTGAGGCCCCTTTTTGCACCCAAACAACAAAAACAGTTATTCATGAGCTTGCGCATTTACAACACGCTCTCCCGCGCCATTGCCGATTTTTCTCCCATCGAGACGGGCCATGTCCGCATGTACGTTTGCGGCATGACCGTATATGACCTGTGCCATATCGGGCATGCACGCTCTAATGTTGCCTTTGATGTGGTGCAACGTTGGCTCAAAGCCAGTGGCTTCAAGGTCACGCACATTCGCAACATCACCGACATTGACGACAAGATCATCAAGCGCGCGGTAGAAAACGGCGAAACCATTCGGGCCCTCACAGACCGAATGATCGAAGCCATGCATGCAGACTTTGACGCCTTGGGCATTGCGCGTCCCACGGCAGAACCTCGCGCCACCGAATTTGTGCCGCAAATGCTCAGCATGATTGGCACTTTGGAAGAAAAAGGCTTGGCTTATCGCACCCCTCAAGGTGATGTGAACTTTGCTGTGCGCAAATTCCCTGGGTATGGCAAGTTGTCTGGCAAGTCTTTGGACGAATTGCACGCTGGTGAGCGCGTAGCCGTGCTCGATGGCAAGGACGATCCGCTCGATTTTGTGCTTTGGAAAGGCGCTAAACCCGCCGAGCCTTCCGATGTGAAATGGGACAGTGTGTTTGGCCCTGGCCGCCCAGGTTGGCACATCGAATGCTCGGCCATGGCCTGCCAAATGTTGGGCAACAGCTTTGACATTCACGGTGGTGGTGCGGACTTGCAGTTTCCACACCATGAGAACGAAATTGCACAGAGCGAAGGCGCTACAGGCCAGCACTTTGCAAAGTTTTGGATGCACAACGGCTTCATCAATGTCGACAACGAGAAGATGTCCAAAAGCTTGGGCAACTTCTTCACCATTCGCGAAGTTTTGAAAGCTTTTGATGCCGAAACCGTGCGCTTCTTCTTGGTTCGCAGCCACTACCGCACACCCTTGAATTATTCAGACGTGCACTTGAACGATGCCCGTGGTGGTTTGAAGCGCCTTTACACCGCTTTGCAGGCGGTTGAACCTGCAGATGTGCCAATCGATTGGACAAATCCTCACGCAGCACGATTCAAGGCTGCCATGGACGAAGACTTTGGGACCCCCGAAGCCGTGGCCGTTTTGTTTGATTTGGCGGGTGATGTCAATCGCAACAAATCTGCGGCTCAAGCGGGGTTATTGAAAGCATTGGGCGGTATTTTGGGTATTTTACAAACCGATCCTGTGGCTTATTTGCAGGCCGGTGCTGGCTTAGACGAAGCCGCTATTCAGGCACACATTCAGGCCCGCGCCGATGCCAAAGCCGCCAAAAACTTTGCAGAAGCCGACCGCATTCGCAAGCTCTTGCTAGAGCAGGGCATTGTGCTCAAAGACTCTGCGGCAGGCACCACCTGGGAAGCATCGCAATGATCAAAGTTGATGAGGTCATGACCCCTGAATACTGGAAAGCCGCTTGTGCGCACCTGTCTAAAAAAGACAGGGTCATGAAGCGGCTCATTCCTCAATTTGGCGATGCCTGTTTGGTGTCCCGAGGCGATGCATTTGTAACCTTGGCACGCAGCATTGTGGGGCAGCAAATATCCGTCAAAGCTGCGCAATCTGTTTGGAATAAATTTGCCGCATTGAGTAAAAAGATCACGCCAGCTGGCGTGCTGAAACTGAAAGTAGATGACATGCGTGCGGCCGGCTTGTCCGCCCGCAAAGTGGAGTATTTGGTCGACTTGGCCTTGCACTTTCATGGCAAAACCGTGCACGTCAAAGAATGGCAAAGCATGGACGACGAGGCCATCATTGCAGAATTGGTGGCCATTCGCGGCATTGGCCGTTGGACGGCCGAGATGTTTTTGATCTTCCACCTCATGCGGCCCAACGTCTTGCCGCTCGATGATGTAGGCTTGATCAATGGCATCAGTCAAAATTATTTTTCAGGTGAACCGGTCAGTCGCAGCGATGCGCGAGAAGTGGCACAAGCCTGGCAACCCTACAGTACTGTTGCAACTTGGTATATTTGGCGGTCGCTCGACCCTTTACCGGTAGAGTATTGAGATTGATAAAGGAGGCCCATTTTGGCCAAACGCACATTCCTAGACTTTGAGCAACCCGTCGCGGAACTTGAAGGCAAAATTGAAGAACTGCGCTACGTGCAAAGCGAATCAGCCGTTGATATTTCTGAAGAAATTGACCAGCTCAGTAAAAAGAGCCATCAGCTGACCAAAGATATTTATTCGGATTTGACGCCATGGCAAATTACCAAAATTGCCCGCCACCCTGAGCGTCCCTACACCATGGATTACATCCGTGAAATTTTCACAGACTTTGTGGAAATGCACGGTGATCGGCACTTTGCTGACGACTTGTCCATTGTGGGTGGCTTGGCCCGTTTCAATGGCTCGCCTTGCATGGTCTTGGGCCATCAAAAAGGTCGCGACACCAAAGAACGCACGCTGCGCAACTTTGGCATGAGCAAGCCAGAGGGCTATCGCAAAGCTTTGCGCCTCATGAAAACCGCCGAGAAATTCAAACTTCCCGTGTTTACATTTGTCGACACACCGGGTGCGTACCCCGGCATTGATGCGGAAGAGCGCAGCCAGTCTGAAGCCATAGGGCGCAATATTTTTGAGATGGCCCAACTCGAGGTGCCCATCATCACCACCATCATCGGTGAAGGTGGTTCAGGCGGTGCCTTGGCCATTTCTGTGGCCGACTCCGTACTCATGCTGCAGTATGCGGTTTACTCTGTCATCAGCCCGGAGGGTTGTGCTTCCATTTTGTGGAAAACGTCGGAGAAGGCTGAAGAAGCCGCTGAAGCTTTGGGCATCACAGCCCACCGCTTGAAGGCACTCAATTTGGTCGACAAAATTGTGAACGAACCCGTGGGTGGTGCGCACCGTGACCACTCGCAAATGGCCGCTTTCCTAAAGCGCGCTTTGGGCGATGCATGGCGTCAAGTGACCGATTTGAAACCCAAAGAATTGGTTGAGCGTCGCTACGAGCGTTTGCAAAGCTATGGCCGGTTTACAGACACAAAAGCTGGCAAATAAGCCAGCCAAAAAGCCAGTCCATCATTCTGCAGACGGTGCAGAGTTACTGCCTCACAGTTTTCAGCCTTCCTTGCCATTGGCCGTCGCCTTTAGCGGCGGCGCAGACTCTACCGCTTTGCTGATGGCCTGTGTTCAAAAGTGGCCAGGGCAGGTGAGGGCTGTTCACATTCACCATGGTTTGCAAATGGCGGCCGATCAATTTGCAACGCACTGTCAGCAACTTTGCGAAAAATTAAAAGTGCCTTTGGTGCAATGCAAAGTAAATGCCAAACATGAAGCTGGGCAAAGCCCTGAAGATGCTGCCAGGCGGGCTCGTTACAGTGCATTGAGCCAGGCAGTACACACGCACCCTGACTTGCAAGGTGTGAAAGCTGTGGCAGTGGCGCAGCATGCTGACGACCAAGTTGAAACCTTGTTGTTGGCGCTCTCGCGCGGTGCAGGTTTGCCAGGTTTGGCCAGTATGCCTGCGCAATGGATGCGTGATGGTTTGCACTGGCACAGGCCGCTGTTGGAAGTGCCAGGTGCCACATTGCGCGCGTATTTGTCAAATGCGCAAGTGGCATGGGTAGAAGACCCCACCAATCAAGATCAACAATTTACGCGTAATCGTATTCGTGCGCAGTTGTTGCCTGCGTTGGACCAAGCATTTCCTCAATTCCGCGAAACCTTTGCACGCAGTGCTTCGCATGCCGCAGAGGCACAAGAAATTTTGGACGAGGTGGCTGCATCCGACTTGTGGGGGGTGTTGAAAGATGGTCAGCCTTGTATCAAGGCATTGCAAACGCTAAGCCCCCCCAGACAGTCATTGGTCATAAGACACTGGCTAAAAGTGACACATCAAACCACCCCCAGTACCGTGCAGTTGAACGAATTGCTGTCGCAAATTGCGGCATGCACCACACGTGGTCATCAACTTCATTTGAAGGTGGGGCGAGGACATTTGCGCCGCGAAGGCGCAGTTTTGGTCTGGAGTGCTGAGGATTAGCCTCTCAAAACTCCAAAAAATCAGGGTTCTCCCGGGTACAATCGTTAGGTTTTGCTGAAATTTCCCTTTAATAACATTTAAAAATGGCACTGATCGTTCACAAATACGGTGGCACTTCCATGGGCTCGACAGAGCGCATTCGAAATGTGGCCAAACGCGTCGCCAAATGGGCAAGGGCTGGCCACCAAATGGTGGTGGTGCCCAGCGCCATGAGCGGCGAAACCAATCGCTTGCTGGGCTTGGCCAAAGAATTGGCCCCCGCCAAAACCAACACGGCCTACGACCGTGAACTCGACATGTTGGCGTCTACGGGAGAGCAAGCTTCTTCCGCCTTGTTGGCCATTGCCTTGCAATCTGAGGGCATGGAATCGGTCAGCTACGCCGGCTGGCAAGTTCCCATCAAGACCAACAGCGCATTCACCAAAGCCCGCATCGAATCGATTGACGATGTTCGTGTTCGCACGGATTTGGCGGCAGGTCGTGTGGTCATTGTGACGGGCTTTCAAGGTGTGGACCCCGATGGCAACATCACCACATTGGGACGAGGTGGCTCTGATACCTCCGCTGTCGCTGTGGCTGCGGCCATGAAAGCGGACGAATGCTTAATTTACACAGACGTTGATGGCGTGTACACCACCGATCCACGTGTAGTGCCTGAAGCCCGTCGTCTTACGACCGTGAGCTTTGAAGAGATGTTAGAGATGGCATCTCTGGGATCTAAAGTTTTGCAAATTCGCTCTGTTGAATTTGCGGGTAAATACAAAGTGCCCATGCGTGTGTTGTCTAGCTTCACACCCTGGGACATCGACATCCATGAAGAAGCCAAATCTGGCACGCTGATTACTTTTGAGGAAGACGAAAAAATGGAACAAGCCGTAGTCTCCGGCATTGCCTTTAACCGCGATGAAGCCAAAATTTCTGTGTTGGGTGTGCCCGACAAGCCAGGTATTGCCTACCAAATTTTGGGTGCGGTTGCTGATGCCAACATCGAAGTTGACGTCATCATTCAAAACCTGAGCAAAGAAGGCAAGACCGATTTCAGCTTCACCGTGCACCGCAATGACTATGCGCGCACCATGGATTTGCTCAAAGACAAAGTGTTGCCTGCTTTGGGTGCTACTGAAGTCAGTGGCGATGCCAAGATTTGCAAGGTGTCTATCGTGGGCATTGGCATGCGCAGCCATGTGGGTATTGCCAGCAAAATGTTCCGTGCCTTGAGTGAAGAGGGCATCAACATCCAGATGATTTCGACTTCAGAGATTAAAACCTCTGTGGTGATCGATGAGAAATACATGGAATTGGCCGTCCGTGCCTTGCACAAGGCTTTCGACCTCGATCAAGCCTGATATAATTTTCGAGTGCTGCTGGAAACGTGACCGAGTGGCCGAAGGTGCTCCCCTGCTAAGGGAGTATGGGGTGTAGAGCCTCATCGAGGGTTCGAATCCCTCCGTTTCCGCCAGCACAACATCAAGCCCCGCAAGGGGCTTTTTTGTTGTTCTTCATCGAGTTTGTAAAATCGACTTGAACACAAGTTTGATTCAGTGCAATTTATTTTTAAACCTGTTCGGCGACAATCAGCATACAGATTTAAAACACCATGAAAACCAAGACCTTTTCCAAATTCTCAGTGCTCTGTGCCATCGCATTGGCATCTTTGCTCAGTACTTCAGCCACATTTGCTGCCAAACAACAAGCTACGAAGCATGTTATTTCTAAAAAGGCAGGGGCCCCTAAAAAGGCTGATGCATCTATTAATGCCATACCACCGCTGGCTGCCCAAGAATCTTTGGCGCCTAATGCGCCTGCTCTTGCTGCCAAGGCATGGCTCTTAATGGACTTTGACTCTGGCCAGTTGCTTGCCACTGCCAATGTGGATGAGCCCTTGCCGCCTGCTTCCCTTACCAAAATGATGACCAGTTACATTGTTGAGCAGGCATTGCGTTCTGGCAAGCTCAAGCCAACCGATCTGGTGTCTGTCAGTCAAAACGCTTGGTGCCGGGGTACCAACACTGAATCGTGCATGTACTTGCCGCTGAACAGCCAGGCAACTGTGATCGATATCTTGCGAGGCATCATTGTTCAGTCGGGCAATGACGCTTCCAAAGCAATTGCCGAACACATGGCGGGTTCTGAAGATGGTTTTGCCAAATTGATGAATTCAGAAGCAAAGCGACTGGGCATGACGAATACGAATTTCGTCAATCCTACAGGACTGCCCGATCCTGCACATAAAACCTCAGCGCGAGATCTGGCCCTTCTTGCGCGCGCCATCATTCGTGACAGTGCAGACTACTACTCAATATACGCAGAGCGTGATTTCAAGTACAACGGCATCAAACAAGGCAATCGAAATGCATTGCTTTATACCGATCCCACGGTAGACGGCTTGAAGACTGGACATACCCAAGAAGCAGGTTACTGCTTGGTCACTTCATCTGTGCGCAATGGCATGCGTCTGATCACAGTTGTGCTGAATGCGAGCAGCGCCAAGTCACGCGCAGACGAAACCAGAACTTTGTTGGGTTGGGGATTCAGTAGCTTTGAGAAAGTGACGCCCATTCAACCCAATGCCGTGGTTGGCGCAGTCAAAGTAAATTTTGGTAAAGCAGATACGGTGTCGGCAGTTCTAGGCGCACCTTGGATGTTGACCGTGCCAAAAGGGCAGCAAGTTCAGACGGCGATAGAGATCAATCCAAGTTTAGAAGCGCCAGTGGCCAAGGGTGCAGTGATTGGCAAAGTTGTTGCAACCTCCAATGGTAAGCCGGTTGGTGAATCACCTCTTGTTGCACTGGTTGATGTTGAGCGCTCAGGGTTTTTACTACGCAGTTGGCAGCATGTCACAAAGTTATTTGGCAAGTAAGCGGTGCCTGGTGTTTTTGAGTTCATAATCTTTTCGTTAGACAAAAGCCTTTCAATTGTTAATTGGCAACGACATTGACTTTTAATGAGGAGACACCTATGAAAAATATTTACAAATTAACAGCATTCGCTTTTGTTGTTGCAATGTCATCGACGGTTACATTCGCAAACACCAAAATTGACTGGAAAGCCTGCGAAAAAGAAGTCAAAGAATTTAAATGCTCTGGTGACGACAAGGCCGTCTGGTCTTGCCTTGAAAAGCATGATGAAAAGTTAAGCAAGGCATGTCAAGGGACCCACGAAAAGGGTGACAATCTGTTCAAGAAGTAAATCTATTGCTGTGCTAGCCTAGAGCAGTACATGTCAGATTTGAAAAGCCGCTGATTTTTCAGCGGTTTTTTTTGCTTTTTTGAATTCTTAGAGTACTGGGTTTTGCTGTGCTCGCTGCGGGAGTTTGTGTTGGGCAGGCTCCTCATACTGGAGTACCAGAAATCGTCACCTGCCCAACACAAACTCCCACAGACTGCGTCCAGTATTTTGTGGGGCAGACATTGGCGCGCAAAAGCTTTTGCGTTGAACATGACAAAACATGCAAAAAGTTGCGTAGACTGGGTATGAGGGGTTGACGATTTCTGGTACCCCAGTATGAGGAGACCCCTCATACCCAGTCTGCGCAACGCTCTAATCCAAAAGGAAAAATACCAAGCACTTAGACCCACAAAATTAATGTTGATCTGACCCCAATTAATTTTATGATGTTCCCAATGTCTCAATTTAGCAAAACCTTTTCATACACGCGACACGCCCTTGGCGCTGTCGCATTGTTGTTTGCATTACTAGCAAAGGCCCAACCTGTGAACGCAGCTTCAAACGATTCTCATGTATGGTTAGAAGATGTGAAGGGCGACAAAGCATTGGCTTGGGTGCGTGAGCGCAATGCTGTTTCAACGACTTTGATCCAAGCGCTACCAGAGTTCACACAAAATCGAGCCAACGTACTGGAAGTACTGAACAACCGCGATCAAATACCTGGCATTACTCGCAGAGGCAACTACTTTTACAACTTTTGGCGCGATGCACAAAATCCTCGAGGTCTATTGCGCCGTACCACCTTGGATGACTATCGCAAAGCCCAACCGCAATGGGACGTGGTGCTAGACCTTGATGGACTTGCTAAGGCCGAAAACGAAAACTGGGTATGGGGTGGCTCTAATTGCTTGGGGCCAGACTACAACCGTTGCTTAATTTCACTCTCGCGCGGAGGCGCCGATGCCAAAGTAACCCGAGAGTTTGACATTGCCAAACGTGAGTTTGTAAAAGATGGCTTCATCCTACCCGAGGCCAAATCACGACTCGAATGGGTTGACATTAACACGCTGTATGTGGGTACCGATTTTGGCAAAGGTAGCATGACCCAAAGTGGTTATCCACGTGTCATCAAACAGTGGAAAAGAGGCACCCCTTTGGCTGAGGCTGTTGTGGTGTTTGAGGGCATAGAAAGTGACGTTGCTGCATTTGCAAATGTCGATAAAACGCCTGGCCATGAGCGTACAGTTTTTGGGCGCTCGACAGACTTCTTCAACACCGAGGTCAGCCTGTTGGTCAATGGGCAATTGGTCAAAATAGACAAGCCAAGTGATGCATCGTTGACGTGGCAACGCGAATGGGCTTTTTTGCAAATTAAACGAGAATACAAAGTGGGGAACGCCACTTATAAAAACGGCAGTCTGCTTGCAATCAAGTTTGACGATTTGATGAGTGGACAGCACAAATACCATGTGCTGTTTGAGCCTAGTGCCACTCGTTCCTTATCGCGCAGTGGCCCTAGCACAACGCGCGATTATGTGTTGCTCAACATTTTGGACAATGTCGCTGGTCGCATTGAGTCGTATCAATTTGTGAACGACCAATGGCAGCGCCGTGAAATTAAAGCACCGTTCCCTGGGACGCTTAGCGCCAGTGGCATGCATGACCCCTTTAATCAGAATGACCCGCTTGCAAATCACTACATGTTGTCTTACCTTGACTTCTTAACGCCTGCCAGTTTGTACTTGGGCAAGGCTGGAAGTGATGAACGCGAGTTGCTCAAAAGTAATCCCAGTTTTTTTGATTCAAAGGGCATGCGAACCGAGCAGCGCTTTGCAAAGTCCAAAGACGGTACACAAGTACCTTACTTTGTGGTCTATCCCAAAGACTACAAAACGGACGGTCGCAATCCCACAGTTTTGTATGGCTATGGCGGCTTTCAAATTTCCATGGCCCCGTTTTACAGTGGTGGATGGGGTACAACTTGGTATCAAAGGGGTGGCGTGTTTGTCGTGGCCAACATTCGCGGTGGCGGGGAGTTTGGTCCAACTTGGCACCAAAGTGCCATTAAACAAAACAAACAAAAAAGCTACGATGATTTTGCGGCAGTGGCGGAGGATTTGATCAGGATCGGTATTACCAAGCCAAAAAACTTAGGCATCATGGGCGGTAGCAATGGCGGCCTGCTTGTGGGCGCTGTGATGGTGCAACGCCCAGAGCTGTTTGGTGCAGTGGTTTGCAGTGTGCCGCTGCTGGACATGCAGCGTTATCACAAGCTGTTGGCGGGTAACAGTTGGATGGCTGAGTATGGCGATCCTGACAAGGCTGAGGAATGGGCATATATCAGCCAATACAGTCCCTATCACAATGTCAAGAAGGGTGTGAAATACCCCAAAGTGTTATTTGCCACGTCGACCCGTGACGATCGGGTTCATCCTGGGCATGCCAGGAAGATGGCGGCTCGGATGATTGAACAGGGGCATGACGTGCTTTATTTTGAAAACATGGAGGGCGGGCATGGGGGGCGGCTGACAATGACCAGCGAGCCAATTTGGTGGCGCTAGAAAATACCTTCTTATGGAAGGCCTTGGGCGGAAATTAATGTTACTCTGAGACCAATTAAATTTAGCAAGGACAAGCTAAATGTGCGCAAAAGTCTTGATGTTAATGTCTCTGTTAGCCTTGCAGGCGTGCTCGCACATTCAGCCTGTGGCGGCATGGCAAAAAGGTAATTTGGCACTGCCAGAAATGACCTTTGACGACGACCCTCTAGAGCGCGGGTTCAAAGAACACACCTACACCAGCAAAGAGGCCTCTTCCGGTGGTTCATCGGTCGGCGGAGGTGGCTGTGGCTGCAACTAAGCAAAACTTTAACTTGCCAGAACTAGGCATTGCTCTTTTGGGTGCGGCCATGTCATTGCCTTGCATCATGCTGGATGCTCAAGCCGAAACAGCGCCAGAAAAAGGTACGCTCAGTTTCAAATACCTCAATTACAAAGAACGTCAACAAGTGACTGGTCAAGCGGGCAATTCCAGTGGATGGACCGACAGCCAATCGGGCGCCTCAGCCTATGATGACCGAGTTAGGGTCAAAGCAACAGCTTCCAGTGTCTTATTGCCATTGAATTCAGATTGGTCCTTGTCTGGCACCTTGGTCACCGACAGTGTCTCTGGTGCGTCGCCCGCTTATCACACGCAAGCTTTGTCGGGATTGAAGGACTTTAGGCGTGCCATGGACACCTCATTAACCCGCTATCTCCCCAACGGTAAATTGGCTTTAGGGCTGGGCTATTCGGGTGAAAATGATTACATCTCAAGAGCTGTGTCTTTGTTGGCAACGCAGGCCAGCGAGGACAAAAACACCACTTGGACAGCCGGCGTAGGTTTTCAGCGCGATCTGATCAATCCCGCCAATCAAATGGTTGTGGGCGAAAAGAAAAGAGGCGCAGATTGGTTGCTGGGAGTGACGCAAGTGGTCAGCATGAATGACATCGTGCAATTTAACTTGGGTTATTACAACGGACGCGGTTATTTTTCTGATCCCTACAAAATTTATGATGAGCGGCCCAAGCGTCGCGAACATCAAACTTTTCAAGCGCGGTGGAACCACCATTTTTCAGAACTCAGTGGTACATCGCGTTTGGCCTACCGCTATTACACCGACACCTGGGGCATTCGTTCACACACGCTCGATACAGAGTGGGTTCAACGCCTTGGAAGTGATTGGCGCATCACACCACAATTGCGTTTGTATTCTCAAAATGCAGCACGCTTTTTTGTGGAAGTGGATCCTCGCATTGCACCTTTTCCGCCCAGTCCATTGCCCAATGCCCTGCATTTCTCTGAAGATCAACGCTTAAGTGCCTTTGGTGCCATCACCTTGGGACTTAAGGTGACGCGTCAACTTAGCTTGGACACTTCGATGGACGTGAAGGTTGAGCAATACGGACAAAAGGCCGCTTGGAAATTTACCGGGGCAGGTAGTCAAGGGCTAGCGCCTTTTTATGCGCGCAGCATTCAGGTCGGTTTCACGCACTCATTTTGATGGCCAGCGCAGATACAAGTTTGTCAGTTTTCCGTTTCCCATTCAAAGCCATGGGCAGTGCTTGTGAGGTGGTTTTGGCAGCGCACAGTGAGATTGAAGCGCAAAGTCAAGTGCAGATGGCCAAGACAGAAGTAATGCGCATTGATCGCAAATACTCTCGGTACATCTCTGATTCTATTGTCACCAAAGTTAACCAGAATGCAGGTTTGGCGCCAGTTGCATGCGACGATGAAACCTGGGCCTTGTTTCAATATGCTTCGAAGTTGCATGCGCAAAGTGGTGGCTTGTTTGACATCACATCGGGTGCTTTGCGGCAAGCTTGGAATTTCAAGACAGCTGAATTGCCCTCGTCAGATAAGTTGGAAGCCTTGCGCGTTAAGTTGGGTTGGCAAAAGGTGTCGCTTCAAAATAGGCAAATTACCTTGCCTATTGCTGGAATGGAAATCGACTTAGGTGGATTTGGCAAAGAATATGCAGCAGACAGAGCGGCGCAAGTTCTTCAAGGGCAAGGTGTCACCAGTGGATATGTCAACCTAGCGGGCGATATGCGCTTCTTGGGGCCAAAGCCAAGCGGTGAGCCCTGGATGATAGGTATTCAAGACCCTAGGCAAACAGATCAAGTGATTGCGACTTTGCCCATGACGAGTGGTGGTTTAGCCACCAGCGGTGACTATGAGCGCTATTTTGAATTGGATGGGCAACGCTATTGCCATGTTCTCAATCCACTCACAGGTTGGCCTGTGAAGCATTGGCGAACTGTGAGCGTCACGGCGCCTGCAACCGTCGTAGCCGGGTGCACCAGCACAATGGCGATGTTGATGGAAGAAGACGGTCTGGCGTTTTTGCAGGCTACTGGTTTTGATTTCTTGGCCATAGATTGCAAGGGCAAGGTTTACGTACGTCAATAAGCGCCGTTTTGTGTGTGATGCACAAATCGCGTGACCTGCTGCTAGCGTGCCAGTAAACTGAAGGCTATGAAAATGAAGTTATCTTTAGCGGTGTTGTGGGTCACGTTATTTCATGCTGGTATTGCGCATGCAGTAGAGGCTGGAAAACCTTTGCCGGCATTGGGTTTGGCCGAATTACAGCCTGCCAAGGGTCAGTTTGTTTACATCGACTATTGGGCCTCTTGGTGTGGGCCGTGCCGCCAATCTTTTCCCTGGATGAATGCCTTGCAGGCCAAGTTGGGCCCCAAGGGACTTAAGGTGGTGGCAGTGAATGTGGACGCCAAACGTTCTGATGCCGATAAATTCTTAACCCACACGCCGGCACAGTTCACCATTGCTTACGACCCGCAAGGTTTAACGGCCAAGACTTTGGCAATTAAAACCATGCCTACGTCGATGCTGGTAAGTCCTGAGGGGCAGGTGGTATTTGTTCATTCTGGGTTTAGGACAGAGGAAGCAGGTCAGTTAGAGGCGCGCATTTTAGCGGCCATGGGGCGGTAATGTTGATCTGACCCCCAATGACCGACCATCATTTGTCAAGTTATCATGCCAAGCAAATTCTGAGGAGCATGAGGCATGCGTCTATTGTCCCAAACGGGTGGTTTGCTGGTAATGTTGATGGCGTTGGCTACCAACGCCCAAACTTCGGCCTATCGTTTTGCCGGTATTGAAGTCCCCCCGCCATTGCCCATTCAAAATGTACAAGATGTTCATTGGGGTACAAAAGTGGATGACCCCTATCGGTTTCTAGAGCAGACCAAAGACCCGGCTGTGGTGAGTTGGATGCGCAGTCAAGCCGATGCGGCTGATGCCATTCTCAATCGCTTACCCGGCCGTCAGTCCATATTGAACACTCTCAAAGAAAAAGATGCCGTGGGTGGCACTGTTGTTTCAAGTATTCAAAGAACTGCAGGCAATCGCTGGTTTTATCTCAAGCGTCCCCAGGGGCAGTCGCAAGCCAAATTGGTATGGCGCGATGGGTTGAATGGCGAAGAAAAATTGCTGATCGATCCAGAGTTGATCACCCAAGAAAAAGGCAAGCCACACGCCATTCAAAGCTTTCACCCATCCCCCGATGGCAAATTGTTAGCGTATGGCATGCATGCATCGGGTTCGGAAATTGGCAACATGCATGTGATTGATGTGGCATCGGGCAAAGAAGTATTGCCGCCCATTGATCGCATTCGATTTGCTGGTGTCAGTTGGCGCGAAAACGGATCAGGTTTGTTCTTTTCCCGTTTGCGCCCTGGCTATGAAAACATGAAGTCCACAGAACGGTTCGCCGACACAGGCCGCTATTACTTGGACTTGAATCAGCCTAACCCAGACCATTTGATTTTCAATGCATCCATGTACCCGCAACTGAAGCTGCCTTCGTTTGCGACGGGCGGTATCTCTGAGTTGCCCGGATCCGATTTGGCGGCCATGGTGGTGTACTTTGGCGTGGACCGCAGGCTGGCCATGTATGTCGCAAAGATGGACGATCTTTTGGCAGGCAAAGCGCAATGGCGTGAAGTATTTAAGCAATCGGATGACGTGCGTGAAGTTGACATGGGACATGGCTTTGTTTATTTGCGTAGCGCTTTGAATGCGCCACGTTTTAAAGTGCTGAAACTCAAAATTCCGGCGTTAAGCCTGTCTCAAGCAGAAACACTGCTGCCCGAAACTGAAGGTGTCTTGCGTTCTATCAGCGTGGCAAAAGATGCTTTGTATGTCACGCGACGAGAAGGGGTCAACACTTCGCTCCTCAGAATTCCAGCGGATACTGACTCTGGCACGAGTGCAATCAATGGTGAAAAGGGTCTACAAAAGTTGGCCCTGCCGCTAGAGGGCAATGTGACTGTTGTAGCGAGCGCAGATCATTCTGAATTGATCGTTGCCATCAGCAGTTGGACGCAAGCCTTGCGCCGCTATGTTTATTTCGCAAACAGCGGTAAATTTGAGCGTTTGCTTTTGGCGCCGCCTGTAGAACCAATGCAAAAAGTTGAGGTAGTAGCGCGCGAAGTGATGGTGCCTAGCCACGATGGTGTCAAGGTACCGGTCTCGATCATCATGCGAGCCGATGCGAGGCTCAATGGCCTGAACCCAACCATCTTGTATGGTTATGGTGCTTATGGAACCACAGAAGAGCCAGGCCGTAGCTCAGGTGTCATGACCTGGGTTGAGCGTGGTGGCATTTATGCGTTTGCCCATGTTCGTGGCGGTGGTGCATTGGGCAGCCAGTGGCACATGGCGGGTCACAAGACGACCAAGTACAACACTTGGAAAGACGGCATTGCAGCCGCTGAATGGCTGATTGCCAATGGCTATACAAGCGCTTCCAAGTTGGGCATCTACGGCGGCAGTGCAGGTGGCATTTTTGTGGGTCGTGCCATCACTGAACGACCAGATTTGTTTGCGGCTTCTGTTCCTTCAGTCCCTGTACTTGACATGGTTCGTTCAGAACAGCGCGCCAATGGTGTGGCCAATATTCCTGAGTACGGAACTGTCAAAGTGGAAGAAGAGTTTCACGCGTTACTGCGAAATAGCGCTTATCACGCTGTCAAAGATGGTGTTCGCTATCCCGCGACCATGCTGATGCATGGCGTCAACGATTCTCGCGTGGATGTCTGGCAGAGCTTGAAGTTTGCGTCACGTTTGGCATATGCGCAAAAGGGGCAAATGCCTGTGCTACTGCGTTTGGACTACCAAGCTGGGCATGGCGCGGGCTCGGGTGCCGACCAAGCCATGCAGCGCACTGCAGACATTCAGTCCTTTATGTTGTGGCAAATGGGTGAGGCTGGTTTTCAACCGGAAGCTCAATGACGCGAGTTTGCCTTTTGTGCATATTCATTTGGGTGCTTAGCCTTTCAGGTTGTGCCAGCCATACGCGCAACATGGCCGATAGCATTAATCCGCAAGACCCGCAATACCAAACCGCTGCATGTCAGCGTTCGTTTGAGTTGGCGCCTCTGCATGACGACATCAAGTTGACAAGGTCTATTGCAACCCCGAGTGTGCTGTTGTTAACGGGGGGTGGTTATTTGTTGCCTTTGTTAGGTATCAACATGGGTTTGGATGCGTTGGATCAATTTGATGCCTCACATGTGTCCAAGTCATGTGGAGGCTTTGGGACGCCTCCCAAAAACATTGTTGAGCGAGTGGTGTTGGGCGCGGGGTTCAGTTTGTTTACTGGGAGTGTGAAGTTGGGCTCTAATTGATGTTGTGCGTGTTTGCTGTGCTCGCTGCGGGAGTTTGTGTTGGGCAGGCTCCTCATACTGGGGTACCAGAAATCGTCACCTGCCCAACACAAACTCCCACAGACTGCGAACAGTTCTTTTGGTTGGCAGACATTGGTACGCAAAGTATGTTGCGATAAAAGTCACGAGTGTTCGCCTGAAGTAAACATGCAAAAAGTTGCGTAGACTGGGTATGAGGGGTTGACGATTTCTGGTACCCCAGTATGAGGAGACCCCTCATACCCAGTCTGCGCAACGCTCTAAGCCAAAGAGATAATTACTCCCCAGACCAAAAAATTATGGATCTGACGCCAATTAAGTATGATCCCTCCCCAGGAGGCTCAAAAAATGCAACTCAACAAAAGACGCCATTTGATCCAATGCTTACTGACCGCTGCAGGTTTGTCAGCCTTGGCAATGACACCCATTTCCGCATCAGCACAAAGTACTTGGCCAAGCAAACCCGTCAAAGTCATCGTGCCAGCCCCCGCAGGTAGTTCCTTGGATGTCATTGTGCGAGGCATGTCCGAAACGCTCAAATTACGTTGGGGCCAACCACTGGTGGTGGAAAACAAACCTGGCGCTGGCGGAACCATCGGCATGGATGCCGTGGCCAAGGCTGCGCCAGATGGGTATACCTTGGGCATTGGCTTCAATGGCCCCATTGCATTTGGCCCATTCATGTTCAAAAAAATGCCCTACGATCCGGCCAAAGATTTGATGCCCATCATCTTGACCACATCGCAGCCCAACGTGTTGGCCGTGCCAGCTGCCCACCCTGCGCAAAACTTCAAAGAGTTTGTGGCTTGGGCCAAAGCCCAGGGAGACAAGGTTAGTTATGCATCTGTGGGGCAGGGCAGCTCATCACATTTGTCGATGGAATTGCTCAAAACCACAGCCGGATTTGAAGCCACGCATGTACCATTTACCGGTTCGCCGCCAGCGGCCTTGTCGGTGGCCCAAAACGAAACTCAAGCCTTATTGGCCGTAGAGCCAGCGCTTTTGTCCTTGGTTCAAGGCGGGCGGTTAAAGTTGCTGGCCGTGACCAGCCCTCAGCGCTTGCCATCGCGCCCCGACTTGCCCACTGTAGCCGAATCGGGTTACGCAGGTTTTGACGCTTTGGCATGGAACGGTTTGTTTGCACCTACGGGCACTCCTTCCGACATCGTTCAACGCATCAATGCCGATGTCAATGCAGCCATGACCGATCCCGGATTTCGTCAGAACATGCTCAAACAAGGTTTGATTTTGGGTGGCGGTTCTGCAGCCACCTTCAAGAGTTTCATTGACAGCGAATCGCGCAAGTGGGGCGCCATCATTACCAAGGCGGGTATCAAAATCGATTGAGTTGACGTCGCCCAAGCCTTGTTGCGTTGCGCTATTTTTTGACAACCTGCAGGGCTTGAGGCATCACTTTCAATGTGATGCTGCGGGCATCACCAAGGGGTTCACCGTCCGCAGCAACCGGCACATTGACACTGCTGGTAATCAGCGCGGCATGATAAGGTTGGCACTTTATTCTGGGATGACTCAAATGCGTACCCGTTAGCAAGCGCGGAAGCATGAGCAAGGTTTGCAGTCGATTAAATTCTGAAGCCACCAACAAATTCAACTGGCCGTCGTCAATCAAAGCATGCGGTACTGCTGGCATACCTGCGCCATAAGTTGATGTGTTCAGGCTAGAAGCCAACAAACAATTTGCCTCGATTACCCGCTGACCATCGACTTGAATATCGAGGGGCCAGTTGCGTAGATTGTGAAGCTCTCGAAATGTTGCCAATAAATACCGAGGCAGGCCGCGCAAATAAGAGGGTCCTGCCAAAGCTCTGTTGCCAACCGATGCGTCAAAACCAATGGCCAAGCTGGAGTGAAAGAAATGTGCTGGGTCTTGATTGATGGCGACGCTGCCAACATCAATTCGATGAGGTACCCCTGTTAACGCAAAGCGAAGTGCATCTTGCCAAGACATATTGTACAAACCCCAGGCACGCGCACAGTCATTGCCGCTACCGTATGGGACCAAACCAACTTCATGCTGCGCTTGAATCAAAGCAGGCAGCATTTGATGCAAGGTGCCATCGCCACCTACAACGACGACACGTGACTGGGCTGGTAAGTTGGACAGCAGCGTAAGTGCAGAAGCAATGGTTTCAGGTGCTTCGATGCGCGTTGGCTTTGACGGACTGGCGTGCGACTGGCACCACGCATGTATACCCGGCAGCAACTTCAACGCGCGACCACCGGCAGCATGTGGGTTGATCAAGATAAGTGATGACATGCTTGCATTCTCCAAGTTTGTGAGTTGATGAAAGACACGTGCAAACCCTGTTCTGTGAATTTTTTTTCTATGAAGGAGCGTTGTTCCGTGGACTTGGTATTTACCCCAAGCATTCAGTCTTTAGAATGTTACTCATTCATTGAACACCTTCTATTGGGAATTTCGCATGGCCATGCTCACAACGCCTTCCTTCAGATTGACGGCCCTTACAGCGGCATGTGTTGGTCTTTTGGCTTTAACAGGCGTTCAAGCCCAAACGCCGCCAACACCAGTGCCTGCCACGCCTGTTGCGTCCACGCCAACTTCAGGTGCGGCCGCCAGCACGACGCCAGCTTCGCCCCCCGCCGCACCAGGTGCTTTGCGACCCATGAAAGATTTTTTGAAGGACTCCAAGGCCGTGCCTGGGTACTTCACGCTTCATCAAAAGGACGACAAAATCTGGCTTGAAATTTTGCCCAGCCAGTTGAACAAGCCGTTTTTCTTTTCGTACAACATTCCCAATTCGGTGGGCGAGCGCGGGCTTTATGGCAGTCAAATGGGCGGTTCAAAGTTAGTTGAATTTGTCAAAATAGGTCATCAAATTCAACTGATTGCCAAGAACACCCAGTTCTTCGCCAAAGCAGGTACGCCACAAGCTCAGTTTGTATCTGAATCTTTCTCTGACAGTTTGATGGCCAGTGCGGCTGTGCTCACGCAGCCACATCCCGAAACTAAATCCGTATTGATAGAAGCCAACAGTTTGTTGTTTGCCGATATTCCAGGTTATCAAACACGCCTAGAAGCTTCATTCAGAATGCCCTTCGCACTCGATACACGCAACACTTCTTTCACAGCCGTTAAAAACACAGACAAACTCACAGGTCTGGAAGTGAAGGCGCATTTCTCGGTGGCTAGAATTTCGGCCCCACCCATGACGCCAAGCCCTGTGCCAATGACACCCCCACCGCGCACCACACCCGATCCGCGCAGTCTTTTTGTGTCCTTCTATTACAGCTTGATGCCTTTGCCTGAGCCTATGCAAACGCGGATTGCCGATGAGCGGGTGGGTTTCTTCACAGTAGAACGAACCGACTACACCACCGACTTCAATCTCAAATCTAAAACGCATTTTCTCAAACGCTGGCGCTTAGAAAAGAAAGATGCCGCTGCAGCGGTGTCTGAGCCCAAAGAACCTATTGTTTATTGGCTCGACAAAAACATTCCTGAAAAATACCGCGAAACCGTATCGCAAGGTGTATTGGAATGGAACAAAGCTTTTGAAAAAGCGGGGTTTAAAAATGCCCTGGTTGTGAAGCAACAGCAGTCCAACGATGACTTCAACAACATGGATGCCAAGCATGCTTCAGTTCGCTGGTTTACGGGTGCCGACGTTGGCTTCGCCATTGGCCCTTCACAAGCCGACCCCCGCACTGGCGAAATTTTGGACGCCGACATTGGCATGTCCGATGTGTTCACCCGCGGTGCTCGCCGTGCGGTCATTGAAGATTTAGGCCGTGTTCGTGGTGCCGATGGCGAGATGTGCGACCACGCAGAATCTGCTGCGCAAGAACTGCACTATGCCTTGGACTTGCTAGAAGCAAGAGGCATGGAGCTAGACAGCCCCGAAGCCGATGCGCTGGCCAAAGCCTATCTGAAAGATGTGATCATGCACGAGGTGGGGCATACCTTGGGCTTGCGTCATAACTTCCGCGCTTCTACGGTATACGACTTGAAGCAAATTCAAGATCCCAATTTCACCAAGATCAATGGCGTCACCTCTTCCGTCATGGACTACACACCCTACAACATTTCGCCCAAAGGCGAGAAACAGGGCGAGTACGTCATGTCCACCTTGGGCGCTTACGACTATTG
This sequence comes from Pseudomonadota bacterium, assembly GCA_041172085.1. Classification (GTDB taxonomy): domain Bacteria; phylum Pseudomonadota; class Gammaproteobacteria; order Burkholderiales; family Burkholderiaceae_C; genus Limnohabitans_A. The sequence continues at coordinate 9,882 of JBEDKQ010000060.1, read as the reverse complement.
GGCCATTGAGTTTGGCTACAAACAATTTGCGCCTGGCCAAGAGGCACAAGGACTGGCACAAATTTTGGCCAAGGCCAGCCAGCCCGAATTGCAATTTGACTCCGATGAAGATGCAGGCTACGGCAGCATGGGCGGGGTAGACCCCATGGTCAACCGCTTTGACTTGGGTGCCGATCCATTGACCTATTACAAACTGCGCATGAAGCTCTCACGAGAGTTGTGGGACCGCTTGCAAAACATGAACTTGGCAACCGGTGAAAGCTATGAGCGCCTCACGCGAAGCTTCCGAAGTGGCTTTAACCAATTGAATCGTGTGGCACCCTTGGCGGCCAAATACATTGGTGGCGTGCACATTCGACGTGAACGCGCTGGCAGTAAAAATGCTGTGTTTGAACCTGTGAGCGCAGCGAAGCAAAAAGAAGCTTTGGCCTTAATTACCAAAGACTTTTTTGGCACCGACAGTTTCAAGTTCAAACCTGAATTCATTGCCCGCTTGGCCACCGACCGTTTTGAGCGAACAGAGGCTGACGGCAGCATGCAAACTTCGGTGGCACGTTTGGTTGCTGGCGTGCAAAAGGAAATTTTGGATCATGTTTATTCACCCGCAGTGGCCGCCCGCTTGGCAGAAGTGGGCATGAAGGTGAACGACCCCAAGGAAACCTTGGGTTTGGCTGATGTTTACGATTCATTGCAAGATGCCATTTGGGCTGAAGCCAAAACAGGTCAAGAAACCAGTTTGATCAGACGCAACTTGCAACGCGAACAACTGCGTCGCATGGCCGATGTGTTGGTCAAGCCCGCAGGATCATGGCCAGCCGATGCACGCAGCATCATGCGTGAGAACGCGCGTCAGTTGGTCAGCATGTTGGAAAAAGCGAATGCTAAGCCAGGTTTGTCCAAAACCACCCGAGCGCATTACGCCGACGCGCTAGATACTTTGAACGCAAGCTTGAAGGCCGCTATGCAAAGAGCATCTCCTTAAAGATCTTACAAAATTGTGCTTGGCACAATGGCCTGTTCGACCATCATCATGGCAGGCCGACCATCGGCTGCAATGTAAACGTCGTAACCGCGAGCCTCAGTGTCTCCAACTTTCCACCCACTTAAAGCGCCGGTGGTTTGCAAAGTCCAACCTGTGGTGCTGACGGTATCTTGGTTTGTGCCGTCAACCACGATTTGGTGGTACTTCCAAATGTTCTGATTCATCGTGGTGCCTCCGCTCTTATTTTTCCAACTACCTTCACCGGCAAAATCAGACAAGGCATTGATCCAATTGCTACCGGACATGTCCAGAACATCGTCAACACGAATGGTTAATTTATTGGAATCTAGATCTGTTCGCAAGTCGATGTATTCAATGCTATTGATGCGACTCATGCCTTCAATGTTGCCAACACCGATGTTTTTGACCAAACTGAGGTTAAGGTCCAAAGCGCCAGTGCCTCCCAAGCGGATCGTATCAATACCACCCCCGCCATCAATTCTGGCCAACTGCGTTGTATTTCCGCCAGCGCCAAAGACGTTTTGTAGCGCAGTGATGGTGTCCTGATTCAGGATGAAAATATCGGCGCCATTGCCGCCCAGTAAAACGTCTGCGCCATTGGACGTGAAAGTGTCGTTGCCTGCCCCTGCAAACGTACTGCCGCCCGCCAAGGTTTGACCTCCTGTAGATGACAGGGCGTCATTGCCGCTGGTGCCAATGTCGTCCACAAAACTACCCGCTTTGAAAGCATTCGTCTTGGCACCCAAAATAACATATGAGCGGCCCGATTGAACGGTGCCATGCGCAGCGTCATAACCAGGTGCACCCACAATCAAATCGGCTAAGCCATCGCCATTGACATCACCAGCTGCACCCACGGAATATCCGCTAAGGTCTTCTCCGCCTTCTCCCACAATTGCAAATCCACCGATGTTGTTCACGATGTCTGACAGGTTCACGTTGGTGGTCGTGGCTTTTCCATAAACCACATAACTCTGCCCTGTGTTGGCGCTGCCATTAACGCTGTTGTTGGGTGCCCCCAAAATAATGTCCATCAAGCCATCGCCATTGATGTCACCAGCACTGCTGACGCTGTGACCACTTTGTTCACCGGCCACGTTCGAAATAATTGCAAATCCGCCAGTGCTAACGCCACTGGCAATGGTGGCAAGGTCAATGGCTGCATTGGCAGTGGATCTCCCAAACACCACATATGTTTTACCGCTATATCGATTGGGTGCACTGGTAGAGGCCACGATGGCACCAATCACAATATCGCCAAAACCATCGCCATTGACATCGCCGGCGCTACTGACGGAAACGCCGCTGTTGTCGGTGCCGTTTTCACCGATGATGGCAAAGCCGCCATTATTGTTTTTGATGGCATTCAGGTCGACTGCGGTGTTGCCGGTTTTTCCCAACACCACGTAAGTTGTGCCAGAATTGGCACGTGTGATGTCTGAAAAATAAGCGCTGACCAGCAAGTCGGCTTTGCCATCGCCGTTGAAGTCGCCCGCACTGCTGACGGAGGTGCCACTTTCTTCGCCATCTTGCCAGCCCGAAATGGTAAAGCCTGCAATGCTGCCACCCACATTCGCAGTTGACACAGGTTGCAAAGCAGACAAGGCTGCAGAGCCGTAAATCACATAGCTTTTACCTGCTTTATTGCGGTTTCCAATGTCCTCAAAGTGAGAACTGACGATCAAATCAGTCCAGCCATCGCCATTGACATCGCCTGCACTGCTGACAGAAAAACCACCGCCCGCTCCTGCAACAGGCAGCGTGATCTTGAGCGCGGCCGATGTGCCCGCTAAAGTCACAATCTCTTTTTGGTATTCCTCTAAACTGCCGCTCGCGTTTTTCTTTCCATAAACCAAGAAGGCTTGCCCTGATGTGGTGAAGTCGGATGGATTTCTAGGCATGCCAATCAAAACGTCCATGTAACCGTCTTTGTTCATATCGCCAACGCCTGCAACTGAAAAGCCTGCCCAACCATTGGCCAAGTTGGCATACAAGTACATGCCACTTACCTGACCAAACCCGCTGTAACCCGGTGTGACGAGTGACAAATTCAATCCGCCTTGCACGATCACTGCACCACCGCCTTGGCTTGCTATTTGCGTGTTCAGCGGCGCACCCGAGATCACGTCTCCAAAACCATCACCGTTAAAGTCGCCCACCATACTGACCGCATAGCCAAAGTTGGCGCTGGTATTGGGTGAGTCAATTGCGTACCCGCCAATGTTGGCTGCTATGTCAGATAAATAAATCTTGTTTTTGAATGTAACGATGGTCAATGATGGTGTTGCGCCGACGCCTCCTATATTGCCTGCGGTATCCGTGTAAGTGCCTGCCGCAACACTGATGCTGCCAGCGCTGGACGCTGTATCTGGGGTAGGCGTGAAGGTGGCAGTACGTGTCAGTCCTGAGCCTGAAATGGCACCTAAGGTGCCTCCGGCTAGCACAATGTCACCGGTGGTTCCGTTCCACGCGAAAGTGGTGCCAGGATCTTCAGAGAATGTGAAGGTGACAGTTGCGGTTTCCCCGCTCAGCAAGGTGCTTTTGTTGGACGTAATTAACAAAGTGGGGGCCGTTGTGTCTACTTTGTAACCAAGGGCATTGCCTACCGCGGCATGCGTTAAGACGGCAGCGTTGCCAAGTACGTCTGTGAGAGTTCCGCCGTTTGCATTCAGACTGTTTGCATTGAGGCTGATGCCGTCGGTATCTGTCTGGCCCGCCAAAATGGTGTAACTGAACAGCAATGCATTGCTGCCACTGCCTGAGAGGTAGCTTGCCGTCACAGTTGTGGTACCAATGGTCATGCCTAAAGTAGGAACGCCGCCAGAAGTGTTGACGGTCATCACTTCGCTAAACACCACTTCCACTTTTGCAACATCTCCCGCATTGAATGTGCTGCTGAGCAGTCCCGTACTGGATGTGTTCATTGCCATTGAGAGGATAGTAGGCGCTGAAGTGTCTGTGGGTAAGTTGATGCTACGACCCTCACTGCCCGCATTGCCTGCAGCGTCCTGATAAGTGCCTGCGCCCACCACAATGATGGTGTTGGTTGAAGGACCGTTGCTTGCAGGTGTGAAAGTGGTGGTTCTGATTAGCCCTGTGCCACTTATCGCGCTCAAAGTGCCATTGGTGAGGGTGATGTCACTGGCATCAAAACTTGTGCCAGGGTCTTCGCTGAATGTGATTGTGATAGTGGCCGTTTGACCACTGAGCAGTGTTGCTTTATTGCTGGTGATGGTCACCGTGGGTGCAGTTGTGTCAACCTTGTAACTGAGGTTGTCTAAGCGCAATTCAGCAGTCAGGGTTGCTGCATTGCCAGTCGCATCAAGTAGCGTCCCTGTGTTGAGTCCTAGCGCATTCGCGCTGTAACTGATGCCATTGCCATCGTTTTGTCCAGCCAAGATGGTGTAGTTGAACAGCAAGTCTGTGGTGCCAGAACCCGAAGCATAGGCGGCATAGACCAAGGCACCGCCAATGTTCAATTGAACCTGCGGTTTGTTGCCTGTGCCATTGACCAACACAGCTTCATTGAAAGTGGCCGTCACTTCCACCACATCGCCAGCATTCAGGGTATTGCTCAAAATACCGCTGGCACCCGAGATGTTCATGGTGGTCAGGGTAGGCGCCACGGTGTCAATTGCAATGCTGGCGCTGGTACTCGCGTTGCCAGCATTGCCTCCAGCATCTGTGTAGGCCGCCAGCGCAGTCGAAACAACGCCTGTTAAGGTGCTGCCCGCAGTGGGGGTGAATGTGGCGGTTGCCACATAGTCTGAGCCGCTCAATACAAAGCTACTGATGGCACTTAAGGTACCGCCTGTCACGCTAAAGTCTCCAGCTGTGCCATTCCATGTGAAGGTACTGCTGACATCTTCACTGAAGGTGAGAGTGACAGTGGCAGTTTCGCCGGTTTTCAAACTGCTTTTGTCAAACACCATGGTTTTGAGGATAGGTGCTGTGGTGTCTACTTTGTAACTCGCGTTGCTAACTTCTGCCGATGATGTCAGCAAGGCCGCATTACCAGCTGTATCCGTCAGCACCGCGCCGTTCAATGTCAACGCATTGAGAGAAATGGCGATGCCATCGATGTCGGTTTGACCCGCTGCAATGTTGGTGGTGAACACCAAAGTGTTGCTGCCTGCACCAGATACATAATTGGCCAGCACGGTGCTGGTGCCTATCAGCAAGCTTACGGTGGGTGAGCCATTGCCCAAGTTCAAGTTTATTGCTTCACTGAAAATCACACTGATGTTGGCGGTGTCGTTAGCGTTCAGAATGCTGTTTTGTACACCGGTTGCGCTCGTGATAGCCACACTGTTGATGCTAGGCTTTAAGGTGTCGAGGCTTAAGCTGGGTGTAGCACCTGCGCCACCGTTGTTGCCGGCTGCATCTTGGTAGGTGCCATTGCTGACAGTGATGGTGGCAGTGCGAGTATCAAAGTTATTGGAGGGTGTGAAAATGGCACTGCGTGTTAGACCTGTGCCAGTGATGGCGCTTAAGCTGCCATTGGTCAAATTCACATCGCCTGTAGTGCCATCCCATGTAAAGGTACTGCCTGGGTCTTCACTGAAACTGAAGGTGATGTTTGCAGTTTCGCCTATTTTGAGATGGCTCACATCGGATGTGATGGACAGAGTGGATGCTGTGGTGTCTACCTTGTAGCCAGCGTTATCGGCGCTCAATACGCTGACGGGTAAGAGGGTGGTGTTCCCGCGTGGGTCTATGAGAGTGCTACCGTTGAGGTGCAATGCATTGTTGTTAATGGCAATGCCGTTGGTGTCTGTTTGACCAGCCAGTACTGTGTAGCTGAAGACCAAATCTGCAGTGCCTGCGCCAGACACATAGGTTGCAAATACGGCGGAGCTTTCAATCTGTAATGCAAGTGTGGGCGAGCCACCTGTGATGTCAACTGTTTGCGCTTCAGAAAAGTGTGCCGTGACGTTCACTGTGTCACCTGCATTGAGGGTGCTGTTTTGCAAACCCACTGCGCTGGTCAATTGCATGCTCATGAGCGTTGCAGGGGATGTGTTGATGACCAAGCCAGTGAGGGTGTTGCCACTGCCTAGATTACCAGCCAAGTCTGTGAACAAATTGTTGCTAACGGTGAAGCTTGCATTACCACTCGTTAAGCCTTGGGTTGGATAAAAGGTTGCAGTCCGGGTTAAGCCTGTACCACTGATGGCTGTGAGTGTGCCTTCCACCAAGGTCAGATCGCCGGCAGTGCCGTTCCAAGTGAAGGTAGCGCCTGGGTCTTCGCTAAAAGTAAATGTGATGGTTGAGGTTTGGCCGCTTAAGAAGGTACTGCGACTCGAAACGATGCTGACCAAGGTAGGCGCTGTGGTGTCCACCAAATAGCTGGCGTTGTCGGCCACGGCACTGTAGGTGTTGACAGTGGTGTTGCCCGTGGTATCGGTGAGGGTTCTGCCGTTTAGATTGAAGGTAGGACTACCCACGCTGCTGGCAACAATAGAAATACCATTGACATCGGTTTGAGCTGACTGAACGGTATAGGCAAACACCAATGCATTGGTACCAGAGCCAGACGCATAAAGTGCATTCACTTCGATGCCGCCAATGTTCAGTTTGAGGCTGGGCGTACCAGCGCCCGCGTTCAGTCTAACCAGTTCAGTGTAGGTGGCGGTGACATAAACCACATCGCCTGCATTGAGCAAGTTGTTTTGAATGTTGTCTGCACTGCTAATGACTACAGACGACAAGCTTGTCGTTGTGGTGTTCACAGTGATGTTGGCCGATTTGTCGGTCACGCCGGCAACGGCTTCTTGTCCTAAGTTGCCTGCTGCATCGCTGTAGCTGTTTAAATTCACGACCACGTTGGCTGTACCGCCACTCACACCAGTTGCTGGCGTCAAGATGGCAGTTCGCATGAGGGGGTTGCCTGTGGAATTGAGGGCACCTAAGGTGCCACCGCTGACCACCAAATCTCCTGTGGTGCCGTTCCACACAAATGAGCTGCCTGGGTCTTCGCTGAAGGTGAAGGTGAAGGTGGCTGTTTGGGCAGAAATTAAAGTGGCTGTGTCAGCGGTGACATTCACTGTGGGGCGTGTGGTGTCGACCAAATACTTGACATTGTCTGAAACTGCAGTCGAGGTGATGGAGGCGTTGTTGCCATTGGCGTCTTTGAGTGTGGCACCGTTTAAGCTCAATGCATTGCTTGCCATGGCCACACCGTTGCTGTCGTTTTGCAAGGCAGTCACGGTGCTTGTGAACACCAATGCGTTGGTACCAGAGCCAGAGACATAATTGGCCTGCACCGTGCTGCCGCCAATGACCAGCGCCAAAGTGGGCGAGCCACTCGCGGTATTCACTGTGAGAACATCGTCAAAGGTGACGGTGGCAGTCAGTGTGTCTGTCGCGTTCAGGTTGTTAACCGTTGCATCACCCGCACTTGCAATACCGCCTGTGGAACTGGTAAGAGCCAAGCTTGTGATGCTAGGCGCTAATGTATCGATGGCAATGCTGGGGCTCAATCCTGCCTCGCCGTTGTTGCCTGCTGCATCTTGATAGGCGTTGGCCACCACGGTCGTGCTGGCACTTCCGTTGCCTAAGTTGGCCGTGGGCGTAAACATTGCTGAGCGTGTTAAGCCCGTTCCGCTCATGGCGCCTAAAGTACCGCCTGTTAAAAGCAAATCGCCCGCACTGCCATCCCATACAAAACTGGTGCCCGGATCTTCAGAAAAAGTGAATGTGATGTTGGCGGTCTCACCCACTTTAAGGGTGGCAACGTTGCTTGTAATGCTCATTGTGGGAGCTGTCGTGTCGACCAAATACTTGGCGTTGTCGGTCACTGCCACAAAAGTGATGGTGGCATTGTTGCCATTGACGTCTTTAAGGGTGGCGTTGTTCAAGTTGAGCGCATTGTTGGCGATGGCAACGCCATTGGCATCTGTTTGGCCTGCTGCAATGGTGGTAGTGAACAGCAGTGCTGTGGTGCCAGAGCCCGACACATAAGTGGCCAGTAGGGTACTGCCGCCAATCAGCAAAGCCAAGGTTGGTGAGCCGCCGTCGGTGTTCAAGGTGACTGCATCATTGAACGTGACAGTGGCTGTTAGGGTGTCTGTGGCGTTGAGGTTGTTAACACTTGCATCGCTGATGCTCGCTATGCCACCGGTGCTACTGCTTAAAGACACACTGCTAATGAGCGGTGCCAAGGTGTCAATGCTGATGACAGGTGTGACGCCTGCACTGCCTAGATTGCCAGCGTTGTCGGTGTAACTTAAATGGGCCACCGTGATGCTGGCAGTACCACTGGTCAAATTGGATGTGGGTGTGAACGTACTGCGCCTGACGGTGCCAAGACCTGTGAGCGCACTCAACGTACCGCCTGTAACGGTCACATCGGACATCGTAAAACTGGTGCCGGGGTCTTCTGTAAAGGTATAGGAAATGACGCTTGTTTCGTCCGCCTTCAAGCTGGCCCTAGAAGATGTGATGGCTACGTTTGGCGCTATGGTGTCTACGGCATACAGCGCGTTGTCTGCTACGGCGTCGCTGGTGATTACCGAGTTATTGTTCGCGGCATTTTTGAAGGTGCTGCCGTTCAAACTGATGGCATTCGCGGGCACTGAAATACCAGTGTTGTCATTTTGCCCAGCCAGAATGGTGTAGCTGAAGACAAAGTCGGTAGTGTCTGTACCCGAGACATAGGCTGCTTGCACCAGCGTGCCCTCCATGAGCAGTCCCAAAGTGGGGGAACCACCGCTGTTATTCAAGGCAATGGCTTCACTGAACACCACCGTGGCAAAAATCACATCGCCTGTATTGAGCGTGTTGTTCATTGCATCGGTGGCGCCGCTCAGGGCTATGCTTGAAATGACAGGCGTAGAAGTGTAGATGGCCACAACAGGGGTGAGGGCTTCGCGGCCGAAGTTGCCAGCAGCGTCTGTGTAGGCGTCTTGCGCCATTGAAATGTTGGCTGTGCCAGATGCAATATTCTGTGTGGGTGTGAACGTAGCTGTTCGTATGGTTCCAGTGCCACTGATATTGCCCAATGTGCCGCCACTGACATTTACGTCGCCAGCGATTGAGTCCCATGTAAAGCTGCTGCCAGGGTCTTCACTGAATGTGAAGGTGATGGTGGCGGTCTGTCCCGTATTCAGAGTTGCCGTACTTGAGGCAATGGCCAAAGTTGGCGCAGTGGTGTCTACCAAATATTTGGCATTGTCTGCGACCGCTAATGAGGTGATGGTGGCATTGTTGCCGCTGGCATCTTTGATGGTTGCGTTGTTTAAGCTCAGCGCATTGCTGGCAATGGCGACGCCGGTATTGTCGTTTTGACCAGATGCGACAGTGGTTCTAAAGACCAAAGCGGTGGTACCAGAGCCTGATACATATAGCGCTTGTAGGGTGCTGGTGCCAATGACAAAATCCAAAGAGGGTGAGCCACCGCCAGAATTAACTGTGACCACATCATCGAAAGTAACTGTAGCCAAAAGGGTGTCAGATAAGTTGAGGTTATTCACGGTGGCATCCGTGGCGCTGACAATACCGCCAGTGGAACTGCTTAAAGCTAAACTTGAAATGACGGGTGCTAATGTGTCAATGCGGATGCTTGGTGTGACGCCTGCACTTCCAGCGTTGCCTGCGATGTCGGTATAGCTTAAGTGGGTCACGGTAATGCTTGCACTGCCGCTTGCCAAGTTGACAGTTGGTGTGAACACTGCGGTGCGTGTGAGTGCGTTGCCGATGATGGCACTCAAAGAACCGCCAGAAACCAATACATCTCCAGCACTTCCGTTCCATGTGAAACTTCCGCCAGGTTCTTCCGAGAACGTGAATGTGATGATGGCTGTTTCGCCTGATTTCAGAAGATTGACATTGGTTGTGATCAATACGCTTGGAGGCGTGTTATCAGAGGGAGGGGGCGG
>JBEDKQ010000059.1:0-30357 GCA_041172085.1 Pseudomonadota bacterium | reverse complement strand
TGGTTCGTATGCCAGACGCCACAAAGTGCTTCGAAGGTATGAAAACGAAAGGCATTTTGGTGAAGAACGTTTCTAAAATGCACCCATTGCTGAGCAATTGTTTGCGCCTGACTGTCGGAACCCCCGATGAAAACGTGCGCATGTTGGCAGCACTCAAGGAATCTTTATGAGCTCACCCCGCGTTGCAGAAGTCACGCGCCAAACTGCTGAAACCCAAATCCGCGTCAAAGTGAATTTGGACGGTACTGGTCAGGCCAAACTGTCCACTGGCATTGGTTTCTTTGACCACATGCTGGACCAAATTGCCCGCCACGGCCTCATCGATTTAGAAATTGACGCCAAAGGCGATCTGCACATCGATGGTCACCACACCGTCGAAGACGTGGGCATTACCCTAGGTCAAGCAGTGGCCCAAGCTGTGGGCGATAAAAAAGGCTTGCGCCGCTATGGCCACGCCTACGTCCCGCTCGACGAAGCTTTGTCGCGCGTCGTCATCGACTTTTCGGGCCGTCCAGGCTTGGTCAACCACGTGCCGTTCACCAGTGGCATGGTAGGCGGCTTTGACACGCAGCTCATGCACGAATTCTTCCAAGGCTTTGTCAACCACGCCTTGGTCACATTGCACATCGACAACTTGCGGGGCGACAATGCGCACCACCAAGCCGAAACCGTATTCAAAGCGTTTGCGCGCGCTTTGCGTGCGGCACTCGAAATAGACCCTCGTGCTGCGGGCATCATCCCTTCCACCAAAGGTTCGCTCTAAGCATGTCACCCAATTCAGTGGCGGTGGTCGATTACGGCATGGGCAACTTGCGCTCGGTGGCGCAAGCGGTCATTCATGCAGCGCAAGACACTGGAGTTGACGTCAAAATCACCTCCAACCCGCAAGACGTTCGCCATGCTTCGCGTGTCGTGTTGCCAGGTCAAGGGGCCATGCCCGATTGCATGCGCGAGTTGCGAGAATCGGGTCTCATGAAAGCTGTGTTGGAGGCTGCTGCCTCCAAACCGCTGTTTGGTGTGTGTGTCGGCATGCAAATGCTGCTTGATCACAGCGATGAAGGCAACACACCGGGCTTGGGTTTAATCCACGGCAACGTGGTCAAGTTCGATGTGGCTGGCAAAGTTCAAGCCGATGGCAGCCGTTTCAAGGTGCCACAAATGGGCTGGAACCAAGTCAATTTCAGCCAACATCAGGGTGCACAGCACCCCGTTTGGGGTGATATTCCCAGCGGTAGTTACTTTTATTTTGTGCACAGTTTTTACGCCAAGCCAGACAATAACGCCCATGTGACTGGGGAAACTGACTATGGCGGCACCTTTGCGTGTGCCATTGCGCGCGATAATTTGTTTGCCACGCAGTTCCACCCTGAAAAAAGTGCCGACCAAGGTTTGGCGCTTTACAGAAATTTCTTGCATTGGCAACCTTGATTTTCCTTTAACTTTTTCGTTCCACTCTAGCGCTACCAATTCGCCATGATTCTGATACCTGCGATTGACCTCAAAGACGGCCACTGCGTTCGCCTCAAGCAAGGCGACATGGACCAAGCCACCACGTTTGGTGAAGACCCGGCGGCCATGGCCAGAACATGGCTTGAAAAAGGTGCACGCCGTTTGCACCTGGTCGACCTGAACGGTGCTTTTGCCGGCAAGCCCCAAAATTTTGCGGCCATCAAGTCCATCTTGAAAGAAGTGGGCGACGACATTCCCGTCCAATTGGGCGGTGGCATTCGCGATCTGGACACCATTGAGAAATACATCGACGGCGGTTTGCGATACGTCATCATTGGCACAGCAGCGGTAAAAAACCCAGGCTTCCTGCGCGATGCCTGCAGCGCGTTTGGCGGCCACATCATCGTCGGCCTCGACGCCAAGGACGGCAAAGTGGCCACCGACGGCTGGAGCAAACTCACGGGCCACGAAGTGGTCGATCTGGCCAAGAAATTTGAAGACTGGGGCGTCGAGTCCATCATCTACACCGACATTGGCCGCGACGGCATGCTCAGTGGCATCAACATCGATGCCACGGTCAAGTTGGCTCAAGCCCTCACCATCCCTGTCATTGCCTCTGGCGGCCTGTCCAACATGGCCGACATTGAGCAATTGTGCGCCGTGGAAGACGAAGGCGTCGAAGGCGTCATTTGCGGTCGTGCCGTTTACTCTGGTGACCTTGATTTCCAAGCAGCCCAGGCCAGGGCCGATGAACTTAACGGCTGACACCTTTCAAGGCCACGCTGGCTGGCGCTGGTCCTTGCCCAATGGCGACAGCGTGTTTGTGGCCCAACAGGGCGCGCAAGTCTTGTCGTGGCATGCCGCTGGCGCTGAGCGCTTGTACCTCAGTCCCAACTCTGCATGTGATGGTCATACGGCCATTCGCGGCGGCGTGCCGGTCTGCTTTCCCCAATTCAACCAGCGCGGCAATTTGCCCAAGCATGGTTTTGTTCGCAACATGACATGGCATTTGCTTGAAAACAGCGGTGACACAACAGCCCAAGTGTTTGAACTGCAAGCAAACGACACAACCCGCAGCATTTGGCCTGTCAATTTTCGCGCCTTGCTCATCGTCGATTTACAAGTGCAACAGTTGAAAATTTCATTGCGTGTCGAAAATCATGACGATCAAAGCTTCACATTCACGGGCGCTTTGCACACCTATCTGGCGGTCAGTGCCATCGATCAAGTCAGTGTGCACGGTCAGTCCCAACAACCTGAATGGGATGCGGTGCTAGACACGCATCAAACATGCAGCGGGCAGTTAAGCTTCAGTTCAGAATTCGACCGTGTTTACGATGTCATTCCCAAAGTGCTTGAACAGAATCAATCTGAGCAAGCAGCACCCACTTGGCGCTTGCACGACGGTTCGCAGACTTTGAAAATTTCGCAAAGCGATGCGTGGGGCCAAAGCGTAGTTTGGAATCCCGGTGCCCAAAAAGCCGCGCAACTGACAGACTTGCCTGCCAACGGCTACCAACAAATGTTGTGCATTGAAGCGGCTCGCGTCAATACGCCCATCGAAGTACCTGCTTCCCAAGCTTGGGAAGCTTGGCAACAATTTAACCTTTGAAACGCCATGCTAGCCAAACGCATCATTCCTTGCCTTGACGTCACCGGTGGCCGCGTGGTCAAGGGCGTCAATTTCGTTGAGTTGCGTGACGCAGGCGACCCTGTCGAAATTGCCGCACGCTACAACGAGCAAGGCGCTGACGAACTCACGTTTTTGGACATTACGGCCACCAGTGATGGTCGCGATCTTATTTTGCACATCATTGAAGCAGTGGCATCACAGGTCTTCATTCCGCTGACGGTGGGCGGTGGTGTGCGCACCGTCGACGATGTGCGCCGTTTGCTCAATGCAGGCGCTGACAAAACCAGTTTCAACTCGGCGGCCATTGCCAACCCCCAAGTCATTCGCGATGCGTCCCAAAAGTATGGTGCGCAGTGCATTGTGGTGGCCATCGATGCCAAACGCAGGCAGGGCAATGAGCTTGCATTGCGCGGTGAAGGCTGGGATGTCTTCAGCCATGGTGGACGACAAAACACGGGGCTGGATGCCGTCAAATGGGCCACCCAAATGGCCGAATTTGGCGCGGGCGAGATTTTGCTCACCAGCATGGACCGCGATGGCACCAAGTCGGGTTTCGATTTGGCGCTCACCAAAGCGGTCAGTGACGCCGTTCAAGTGCCTGTCATTGCATCTGGCGGTGTGGGTAATTTGGACCATTTGGCCGATGGCGTGCAGCAGGGCGGCGCCGATGCAGTTTTGGCGGCCAGCATTTTTCACTATGGCGAATACACCGTCCAAGAAGCCAAGCAGCGCATGCGCCAGCGCGGAATTCCAGTTCGTTTGTAAAAACCGTCATCTTGAAGTGGTAGATTCAACCCATGACATGGCTTGATCAAATTAAATGGGATGCGCAGGGCTTGGTGCCCGTCATTGCGCAAGAGGCAAGCACCGGTGATGTGCTGATGTTTGCCTGGATGAACCGTGAGGCTCTGGCCAAAACGGCCGAGCTGAAGCGCGCGGTTTATTTCAGCCGATCACGCAACAAGCTGTGGTTCAAAGGTGAAGAGTCTGGCCATGTGCAAACCGTTCACGACATGCGCCTCGATTGCGACAACGATGTGGTCTTGCTCAAAGTGACGCAACTGGGTCATGAACCTGGCATTGCTTGCCATACAGGCCGACACAGCTGTTTTTACCAGCAGTACCATGATGGTGAATGGACCGCCACAGAACCGGTCTTGAAAGACCCCGAATCTATTTACAAGTGAGCACTCGTTGCCAAAATCATGAGTACAACCGACGCTTTGGACCGCTTGGCGGCCGTCATTGAAAGTCGCAAACCGGCCAACGGCGGCGACCCCGAAAAAAGTTATGTGGCGCGTTTGCTACACAAAGGGCCTGATGCCTTTTTGAAAAAAATTGGCGAAGAAGCCACCGAAACGGTCATGGCTGCCAAAGACATGGACCATGGTGGTGAAGCGCACAAACTCGTGGGCGAGGTGGCCGATTTGTGGTTTCACAGCATGATTGCCTTGGCACACTATGGCCTCTCACCCGCCGATGTGGTGGCCGAACTCAGTCGCCGTGAAGGCCTCAGTGGTTTGGAGGAAAAAGCCCTCCGCAAAGCCGAATTACGTGAAAAAACAGGTGAATGATGCACGACCCAAACTGCCTCTTCTGCAAAATCATTGCAGGAAAAATTCCCTCTAAGAAGGTTTTTGAAGACGAGCATGTGTTCGCTTTTCATGACATTGCCCCTTGGGCGCCAGTCCATTTTTTGATGGTCCCCAAGTTGCACATCCCGTCGATGGCGCAAATCACCCCTGAGCATTCGGCCCTTATCGGCCATTTAATGACCTTAGCGCCTAAACTGGCATTGGAACAGGGTTGCCGGCCTTATCCAGAAGGTGGCTACAGAATTGTCACCAACACGGGGGCAGAAGGTGGCCAAGAAATTCACCATCTGCATTTCCATGTCATGGGCGGCCCTCGCCCTTGGCTGCGGGGTTAAACGCTTAGAATCTCATTTAATTGTTAGGAGACATCCATGGGTTCATTCTCTATTTGGCACTGGTTGATCGTTTTGCTCATCGTGGTCATGGTTTTTGGCACCAAAAAGCTGAAAAACATGGGATCTGACTTGGGCGGCGCGGTCAAAGGATTTAAAGACGGCATGAAAGATGCCAACGGCAATCCCACAACAGAAGAAAAGCCTGCGGCACAAGTAGCCGCAACGGCCACGGCTGAAAAAACCACGATCGACGTGGAAGCTAAAACAAAGTCCTGATTTGATAGATCTTGGCATTTCCAAAATAGCCCTCATTGGGGTGGTGGCGCTGATCGTCATCGGCCCCGAGAAGTTGCCGCGCGTGGCGCGGACCTTGGGCAACCTCATGGGCAAAGCACAGCGTTACATCTCCGATGTCAAGGCTGAGGTGAACCGCACCATGGATTTGGAGGAGCTCAAGAAAATGAAGGAAACCATGGAGGGTGCTGCCAGAGATGTCGAAAGCTCTGTTCAATCCACCGCCATCGATTTTGAAAAGCAGTGGGATGAAACCACGGCCGGACTCAATGCCGAGAATCAAGTTCCAAGGTGGGAGCCCCCACCGCCTGTTTACAAACATCCCGGTAAGAAGTTTCGCCTGAAGCAAGCTGCAGTGCCCCAGTGGTACAAAGCGCGGGCAGGGGTCAGAACCAAAACATTGTCGGGTGCAGCCAGAGTGGCCCGATATCGCCCCACCAAATTAGGTAGCTATTAAGTGTCCGATCCATCACCCAAGCCCGAAGACGAATTGGCCGGCACCGAACAACCTTTTGTCACGCACCTGATGGAGTTGCGTGACAGGTTGGTTCGCGCCTTGGCGGCTGTGGGAATTGCTGCGGCCATCTTGGCCCTTTTCCCTGGACCTGCCGAACTTTATGATTTGTTGGCGGCACCTCTGGTTTCGCATTTACCTGCTGGCACCACACTTATTGCCACGTCGGTCATTTCACCGTTCATGGTGCCCCTCAAAATATTGATGATGGCTGCGTTTTTGTTGGCCTTGCCCGTGGTTTTGTACCAAGTTTGGGCCTTCATTGCACCCGGTTTGTACACCCACGAAAAACGCTTGGTCATGCCCTTGGTGGTTTCGAGCACCTTGCTGTTTTTCGTTGGCGTTGCGTTTTGTTATTTCTTTGTGTTTGGCCAAGTCTTTGCCTTTATTCAAAGTTTTGCGCCCAAAAGCATCACAGCCGCACCTGACATCGAAGCTTATTTAGGCTTTGTGCTCAACATGTTTTTGGCTTTTGGCCTCGCCTTTGAGGTGCCGATTGCGGTGGTGGTGTTGGCGCGTTTAGGCGTGGTCAGCATCGAAAAACTCAAAGATTTCCGTGGCTACTTCGTGGTTCTGGCCTTCGTCATTGCGGCCATCGTGACGCCACCCGATGTGGTCTCGCAATTGGCTTTGGCCATTCCCATGTGCTTGCTGTATGAGTTGGGAATTTGGGCAGCTCAAATTTTCATCAAACACACCCAAGCACCCAAGGACGAAGGCTCTTCTGAAGAAGCTTCTAAATCGGCGTAATTGGCGTTAAGTCAATATGGCTTGAGGTCTGCAGCCTCAACGCTTTACGGCCTCACGGGCCGAACGCCAGGGCTGACTTGCAGTTCCAATGTTTTCCCTTTTCGCATGACCAACAGGGTGGCTGCTTCTCCTGGCTTGAGAGCCGCCACACTCGACAGCATGTCAGGCACATCCGACACACCCTGACCCGCCACTTTCATGATCAAGTCGCCTGGCTGAATGCCGGCTTTGGCGGCTGGGCTGTTTTGCAACACACCGTGAATCAAAACGCCTTGAGGCAATGCGCCGGTTGTTTTGTCTTTGGGAATGCCAAAGCTCTCGGCCAATTCGACGTTCAAGGGACGGGGTTCAACACCAATCCAGCCACGTGTAACCTTGCCGTCTTTGATGAGTGCAGCCATGATTTGATTGGCCGTGGAAACCGGCACAGCAAAGCCAATGCCCATGTTGCCGCCAGAGCGTGAATAAATGGCGGTGTTGATGCCCATCAGAAAGCCATTGGCATCGACCAACGCACCGCCAGAATTGCCAGGGTTGATGGCGGCATCGGTTTGAATGAAATTTTCAAATGTGTTGATGCCCAACTGCTTGCGCCCCAATGCGCTCACGATGCCTGAGGTGACGGTTTGGCCCACCCCAAACGGATTGCCAATGGCCAACACAGCATCGCCTACTTGCAAAGTTTCCATTTGACCCAAGACGATGACTGGCAAATTGGGCAGGTCGATTTTGAGCAGTGCCAAATCGGTGTCGGGATCGTTGCCAATGACCTTGGCCAAGGCATTTCGGCCGTCGTGAAGATTGACCTCGATGGCCTCAGCGCCTTGAATCACATGGTGGTTGGTGAGAATGTAGCCTTCGGGGCTGACGATGACACCGCTGCCCATGCCGCCGCTTTGCGCGTCATCTTCGGGTTCTTCAAAAAAACGAAACCAGGGATCGGCCCGGCGAGCTTTGGCGCGCATCTTTTGTTGCACGGTGATGCTGACCACGGCTGGCGAAGCTTTTTGTGCGGCTTGCCGAAAGCTGCCGCTAGGCGAAGTGCCAGCATTGCCGTCCAAAATAGCTTGGGTAAAGGAAACTTTTTGCGGAGGGTTGTTGCCACGCAGCCAATTGGGCTGAAGGGTGGTCACGACAAACCAGGCCGCCAAGAGAACGGTCACGGTTTGGGAAAAAAGAAGCCAGATTTTTTTCATACTTTCTATTGTGGCGTATTCAATTCAATGCTGCGCAAAAATAACAGAAGTCAATCAGATGGTTGACAATAGCGTCATCTACAAATGAGATTGCCATGACAGATTTCAAGACGCTGCTTCAAGCGTTTGACCAACTGCTGCAGCCCGAAAGATTCAAAGACTATGGCCCCAACGGGCTGCAAGTTGAGGGGCGCCACCAGATCCAAAAAATTGTTTCTGGCGTTACGGCCAGCCGTGAACTCATTGATGCCGCCATTGCCGCCAAGGCCGATGCGATATTTGTTCATCATGGCTTGTTTTGGCGAGGGCAAGACGGCCGCGTGGTGGGCTGGATGAAAGAGCGATTGCAAAGGCTCCTAGCGCACGACATCAATTTGTACGCCTACCACCTGCCCTTGGACGCCCATCCTGAATTGGGCAACAACGCACAATTGGGAAGCGTGCTGGGTTTGCAAGCCGATGCTTGGTGCGGCGATCAAAATTTGGTCAGTTTGGGCCAACCCAAAAATGCGCTGGCTTTTGCAAATGCTGAGGCACTCTCGGCCCATGTGGAGGCTTGTTTGGGACGAGCGGTAACTTGCATAGCCCCCCAAGCCAAGCCCTTGAAGAGAATCGCTTGGTGCAGTGGCGGCGCGCAGTCTTACTTTGAATCGGCCATTGCACAAGGCGTTGATGCATTCATCACCGGCGAAATCTCAGAACCCCAAGCGCACATTGCCAAAGAAACGGGCGTGGCATTTTTAGCCTGTGGTCACCATGCCACCGAGCGGTATGGCGCGCCTGCAGTTGCTGCGCAAGTGGCGGCTTCTTTGGGTTTGGTGCACGAGTTCATCGACATCCACAACCCCGCCTGAGTTTTACCAATCTAAGTTCAATCTGATGCCGCCATCCAAAGTCATTGCCATCACCCCAGGAGACCCTTGTGGCATTGGTCCAGAAATCATTGCACGCACATTCTTGGATGATTTGAAGGCGACCTCCATGCGCAACGCAGATGAACAAGTGACACGCCATTGTTTTGTGGCTGGCGATGTCGGTTTGATGCAAAAAGCAGCGCTGTTGGTCGATCCCAATGGCAGTCAATTGAAAGTGGTGCGCATTGCGCACGCTTCAGAGGCAATGACGCAGCCACCAGGTGTTGTGCCCGTTTTGCAGGTTGCCAGCCTTGAAGACAATTTGCCGTGGGGACAAATTGATGCAAGGGCAGGGCGTTTTGCGGGCGAGTGTGTCATGTGGGCTACAAAAGCCGCGCTGCACAAAAATATTGCGGCCTTGGTCACGGCCCCCCTTCACAAAGAGGCCTTGTCGGCAGCCGGCGCCCCCTTCGATGCATTCCCAGGCCACACCGAACTGTTGCAATCAGAAGCGGCTCACTTTATGGGGGTTTCTTTGGCGCAAATGCCGGTGCGCATGATGTTGGCCAACGATGAATTGAGAACTGTGTTGGTCAGTATTCACATCTCATTGCGTCAAGCGCTGGAGGCAGTCACCTACAACAATGTGCTTGAAAGTTTGCGAATCACCCATCAATCACTCGGTTTGTTGTTGGGCAGGCCCCCAAAAATTGGCGTCGCGGGCCTGAACCCTCATGCTGGCGAGGGCGGATTGTTTGGTCGCGAAGAAATTGAACTGATCGAGCCCGCCTTGAAAACTGCTCGAGCAGAGGGCATTCTGGCCCTTGGCCCTTTTGCCCCAGACACAGTTTTCATGCGGGCACGCAAAAAATCGGATGGCACTTCAGAATTCGATGTGGTTTTGGCCATGTACCACGACCAAGGGTTGATCCCTGTGAAGTACATGGGTCTAGACCAAGGTGTCAACATCACTTTGGGACTGCCCTTGGTCAGAACCAGCCCAGACCACGGCACGGCCTTTGACATCGCTGGAAAAGCAATGGCCGATGCGTCGAGCATCAGGTCTGCCATTCGCATGGCAAGACAACTGTCCGACTAGGGGGACTTCAAAACCCCCCTCGCAGTCGGCTACAATCTGCGGTTAACCCTGATATCGATTCGCTAGAGGATTCTCATGAGTGATACCCCAGTCGACAGTAGCAAAAGGACGTGGCTGATTGCCTCTACTTGTGCTGGCGCCGTAGGCGCAGGCTTCGTCGCCACCCCCTTCGTTAGCTCTTTCCAGCCTTCAGAGCGCGCAAAAGCCGCCGGAGCCGCTGTAGAAGTTGATATTTCTGACGTCAAGCCTGGTGAAAAGCTCACCGTTGAGTGGCGCGGCAAACCCGTTTGGATCATGCGCCGCACCACTGAACAAGTCGAGGCTTTGAAAAAGCTCGATGGGCAGTTGGCCGATCCAGCTTCCGACCGCAAAGCTTACCCAACGCCCGAATACGCCAAAAACGCGCACCGCTCTATCAAGCCAGAGTTCATGGTGGCCGTAGGCATCTGTACCCATTTGGGTTGCTCGCCTGGCGACAAATTCCAATCCGGCCCACAACCCTCTTTGCCCGATGACTGGCAAGGCGGTTTCTTGTGCGCATGCCATGGTTCTACCTTCGATTTGGCTGGCCGCGTGTTCAAAAACAAACCCGCGCCCGACAACTTGGAAGTGCCACCACACATGTACCTGTCCGACAGCAAGTTGCTGATCGGTGAAGACAAAAAGGCTTGAGGCAAACCACCATGGCTGAATTCAAGGAAATTTCCCCCAACGCCTCTGCAGGCGAAAAACTCATGAACTGGGTCGACAACCGATTCCCAGCCACCGAGCTGTTCAAAGCTCACATGAGCGAATACTACGCATCCAAGAACTTGAACTTTTGGTACGTATTTGGCGCACTTTCACTTCTGGTGCTGGTCATCCAAATCGTTACCGGTATTTTCTTGGTGATGCATTACAAACCCGATGCCAATATCGCCTTTGCATCCGTTGAGTACATCATGCGCGATGTACCTTGGGGTTGGCTCATCCGTTACATGCACTCCACAGGAGCCTCTGCGTTCTTCATTGTGGTGTACCTGCACATGTTCCGCGGCCTGATGTACGGCAGCTATCGCAAGCCGCGTGAATTGGTTTGGATTTTTGGCTGTGCCATCTTCTTGTGCTTGATGGCCGAAGCTTTCATGGGTTACTTGCTGCCTTGGGGCCAGATGTCCTATTGGGGCGCCCAAGTGATCGTGAACTTGTTCTCTGCCATTCCTTTCATTGGCCCCGATTTGGCTTTGCTGATCCGTGGTGATTTTGTGGTGGGCGATGCCACCTTGAACCGTTTCTTCAGCTTCCACGTGATTGCAGTGCCTTTGGTTCTGCTCGGCTTGGTGGTAGCGCACATCATTGCGCTGCACGAAGTCGGCTCTAACAACCCTGATGGCGTAGAAATCAAGGCACCCGGTGCGCCCAAGGATGCAAACGGCCACCCATTGGATGGCATTCCTTTCCACCCCTACTACACAGTTCACGACATCTTCTCGGTCAGTTTGTTCTTGTTGGTGTTCACGGCAATTGTGTTCTTTGCGCCCGAGTTCGGTGGTTACTTCTTGGAATACAACAACTTCATTCCAGCTGACCCCCTGAAAACGCCTCTTCACATTGCCCCTGTTTGGTACTTCACGCCTTACTACTCTATGCTGCGTGCCATCACCAGCGAGATGATGTATGTCTTGATCGTTTGCGTCATCTTGGGTGCTGTGTTGGCCGTGCGTAAAAACGCATTGCCAAGCATCCTGAAGGCCGGCGTTGTCGGTGGTGCAGTGGTCATTTCCGCCATGATGCTGGCCATTGACGCCAAGTTCTGGGGTGTGGTGGTCATGGGCGGCGCTGTCGTCATCATGTTCTTCTTGCCTTGGCTCGACAACAGCCCCGTCAAGTCCATTCGCTACCGTCCCGACTGGCACAAGTATGTTTATGCCGTGTTCGTGATCAACTTCTTGATCTTGGGTTACTTGGGTGTGCAGCCACCTTCACCTATCGGTGAGCGTGTTTCACAAGTTGGCACCTTGTTCTATTTTGGCTTCTTCTTGTTGATGCCTTGGTGGAGCAAGCTGGGTACACCGAAGCCTGTACCAGATCGCGTTACTTTCGTTCCGCACTAAGCCCAGGAGTATTTGGAAATGAAAAAAATTCAAAAGTTTGTGCTGGGTCTGTGTGTCGCGCTTGCATCGCTAACCAATGCACAGGCTGCCGGCGGCAATGAAATTGCTTGGGACAAAGCCCCTTACAGCACCACCGATTTGGGGTCACTCCAAAATGGCGCCAAGCTGTTTGTCAACTATTGCTTGAACTGCCACTCCGCAGCTTTCATGCGTTACAACCGCTTGCAAGACATCGGTTTGACCAATCAGCAGATCAAAGACAACCTCTTGTTTACCACCGACAAAGTGGGCGACACCATGAAGGCCAACATTGATCCCAAGCAAGCCAAAGATTGGTTTGGTGCTGTGCCCCCAGATTTAACTTTGGTAGCGCGTTCACGTTCAGGTCATGGTGGCACAGGTGCCGATTACCTCTACACCTACTTGCGCACCTACTATCGAGACGAAACCAAGCCTACAGGTTGGAACAACTTGGCATTCCCCAATGTGGGCATGCCTAACCCCTTGTGGCAGTTGCAGGGCGAACGCCAGCCCGTCTATGAAGACCGCAAAGTCAACGGACAAACGACGCACGTTTTTGTGGGTTGGAAGCAAGTCACACCTGGCACGCTTTCTCCAAAGCAATATGACAAAGCAGTGGGTGACTTGGTCAACTACATGCAATGGATGGCAGAGCCTGCACAAAACAACCGTGTTCGCCTGGGCATGTGGGTCTTGCTGTTCTTGGCTGGCTTTACCTACATCGCATGGCGTTTGAACGCTGCTTACTGGAAAGATGTCAAGTAAGAACTCGTGATTCGGGCCTTGCCCGAATTGATGGAGTGGGCAGGTCCGCCAACCCGGTGGCTTCCCACTCTTTTTGATTTTTAGGAGCCTTCACCATGATGGTGCTTTACTCAGGAACAACCTGCCCTTTTTCTCACCGTTGCCGCTTTGTGCTGTTCGAAAAAGGCATGGATTTTGAAATTCGCGATGTCGATTTGTACAACAAGCCAGAAGACATCAATGTCATGAACCCCTACGGCCAAGTACCCATCTTGGTTGAGCGCGATTTGATTTTGTATGAGTCCAACATCATCAACGAATACATTGATGAACGTTTCCCTCACCCACAACTGATGCCGGGCGATCCTGTTGACCGCGCACGTGTTCGCTTGTTCTTGCTCAACTTCGAAAAAGAGTTGTTCACACATGTGGCCACGTTGGAAAACCGCACCCTCAAAGGGAATGACAAGGCACTGGAAAAAGCCCGTGCGCACATTCGAGATCGTTTGACCCAATTGGCGCCCGTGTTCTTGAAAAACAAGTTCATGTTGGGAGACAACTTCTCCATGCTGGATGTGGCCATTGCCCCATTGTTGTGGCGTCTCGATTTTTACGGCATTGACCTTAGCAAAAATGCTGCGCCTTTGTTGAAATACGCAGAGCGCATCTTCTCGCGTCCTGCCTACATTGAAGCGCTCACGCCCTCTGAAAAAGTCATGCGCAAGTAATTGCCAAATTCACAAACTGACAACGCATTGCTCGCATGGTCATGAACGCACTCGAATCGCCATCGACTCGCCCTTATCTCATTCGGGCGATGTATGAATGGTGCACGGACCATTCTTTTACGCCCTATGTGGCTGTGAAAGTGGACGGGTCTGTTCAGGTGCCACGCGAGTTTGTGCAAGGTGGTGAAATTGTGCTCAACATCAGTTTTGATGCCACCAGTTCATTGCAGTTGGGCAATGAGTTCATTGAATTCAAGGCCAGATTTGGTGGCAAGCCCAGAGACATCATGGTGCCCATCCACCGCGTGATGGCCATCTATGCAAGAGAAAATGGGCAGGGCATGTCCTTCCCCGTTTCAGACCAACCCTTGAACAGCACGGTGCTGGGAATGGACAAATTGCACAAAGTGCCCGATGCAAACAGTTCAGATGCAACAGTGCAAGACGACAAGCCAGTGCCGCCCGCACCCACGCGTCCTACACTTACACGCATTAAATAAGCTGTATCAAATAAAACAGCGACACCCAAAAACGGCAATTATTGAATTACAATTCAGCCCGTGCCGTATTGAATTACAATTCAGCCCGTGCCGCTTTAGCTCAGTTGGTAGAGCAACCGCCTTGTAAGCGGTAGGTCGTCAGTTCGAATCCGACAAGCGGCACCATTTTAGAAAACCAGCCTCCGTGTTGGTTTTTTTTCGCCTGTTACTTTCGCAAGCAGCTTAGCGAGAGTTTTGTAGGATTTTGAGTCGAATTTTTTCTACCCCATGGCCGTGGCTGTTTAAGTGGGCCACCAGTGCGGGCAGCATTTGGCGCAATTTAGCCGCCGCGGCGTTAGAACTTACCAACAAACACCACTCCGAGCCCTCAATAGGACCGGCTTGAATGGCGCCGCGAAGAGGTGCCGGCAGCAGCGTCTGCAGAGTTTTGAGGCGTTGACTCGATTCACGTGTCAGTTCGGTTAGGCGTGCCAAACCAGGCGACCCTTGTGCCGCTTCCATCAGCGAGACAGCTTGATTAATTTTGACCATGACCACATTATGCGAGAACCCTGATGTTCTGAAGGAAAACGTGGGCAGAGTAGGGAATGCAGCAGTTAAAATGACGCGTTCACTTGCGCCTTGTGCGCATGTACTTTTGAATCCACTTTAAGACAGGATTGTCGAGCTCAATTGGGTGTTGTCACCTGAAGCAGACTCGAGTCAACATGGCGATCAATTTTCTAACCAAAATTTTCGGCAGTCGTAACGACCGCTTGATCAAGCAATACCGCAAAACTGTGGCATTGATCAATGGCCTTGAAGCCGATTACGAAGCGCTAAGCGACGAGCAATTGCGCGCCAAAACAGACGAGTTCCGTGCACGTGTTGCGCAAGGCGAGGACTTGGACAAAATTTTGCCCGAAGCATTTGCTGTGGTGCGTGAAGGCTCCAAGCGCGTTATGAAGATGCGCCACTTTGATGTGCAAATGATTGGCGGCATTTCTTTGCACAACGGCAAAATTTCTGAAATGCGCACCGGTGAAGGCAAGACCCTCACAGCCACGTTGGCGGTGTACCTCAATGCCTTGGCCAACAAAGGCGTCCACGTTGTCACCGTGAACGATTATTTGGCCAGTCGCGATGCGCAGTGGATGGGCAAGCTTTACAACTTCCTAGGTATGAGCGTGGGCATCAACTTGCCCCAACTGTCGCGCGAAGAAAAACAAGCAGCGTACAACTCAGACATCACCTACGGTACCAACAACGAGTTTGGTTTCGATTACTTGCGTGACAACATGGTTTACGAAGCCAAAGACCGTGTGCAACGCGGTTTGAACTTTGCCATCGTCGACGAGGTTGACTCTATTTTGATTGACGAGGCGCGCACGCCCCTCATCATCAGTGGACAAGCAGACGACCACACGGCCCAGTACATGGCCATGAACCAGGTGGTGCCCATGCTCACGCGGCAAGAAGGTGAAGCCGACCCGCGCACCGGCGAGGGCATCACCAAGCCTGGTGATTTCACGGTCGATGAAAAATCGCATCAAGTATTCTTGACCGAGCAGGGTCACGAAAACGCCGAACGCATTTTGGCCAGCGCGGGCCTCATTCCCGAAGGCGCTAGCCTCTACGATCCCGCCAACATTGCGCTCATGCACCACCTCACGGCAGCTTTGCGCGCCAACCACATCTATCACCGCGACCAGCATTACGTGGTGCAAGAGGGTGAGATTGTCATCGTTGACGAGTTCACAGGTCGACTCATGACGGGACGCCGTTGGAGCGATGGCTTGCATCAAGCCGTGGAAGCCAAAGAAGGCGTGGCCATTCAGGCCGAAAACCAAACCATGGCCTCCATCACCTTCCAAAACTATTTCCGTTTGTATGGAAAGTTGGGCGGCATGACGGGTACGGCCGACACAGAAGCTTACGAGTTTCAAGAAATTTACGGTTTGGAAACCGTGGTGGTGCCGCCCAATCGCATCAGCCGCCGCGAAGACCAACTCGACCGCGTTTACAAATCGGCGGCAGAAAAATACACCGCAGCCATTGCCGATATTCGTGAATGTCACGAACGCGGACAGCCCGTGTTGGTGGGCACCACCTCCATTGAAAACTCAGAACTTATTTCTGAGATGCTCACCAAAGCCAAGTTGCCGCACCAGGTCTTGAACGCCAAGCAGCACGCTCGCGAGGCCGACATCGTGGCGCAAGCCGGTCGCCCTGGCATGATCACCATCGCCACCAACATGGCGGGACGTGGTACCGACATTGTGTTGGGTGGCAACATTGAAAAAGACATTCAAGCGGTTGAAGCCGATGAAAGCCTGAGCGAGCAAGCACGCCAAGACAAAGTGGCCGCCATGCGAACAGAATGGCTGACCATTCATGAGCAAGTGAAAGCGCTGGGTGGTTTGCGCATCATCGCTACCGAACGCCACGAATCTCGCCGCATTGACAATCAGCTGCGCGGCCGTTCGGGTCGTCAGGGTGACCCTGGCTCTTCACGCTTCTATTTAAGCCTGGACGATCCGCTCATGCGCATTTTTGCGGGTGATCGCGTGCGCGCCATCATGGACCGTCTGAAAATGCCAGAAGGTGAAGCCATTGAAGCGGGCATGGTCACGCGCAGCATTGAAAGCGCACAGCGCAAAGTTGAAGCGCGCAACTTTGACATTCGCAAGCAATTGCTCGAATACGACGACGTGTCCAATGACCAACGCAAGGTGATTTACCAACAGCGCAACGACATTTTGGATGCCACCGAAATGGACGCGCAAATTACGGCATTGCGCGAAGGAAGCTTCACGGATTTGGTGCGCCAATATGTGCCAGAAGAATCTGTCGAAGAGCAGTGGAACTTGGCTGCCTTAGAGCGAGTCTTGAAAGACGAGTGGCAAATTGAGTTGCCCTTGCGCGAGAAAGTATCAGCGGCCACTGCCATCACCGATGATGAAATTTTGGACATGGTGCTGGCAGCAGCCAACGAGGCATTCAAGCTGAAGTTAGAGTCCGTAGGTGTCGAGAATTTCGTGCCTTTTGAGCGAGTGGTTTTGTTGCAGAGCATCGACTCACACTGGCGCGAACACCTCAGTGCCTTGGATTATTTGCGCCAAGGCATTCACCTGCGTGGCTACGCCCAAAAGCAACCCAAGCAAGAATACAAGCGTGAAGCGTTTGAGTTGTTTGGTCAATTGTTAGACGCCGTTAAAAACGAGGTTACGCGCGTGCTCATGAATGTGCGCATTGAATCGGGTCAGCAAATTGAAGAGGCTGCGCAGGTTTTGGAAGAGCGTGCCGAAAACATCAGCAACGTCACTTACACCGCACCAGACGATCAAGGCGGTCAGCAAACACAATCTGCGTCCGAATTTCAGAGCACGCTCTTGGCACCCGTGGGGCGCAACGATCCTTGCCCCTGTGGCAGCGGAAAAAAATACAAGCAATGCCACGGCAAGTTGGCCTAAGAGGTTGATATGACAGTGAATCTTCAAGCCCCAAATCCTGCCAATGTTTTGGCTGTGCCGGGTGTTCGCTTGGGCATTGCCGAAGCGGGTGTGCGCAAAGCGGGCCGCAAAGACCTCACCATCATGTTGTTAGACGAAGGTACCGCTGTGGCGGGCGTCTTTACGCAAAACAGATACTGCGCAGCACCAGTGCAAGTTTGCCGTGAACATTTGAAGCAAGTGACGGCCAGCGCTGATACGCAAATTAGAGCGCTGATCATCAACACGGGCAACGCCAATGCAGGCACCGGTGCCAAAGGCTTGGCCGATGCGCGCGCAACTGCGCAAGCCTTGGCAACAATCCTTCACGTTAAGCCCCAGCAGGTTCTGCCTTTCTCAACAGGCGTGATCATGGAAAACCTGCCTGTTGATCGCATTGTGGCGGGCATGCCTGCAGCTTTGGCCGACGCGCAAGCTGCACATTGGGCCAAAGCGGCTGAAGGCATCATGACCACCGACACGGTGCCTAAAGCTTTCAGTCAGAAAGTTGTGTTGTCGGGTCAAACGGTTACCATCACAGGCATCAGCAAAGGTGCTGGCATGATTCGCCCCAACATGGCCACCATGCTGGGCTTCTTGGCCACCGATGCCAACATCGACCCAGCATTGCTGCCCGCACTGGCCACCGACTTGGCCAACACTTCTTTCAACCGCATCACCATCGATGGTGACACTTCTACCAACGATTCGTTCATGGTCATGGCCACGCGCAAAGCTGCGCATGCCGTCATCTCCGACTGGCATGGTGCCGATGGCAAAACATTGCGCGCTGCAATGTTGGCAGTCGCGCAACAGTTGGCCCACGCTATCGTGCGTGATGGTGAGGGTGCAACCAAGTTCATCACCATTCAGGTTGAAGGCGGCAAAACCTCTGAAGAATGCCTTTTGGCTGCCTATGCCATTGCGCATTCGCCCTTGGTCAAAACAGCGTTTTTCGCCAGCGATCCCAACTTAGGCCGTATCTTGGCGGCAGTGGGTTATGCCGGCATTCAAGACCTCGATCAAGATCGCATAGGTTTGCACCTAGACGATGTGTGTGTGGTGCAAAACGGCGGCCGCAATCCCGCTTACCAAGAGGCCGATGGCCAGCGTGTCATGAAGCAAAGTGAAATCACCATTCGCGTCAATTTAGGTCGTGGCAACGCTGTTGACACAGTCTGGACCTGTGACCTCAGCCACGACTACGTGTCTATTAATGCGGACTACCGCTCATGAGCGACGCTATTGAAAAACTCTTAGAGCGCGCAGTGCTCATGATGGAGCGCATAGAGCGCGTGTTGCCTCAACCCTTAAGTGAACCCGATTGGACGCAAGCCATTGCTTGGCGCTATCGCAAACGCGCTTCAGGTCACGGTGTGTTGGAAGGCGTACGTCACGTGTCCGACATGGCCCTTGATGACCTGCAAGAAATTGACGGTCAAAAAGAAAAACTGCAACAAAACACTTTGCAGTTTGTGCAGGGCTTGCCTGCCAACAACGTGCTGCTGACAGGTTCACGCGGAACAGGCAAATCGTCGCTCATCAAAGCTTGTTTGAACGCCTATGCCGCACAAGGCTTGCGCCTCATTGAAGTTGACAAAGACGACCTCACTGATTTGCCTGACATCGTGGATGTGGTGGCGGGGCGCCCAGAAAAATTCATCATCTTCTGCGATGACCTCAGCTTTGAAGATGGTGAGGGCGGTTACAAAGCTTTGAAATCTATTCTGGATGGCTCGGTTGCTGCTGCAACACCCAATGTGTTGATTTACGCCACCAGCAATCGCAGGCATTTGTTGCCCGAGCACATGAAGGACAACCTCACCTACACCCACACCGAAGATGGTGAAGTGCACCCTGGTGAAGTCATTGAAGAAAAAATTTCCTTGTCCGAACGATTTGGTTTGTGGATCAGCTTCTACCCCTTTTCGCAAGAAGAGTACCTCACCATCGTGGCGCAGTGGCTCAAATCCCTTGGTGCCTCTGATGCAGCCATTCAAACTTCAGGCCCAGAAGCCTTGGTTTGGGCGCTTGAGCGTGGTTCACGCAGCGGTCGCGTGGCATATCAATTTGCGCGCGATTACATGGGCCGCATGGGTCAAAGTCAAGCCGCCAGCGCGCCACGCACTTTGTGAGCAGTCTGTTGACAGTCAGTCCCAAGCCTTTGTTGGTCGCCGATGGGCATGCGCCGCGAGAAGGCGGGGCAGACCGTGCCACTGTCGACGTGGCTGTTGGCATTCTCATCAATGCTGACAATCAGTTTTTGCTAACCTCTCGACCACCTGGCAAAGTGTATGAAGGCTATTGGGAATTTCCGGGTGGCAAGCTTGAGACCGGCGAAACCGTGGCACAAGCACTAAGCCGCGAGTTGCATGAAGAGCTGGGTTTGCACATTGGCGATGTGCAATTGTGGCAGCAGCAATTGGTCGACTATCCCCATGCATTGGTGCGGCTGAATTTTTGCAAAGTGCGTCAATGGCAAGGTCA
Organism: Pseudomonadota bacterium; assembly: GCA_041172085.1. GTDB lineage: Bacteria > Pseudomonadota > Gammaproteobacteria > Burkholderiales > Burkholderiaceae_C > Limnohabitans_A. The sequence goes on along the minus strand of JBEDKQ010000059.1, from coordinate 10,595 downwards.
ACTTGAGATGCGCGAAGGTCAGCACTTCGCTTGGCAAAGCTTGCCTGTTCAAGTAGGGCCTGTTTTGCCGGGCACCATTCCCGTGTTGGCCTGGTTGGCCGAAGAACGCGGCTTTGTGGGTGCCACGCATTCAAGCTGATTTACTGTAGCTTGGGGTCGCCAAAATTCTCTTGATCGGGCGGGTTGTCTTCGGGCACTCTGAAGCTCTCATTGGCCCAAGCACCCAAATCGATGCCTTTGCACCGCGCACTGCAAAAGGGGCGGTAAGTATTTTGTGAGCTGAACAAACTGGGGCCACCACACGTGGGACACTTCACATGACGGGGCTTGGACAAGGGTTCGCTCATCAGCTTCTCACAAAGGGTGTGGGATGGCCTTTAAAGTTTAGGCGCAGAGTGTCATTTCGAAGGGGGTGTCGTCACGACTGGTGATCAACTTGCCGTCTTCTTGTTGTTGCATCAAGCGAATGACGACCAACAAACGATTACAGCTGATCTCGGGGGTCAGGTTCAAACTGTCATCGATGCGCAAACGCAGCAATTGAAAATTGCGACCCTGAGGTAGGTTTTGTTGCAACTGGCCGCCCGTGGCCATGACTTTTTGTGTGCTGCCCGATTCACGCAGCATTTTGAGCATGAGCTGAATGGACGTGGCCAGCGGCGCAAAGTGCTGAGACCATTCAAACAGATTGGCTTGGCGGGCTTCCACACTGTGGTGCTGCCACGCATGGTAGGCAGGCAAATCAAATTCACAGGTGCCGCCAGGAATGGCAGTGCGACTGCGAACGCTGTTGAGGAAATCACTTTCGCTGAGGGCACTGCCCATTTTGCCGACCATGCTGTTGAGTGCTTCAAAGCGCATGTCAAGCTGTTCAATGATGAGGTCGAGTGCTTTTTCTGAAATGGAGGGGTTGCCTCTGTAGGCATTGAGCTGTTGTTTGTGACGCTCAATGTCTTTGAGAATTTCAGATTTGAGTTCGGAGCGTGAAGCCACTTCCATGATTTCAAAAATCGTGGTGAGGGCGTAGTGATGGTCTAAAGCCTCGGTGCGTTGGCAAAGCTTGTTGAAGCGTGCAAACAAATGTTGCAGGCGCAAATAAGTGCGTATGCGTTCGTTGAGGGGGTATTCGTAGAGTATCACGCTGCGTCTTCCAGTAGCGAGATCATAGCGCGAAGCGGGCCATCATTTCTTGAGCCAGGCGCTGGAGTTGGGCTAAATCAATGCCTTCGTTGTAGATGACCGCATCGGCGCTGGCAAGGCGTTGTTGGCGGCTGGCCTGTTGCGCCACGATGCGTTCAATTTCTGATCTGGTCAGTGCGTTACGTGCCATGACTCGTCGTATTTGGGTTTCTGTGGGGCAGTCGACCACACACACCCAGTCGACTTGGCGGCGCCAGCGCTCGCCCGATTCAACCAACAAGGGCACATCAAATACCAAGCAAGCTTTGCCAGCATCCAAGGCTGCCTGCGTTTGAGCTTGCAGGCCTTGCGCGACCAAAGGATGAACAATGGCTTCCAGTTGGCGTTTGCTTTGTGGATTGGAGAAAACCAAAGCACGCATGGCTTGGCGGTCCATGGCACCTTCTGCGGTGATAAGCTTTTCGCCAAACTCTGCCAAGATGGCAGGCATGGCCAAGCCACCTGCTTGGGTGAGTGATCTGGCGATGGCATCTGCATCCATGATGGCCGCACCGGCTTGGGCCAGCATGGCCGCAACGGTGCTTTTGCCGCTGCCAATGCCGCCCGTAAGCCCCAATCGAACAGGCTGGGACTTCACAGGCTCACACTCCCATGGAAATTCCTAGAAAGAAACATGCGAATCCAGACAGGGCTAAAAAGGGGCCAAAAGCAAAGTGACCATTGTCACCCAGTTGCCCTCGTATTTTTTGGACGATGCCAAAAATCAGCCCAGAAACAGAAGCAATTAACAACACCGGCAGCAAGCTCCAAATTCCAACCCACGCGCCCAAAGCGGCTAGCAGTTTGAGGTCGCCTTGGCCCATGCCCTCTTTGCCTGCCCAAGTTTGAAAGCCCCAACCCACAGCCCACAAGATGCTGTAACCCAGCACGGCACCTGGCAAAGCCTGCATCAGTGGGGTTGGCGTAAGGGACATGGCGCTGCCAATCAGTCCTACCCAGAGGAGGGCTTGTGTGATGGCGTCGGGTAGTAAAAATGTTTTGGCGTCAATCCAGGTCAAGGCCAGCAGGGCAGCTGAGAAAAAACAAGCCATGAGCGCTTGAACTGACCCGCCAAATTGAAACAAGCAAAGCACGAACAAAAAGCTGGTGGTGATTTCAATGAAGGGGTATTGCCAATTAATTTTGAAGCTGCAATGCCGACAGCGCCCTTTGGCCACAACATAAGACAGCACGGGGATGAGTTCGTACCAATTTAAAACGTGAAGGCAATTTGGGCAATGTGACCGAGGCGTTATGAGGTTGAAGGGTTTTGGGTGAGGCGTATCCGTTGCCAAAATCATGAGCGGCAGCCTGTGAATTAGCACATTCACAAAGCTGCCAATGACCAGCCCCAAAATTGCAAAAAAGAGTATTTGCAAAGAGGTGACATTTTCAAACTGAGGCCATACCCAACCCATAGCACCAGGTGGTGTGAACAAATTGGGCCATTGGGAAGAGGGTATCAAAAGACCTGTCCTAAACTGAAAATGGGTAAATACAATGCAATCAAAATACCGCCAATGACACTGCCCAAGAGCACCATGAGCAAAGGTTCTAGCAGGGTGGTCAGTTGGGCAATGTGCCGATTCAAATCGGCCAACATGAGGTGGGCTGCCTTTTCTAAAAGATTCGGAAGTGTGCCTGTTTCTTCTCCTATGGCGCACATTTGCGTCAAAACTGTTGGAAACAATTTTGATTTTGACATGGCCACGTTCAATGCGCTACCTTCTTGAATGTGCCGAATGAGTTGCACAGCTTCTGATTGAAGTTGCGTAGAGCCAGAGGCGGTTGCAGCGAGCAACAAAGCTTCTGTGATGGGAATGCCTGCTTCAAGCAAGGCCGAAAGTGTCAAAGCCCATTTGCTGGTGCGATTGCTTTGTACCAATGGCCCCACGACAGGCATGGCGCAGACGAGAGACTCCCAATGCCATTGCAGCTTGGGTGATCGGCGCACTGCCCGCCAGCACAAGCTGAGTGCGCCAACAATGAAGAAAAGAAACACCAAGCCCCATTGCGCTGTCCAGCGGCTGGCACTGACCAGATAGGCTGTGGCGCTTGGGAGTGCAGCGCCCATGTTTTGAAAAACCTCCTCAAACATGGGAATAACCCAAACCATGATGACCATGACAACCCCCACGGCAACAGCCAATATGCAAACCGGATAAATGAGGGCATTGTGTACTTTGTCTTTTAAGAGCAGGTTGGCCTCGAGCGTGTTGGCCAATCGATCTAGAAGAAGGTCTAAGATGCCAGCCGACTCACCCGCATGTAGCAAGCTGCAGTAAAGCGCGTCGAAAGCATTGGGATGTTTTTGAAAGGATGAATGCAAAGCACACCCTGCGTTTACATCCTTTTGTATATGGCGCACAATTTGTCTCAAAGTGCCTTGAGTGCGCGCCGATCCCACCGCACTTTGGCCTAGTAATTCAAAAGCTTGTAACAATGGAATGCCGGCTTGCATCAGGGCTGACCACTGCCGTGTGAAGACCGCCAAAGTTTTGGCTGGAATGCTGTAAGAAGAAACTTGTTGGCTGGGGGAGCGTCGAGCCAAGGCACGAACCATGGCCGTTGATTGACTCATGCTGTGTATTCCGTTTGTGAAAGCACCTCGGACAAAGAGGTGATGCCCATGGCCGCTTGTAGCAAGCCAGCATGACGCAGTGATTGCACACCTTCTTTTTGTGCTTGTGCTGCGAGCTGTGCATGGCTGGCATCTTGAAGAACCAATTGCCTCAGACCTGCACTCATAGGCATGACTTCAAAAATGCCAACACGCCCCCAATAGCCTTTGTGGCATTGTGAGCATCCCTGTGGATTGAAAAAAGCAGGCTCAAACGTCAAGTCTTTGATGGCTGCTTGAAAGCCCAATTTGCCAAGCGCTTGTTGCGATACATGGATGGGTTTGCGGCAGTGCAAACACAAGCGCCGAATGAGACGCTGAGCAGAGATGAGGCTGACGCTGGCGGTAAGGTTGTAGGCGGCCACACCCATGTTGCGAAGTCTGACCAAAGCGCCCACTGCATCGTTGGTGTGCAAAGTAGACAAAACCAAATGCCCTGTTTGTGATGCTTTGATGGCGATGTCGGCCGTTTCGGAGTCTCTGATTTCGCCCACCATGAGAACATCGGGATCTTGTCTCAGAAAAGCTTTGAGAGAGCTGGCGAAATTCAGGCCTATGTGTTCTTTGATGTTGACTTGGTTGACGCCACTGAGTTGAATCTCTGAAGGGTCTTCAACAGTGGCAATGTTGATTTCAGGGCGATTTAACAGGTGCAGGCAGGCATAAAGTGATTGCGATTTGCCAGCGCCAGTGGGGCCAGTGACCAAAATGAGCCCTTGTGTTTTGTGAATGGCAGTCAGCATGCGCTGTTTTTCGTCTGGGCCATAGCCCAATTGGTCTAATTGCAATTGCGCAAGGTCGGTGGCCAACACCCTGACCACCAGTTTTTCACCAAACAAGGTGGGCAAGGTGCTAACCCGTAAGTTGAGGCGTTGCAAATTGTTGAGACCCACAGTCATGCGACCGTCTTGGGGCAATCTTTTTTCAGCAATGTCTAGCTTGGCCAATACCTTGATGCGTGATGCAATTTGATCTTTGAAAGCATAGGGTGGTGGCGGTATTTCTTGCAATACGCCATCGATGCGCAATCGGACGCGGTAAAAATTTTCGAAAGGTTCAAAATGAAGGTCGGAGGCACGCATTTGTGCAGCTTTTTCCCAAGCTTGCTGCAAATAGTGGACGACAGGCGCTTCAAGGGCAACGCGTTGCGTATCGGAAAGATTGCGTTCCATCTGCGAGCCGTTTCATCATGTCAGTGCATGCCATGATGCGCGCAAATTTCAGCATAAAACCATCTAGATCTTAAATGCAAGTATTTGTGCAGTGGTGTGCATGCCCACGTGATAACTGCCTTCCTGCAACTCACGTTCCGCCTGCTTTGAAAATGCCACGCGCAATGGCAAGATGTCTTTGCAAAGTGTTGTGACCCCTGGATAGCGGTTCGCACTGCTGTCGTCGTCACTGACTTTTGATTCGAGAATGAATGCACCAGCCGGTTTCAAGGATTGCCCCAGTTGCGCATATATTCTTTGTCGAACAAGTGCTTCGGGTTGCGCAAAAACACTGACCACCAAATCCCATGCGTTGTCTTCAAGTTGAAAGTCTTTTAAATCTGAGACGATGTAATGCATGCTGACTTTGTGCAAGTCGGCAAGTGCCTTGGCCTTGAGCAGACCGACACTTGAGAAATCAACCGCGGTGACCTCAAAACCCATTTTGGCCAGATGCACGGCATTGCGGCCTTCACCCTCGCACAAGGACAAGGCTTTGCCCACTTTGACCTGTGGTGCTGCCCAGACCAAAAAAACGTTGGGGGCTTCGCCGTAAGCGTAAGTGGGCGCTTGAAAACGTTGATCCCAGTAGGCGGCGCCTTTGACTTCTTTTGACATGTCTTTGCGTTATTTTCTAGGCAATCAGTTGAAACGTTTTCATCACCACTTCTCGGTCTTCTGGGGTCTTGATGGCCGCCAAACTTTGAATGGCAGCTTGCCTTGAAGCTTGGTATTCAGCTGCCTTGCCGAAAGACTTAGCAGCCAGCGCATGAATGGTATGGGTGAATGCCAATTCCCAATCGGGCGTATCGGTCTTTTCAGTGAAATACATCCGCATGCGTTCAGCATAAGCCCAGGCACTTGGGCCCATGTTCATGCGCGCATGAACAAGCGCCAGCAGCATCACGCTTCGCATGTGGTTAATTTCCTGACCTGCCACGCGCCAATGCCAGGCCGAAGCATGGGCTGTGTCAAGTATTTCGGTGCGAAGACTGATGTCTGCCAATGACTCGGACAATGACCAAGCTGCGTTGTTGGCTTCAATGGCAAAGTATCTGTGCCAACTTTCGGGCAGCAGGTTGTTTGGTAATTTGGCCATGATGAGTTCCTCAAACTCGTCTTTTTGATGAAAGATTCATCTTAAAACATCTGATGAAGATACAAAGTCGAGCTTTTGTAGAACAAATTGCGCATTGGAAAGGGTGACCTTAGGCCAAAATAAGTTCACAATTCGAAAAATAAGAGATACCAGCAATGTACGAGGTAAATATGAAATATGCACTGATCTTGGTTGCATTTTTCGCATTCAATGCGAGTGCATCCGACGCACCCAAAGCGGATGACAAGAAAAAGCCAGAGCGCTCGGCTGTACCCGAAAAGATCACTCGGGCTAAAGCAACACCCGATTCATTGCCGCAACCCGTTGCCAAAAAGGAGCCAGGTGATGGGTGTGCCAAATTTGAATACAAAGAAAAGGGTGGCAAAATTGTTTGCTTGAACAAGGCAGCGGGTGGCGATAAACCCAAGCCAGCGGCACACTAAGTCATCTGCTAAATGACAGCGCTGCAATCGCCATTAATTTGACAAGCCAACGAAAACGTTCTGGACATCGTCGTTGCCGTCAATCGCTGCCAAGAAGTTTTCAACTTCTTCCAGTTGCTCGGCAGACAAATTAGAAGGATTGACCGGGTTCTTGGGTTTGTAGCCCAGTTTGTTGGACAACACCGTGAAGCCATGATCAGGCAAAGCCTTGCTGACCAAATCTAAATCTGTGGGGTCTGTAATGAACACGGTGACACCCTCTTCGTCGGCTGCTTCAAAGTCTTGAGCGCCTGCCTCAATGGCAGCCAGTTCTGCATCTGCATCGGGCTTGGCAGGCTCAGCTTCAATCATGCCAACATGGTCAAAATCCCAAGAGACAGAACCCGATGTGCCCAACTGACCTTTGCGAAACAACACCCGAACTTCCGAGGCAGTGCGGTTCAGGTTGTCTGTCAGTGCTTCCACCATCACGGGCACTTGGTGGGGTGCAAAGCCTTCGTAAATGACACGCTCAAAATTGACAGGGTCGCCCAGCAAACCAGCGCCTTTTTTGATGGCACGCTCAAGCGTGTCTTTGGGCATGGAGACCTTGCGGGCTTGTTCCACAACCAGTCTCAGCCTTGAATTGGCGGCAGGATCTGCCCCCCCTTTGGCTGCCATCATGATGTCTTTTGCCAAACGACCGAATAATTTACCTCTGGCATCTGCGGCTTGTGCTTTGCCTTTTGCTTTCCACTGCGCGCCCATAGGGGTCTTCTTTCTTGCTAGGTTTTAAAGGCTTGAGTTTAATAGATGCCGCGGATGCAAAGTGTCAACGAATTCTGATTGAACTGGGTTAAGGCTTTAAGCATTCCCATCAAAGGAAATTTCGATGAAAAAAAACCTCACCTGCTTTCTTTATTGGAGTTTGTTGTGCGCCAGTGCCGTACAAGCCAACGATGCCTCTTGTTACAGCATTCAAAGCCCAGACAAAAAGAACGTGTGCTTGGCCATGTCCAAAAAACAAAATTCTTATTGCTATTCGGAAAACATGTGTTTGGCCAACGTCTTGGGCCAGCAGAGTTATTGTTACAGCATCAAAGCCAACGACATGAAGCACCAGTGTTTGGCGCAAGTGAAATAGCGCTAGATGTATAAATTTTTTGTAAAGTTATCAAAACGCATATTTGTCATATCTATAATAATTTACTTATATCCCTGATAGATATCTCAGTCGTGCACATCCTTACTGCTTCAGAAAGCCAAATCGTGGACCAACTTCGCTTGGTCTACTATGAAGTAGTGCCCTCCCAACTTAGAACCTATTGTTCTCTTACTTCAAGAATTACGCAGGCGGTTTTGAACAAATTCTCTATCGCCAATGAACTCATGCCTTGTCAGCTTTGGTATACCAACCAAACGCAAAACTTTGTCGTCGGATTTTTGAATCAATCGGAACCCACTCCGGAATGGAATGGACACGTGGTCTGCAGAGCTGGCAATGTCATCATCGATGCGGCCACACAAAACTTGGAAGTCAAATTGGGCGTGACCGTACCTTGGGTGGTGGTGGCCAGACGCTTTTTGGTTACCACGCAACTCATCTCTCGCGCTAGACTGTCGAACCATGCCATGCTTGAATGGTTCTATCCGCCAATGGGCGTTGTGACAGACCCTCCAGAAGAGCCATCGACACTGGTCCAACAATATTCAGAATTGCTTTATCAGAAAATTGCAAACGCACCCACATGAACGGATTCAAAAAAATACTGATCATTGCTCTTGCGGCTTCTTTGTACTATTGGTCGCTGTGGCTCAATGAATGGCTTTGGGGCGAGACCGAATATTCATTCGACGTTCATTGGGTTTTCTTTCCCAGTGGCATCCGATTTATTCTGGTGTTGCTGGCGCTGGAGTCGGGTGCCATCGGCATCGCTTTAGGTGGCATTCTTTGGAATTTTCAAGACCATCCAGAATTGGGGGTAGAGTTTGTCGTTGTCACAGGATGCATTGCTGGCTTCTCACCTTGGTTGGCCAGAATTCTAAGCGTGAGGTTTTTGCAATTGGACCGAGAGTTCAAAGTCGTCTCCCCGCAAACCCTGTTGAAAATATCGATACTTTTCGCTACTCTTAGCGCGTTGTTGCATCAAATATGGTTTTATACGCAAGGGTTGACCGAGAATTTCCCCCTCAGTTTTGGTGTCATGGCTTTGAGCAATTGGGTTGGCACCTTGCTTGTTTTGTGGATCTTCAAGCTCTTGATTCAGGGTACTGGAAATCTTAAGTCAAACTTAGATGCTTAATTTTTGGTCATCAACTTATTCAACCAGAGCGACTCACCATGAAACAAATTTATCTGCGCTATTTGGTGTTGGCTGAGGCATTGCGAAAGTCAAACATTGACCTCTCTGGCATTGACGATATTGGGAAAAAACTCCTAGAAGCCATTGCCATCAGAAGTGCGCAGGGACAGCCGCTCGTTGTGACGCAAACCATGGAGCTCAGTGAGATAGCCAGTCCAGCCACCATCCATCGACGCATTGAAATTCTGAAGAAAGCCGGACTGATCCAAGTCCTGCAGACTGAGCAAAATCAAAAAGTCAAATTTTTAGTGCCAACCCAAACCAGCATCGATTATTTTGACAAGCTCGGCAAGCTGATGGCTTCGGCCACGCGCCCGTCATGACCTCAATTGCCCCTTAAAGGGCTTGCAACACTCTGTCGGGTGTCAATGGCAAGGTTCTGAACCGAACGCCAGTGGCATCGAACACTGCATTTGCCAAAGCGGCCCCAGTCGGGCCTTGAGAGGCTTCTCCGGCACCTAAAAATGGCTGGCCAGGGCGGTCAATCAATACCACCTCTACAGGCGGAACTTCCGAAAACGTCAGGATGGGATAGCTGTTCCAATCGCGCGACAAAACGCGTGTGTTGTCCATCTGGACTTCTTCTTTGAGTGTCCATGAAAGCGACTGAATCAGTCCGCCTTCTATTTGATTGCTGATGCCGTCTGGATTGACCATTTGGCCGCAATCGGTACTGGCCACTGCGCGCAAAACACGAATTCGACCATTTTGGCGATTGACTTCAACCTCCAAAGCGATAGCACAGTAGCCAGCAATATTTTTGTATTTTGCAAAACCAATGCCACGTCCACGGCCAGGCGTTTTGCGCCAATTCGACCAACCAAACTGATCGGCTGCTTTGACAATGGCATCGCGCGCGCGCTCGTCCTTCAGAAATCGCAATCTGTATGCGACTGGATCGACGCCCGTTGCATGTGCCAGTTCATCCATGAAGGACTCGATGGCAAAAATATTGGCGTATGCACCAAGGCCCCGGGTTGAAGAAACGCGAAGCGGCATTTCTGTGATGAAGTTGGTGGTGACGTTGTGGCCAGGAAAGTCGTACAAAGCTATGGCATTTCGATCGGCTGCGTAATTGGGGCCGCCACCATTGACGGGCTTGGGCATTGGAAAAGGTTTTTCAAGGTAGGCCGCCGATAAGAGGTTGCCAGGGTTCCCGCTCGGTCTGGTGCCATGGGGTGTTGACCATAAAGTGAAATCCCAATCGAGGATGTTGCCTTGTGCATCAAGACTTGCTTTGGTTTTCATGACCATGGCAGAGCCGTAGGGCTCCCAGGCATGTTCCTGCTCGCGCGAGTATTGCAAACGAATCCATTGGCCAGGCACTTGCATGGCCAACAGGGCTGCATCTGCAGCGGCATCGTCTGCCATGTTGTGTCCGTAGCAGCCAGAGCCTTGAACGTGCTGCATGCGCACTTTGTCTTTAGGCATGCCCAGCATTTTGGCAATGGCCTCGCCGGTTTGAAAAACTGATTGACTGTGTGTTTGGACAGTTAGCACACCCTCCGCACTGAAGACGGCGGTAGCGGCCGAGGTGCCGATCGAGGCGTGCATGTGATAGGGCCTGTAATATTGCGCTTCAACAACGCGTGCAATGGGTGTCGCAGCGCTAACGGAATTTGATCTGTCTTGCTTTTTGGTGGGGATGACCACATTGGGTTTGGTTTGTAACAACCAAGTTTGCATTTCCTGCGTTTTGGG
>JBEDKQ010000058.1:0-14195 GCA_041172085.1 Pseudomonadota bacterium | reverse complement strand
GTGGTTCAAGGGATTTTCTTGTTTGGTCTGGCAGCAATGATTCACCTCATTTTGCTCAGCACCAACAAATTTAATTGGTTAGACGGTGCAAAGAAACCTATTGCAACATCGGCGCAAAACTCGCCAATGCCTGCTGCGGTTCCTGCATCAAAGTCCTGATCAGATTAAAGAAGTACGGGTGCTGTTTGTGTACATCCTGCGCAAATAGCACCTGATTGAGTTTTATAAGCTGGAGACTGGAACCTTGGTGGGCGGGGATTTATTTGACTTTTGGGTCGGTCCTTTCTATGTGGGCTTCTTTGGAGTCACCACCATCTTTTTTGCGTTCTTAGGAACAGCCATGATTTTGTGGGGCGCCTCGCAAGGACCTACTTGGAATCTGTGGCAAATCAACATTGCACCGCCAGACATCTCATACGGTCTTGGCTTTGCCCCATTGCTGGAGGGCGGCTTGTGGCAACTCATCACAGTTTGTGCATTAGGTGCATTTGTCTCGTGGATGCTTCGAGAGGTTGAGATTTGTCGAAAGCTAGGCATGGGCTATCACGTGCCATTTGCATTTGGCGTCGCGATCTTTGCTTATTTCACCTTGGTGGTCATACGCCCGGTATTGATGGGCGCATGGGGACATGGTTTCCCTTACGGCATTTTCAGTCACTTGGACTGGGTGTCCAACGTGGGCTACCAATATTTGCACTTTCACTACAACCCCGCACACATGATTGCGGTGAGCTTCTTTTTTGCCAGCGTGTTTGCTTTGTCATTGCACGGTGGTTTGATTTTGTCTTCTACCAATCCTGCGCCTGGTCATACAGTACGCACACCAGAGCACGAAGACACATTCTTCCGCGACATCATTGGTTACTCCATTGGTACCTTGGGCATTCACCGCTTGGGTTTGTTCTTGGCCTTGGCTGCCGTTCTCTTCAGCGCACTGTGCATTGTGCTCAGTGGTCCGTTCTGGAGCAAAGGCTGGCCCGAATGGTGGAGCTGGTGGCTCAACCTTCCCATCTGGTCGCAGTGGCCGGTGACTAAATAAACAGGAGCTGAATCATGGCGCAATATCAAAACCTGTTCACCACTGTTCAAGCCGTTGGCCCCGTCCACGATGGTGTACCTTTGGGTCAGGGCAACAGCCCTCGCGTGGGACAACCTGTCCTTAATTATTGGATTGGCAAAATAGGCAATGCACAGCTCGGCCCCATTTATTTGGGTGGTCTGGGTATTGCATCGCTCATCTGTGGCTTGATTGCCTTTGTCACGATTGGTTTCAACATGTTGGCTTCGGTCAACTACGACCCTATTCAATTTGTTCGTCAACTTTTTTGGTTGGCCCTTGAACCGCCCCCTCCCAGCTACGGTTTGCAAATTCCACCGCTGAATCAGGGTGGTTGGTGGCTGATCACAGGTATTTTCCTGACGGCCTCCTTGTTCTTCTGGTGGGCACGTACTTATCGCCGTGCGCGTGAATTGGGCATGGGCACTCACATTGCTTGGGCCTTTGCAGCCGCCATTTGGTTGTACCTGGTCTTGGGTTTGTTCCGCCCCATCTTGATGGGCTCATGGGGTGAAGCTGTTCCTTATGGCATCTTCCCGCACCTTGATTGGACCGCCGCTTTCTCGTTGCGGTACGGCAATCTGTTTTACAACCCATTCCACGCGTTGTCGATCGTGTTCCTGTATGGCTCAGCACTTTTATTTGCCATGCACGGGGCCACTATTTTGGCAGTGACACGCTTTGGCGGCGAACGCGAAATTGAACAGATTACCGATCGTGGTACAGCTTCTGAGCGTGCTGCATTGTTCTGGCGTTGGACCATGGGCTTTAACGCCACGATGGAATCTATTCACCGCTGGGCTTGGTGGTTTGCGGTGTTGTGTCCAATTACCGGCGGTATTGGTATTTTGCTAACCGGTACCGTGGTGGACAACTGGTACTTATGGGCCATCAAACATGGCGTAGCACCACCTTACCCAGAGGTTTTCCCTGCGGTGATGGATCCTTCTTTGGCGACAGGAGTTAAGCCATGAATCATTCAATGACAACCGTCACAAAAGTATTTAGCAGAGGTGTTCATGGCTTGCTGCTCATCTTGGTCGCCCTGTTTTTATCTGCCTGTGAAAAGCCCGTTCAGGAATCTGTTCAACGCGGTTTTCGCGGTACGGGTATGGTGCAAATTTATAGCCCAGTTACTGTTGAGGAGAATGCAGAAAAGAATGCGCCACCCTTTGCATTGCCAGCGGGTGACCCCTCCGGACCCAAGGCTTCTACAGTTTATAAAAACGTGAAGTTATTGGGCGATCTAAGTGTGGGTCAATTCACCCGCTTGATGGTCTCAATGACGTCTTGGGTGGCACCTACTGAAGGCTGTACTTACTGTCACAACCCTGTCAATTTTGCGGAAGACACCAAGTACACCAAGGTGGTCGCGCGTCGCATGATTGAAATGACACGCCACATCAATAAGGACTGGCAGCCCCACGTTAGCGCTACAGGCGTGACTTGCCATACGTGCCACCGCGGTCAAGCCATTCCTCAAGAAATTTGGTTTAAAGCCAATCACCAGCCCTATGGCTCCAACTTCATGGGTGACAAAGCAGGTCAGAACGAACCTTCTAAGGTGGTGAACTTAAGCTCGTTGCCCAATGACCCCTTTACGCCATTTTTACTGGGCAAAGAAAACATTCGCGTAGGTGCCACCACTGCCTTGCCGGCTGGCAATGTGCAGTCCATCAAACAAGCAGAGTGGACCTATGGCTTGATGACGCACATGTCGACTTCTTTGGGCGTCAACTGTACGTATTGCCACAACACCCAATCGTTTTCTAACTGGAAGGGCAACCCGCCACAACGCGTCACAGCTTGGTATGGCATTCGAATGGCTCGCGATTTGAACTTGACTTACATGGAGCCTTTGACAGAAACCTTCCCCGCGCACAGAAAAGGTGAGTTGGGTGATGTTGCCAAAGTCAATTGCGCAACTTGCCATCAAGGTGCTTACAAGCCATTGAATGGCGCCAAGATGGCCAAAGACTTCCCCGAGTTAGGTGGCCAAGCTGACGCTGCGCCAACCACGGTTGCTGCCAAGTAACCGCAAACTTGACTATCACAATGTCCACGCTTGATCTCGTAAATACAGACGTATCGGGCGTGGTGGTGGTCGTCTTGGTGGACTACCTGCGCCAGTACCGCAGTTGGGGCTGGATGCGACTTATGGCGGGTCCCTCCGCCATCAAACAAGTCCCCGGTTTGTTGTTTGCCAAAGTGATGGGCAGCGGCCATGGTGGTGGGTTCAGCATTCGGCCTAGCCCTTCGCACCAAGGCGTCATTTGTCGCTTTAGAAATGTCGACTCTGCAATGAAGTTTTTGCAGGGTCCCCATGTCAGTGCTATGCGAGAAAGAGCCCGCGAGAGTTGGTGTGGTTTGTTGGCTGTGACATCGGCACGAGGTTCTTGGGATCAAGCGGCTTGGCCATTGACCGATGAGTTCAGTCGCAAATACGGTGATATTTTTTCAGCCAACAAAGTGCAGCCTTTGGCTGTTCTTACGCGAGCCAGCATTGTGCCTTCCAAAACCATGTCTTTTTGGCGCTATGCACCAGCGGCCCAGGCTGATTTGAAAGACTCGAAGGGTTGCTTGCTGTCGATGGGGTTGGGCGAAATTCCATTGGTGAGGCAATGCACATTCAGTCTCTGGAAAGACAAATTGGCAATGCGCGATTACGCCTTTCAGGGTGCGCATCAGTCTGCCATCACGGCAGCTTACCGCAATGACTTTTTTTCAGAATCATTGTTTGTGCACTTGCAAGTGCTTGGTATGAGTGGTCAATGGATGGGAAACGACTTCGGCGATGATTTAACTTTGAATCAATCTGCTTTAAATGCACCAGCTGCAGTGAAAGCACAAGAGATGGCCAATGTCTAAGCAGCGTGTTGTCATCATTGGTGCTGGTATGGGTGGTCTGACAAGTGCCTTGCGCTTGTCACACCATGGCTATGACGTCACGGTATTAGAGGCAGCTGCCGTTCCAGGTGGCAAAGTACATACCCGAGAGGTCGATGGCGCCAAAATTGACAGCGGCCCCACCGTGTTCACCATGAGTTGGGTGTTCGAAGAATTGTTTCAAGAGGTTGGCACAAGCCTTTCAAAAGAACTCACGCTAACACCTTTGTCTGTTTTGGCGCGACATTTTTGGCCCGATGGCAGTTCGTTGGACTTGTCGGCCAACGCCCAGGAAAGCGAAGCCAACATTGAGAAATGGTCCAGTCCCTCAGAGGCCATGCTGTTTAGAAAATTTTGTCAAACAGCACAAGCGACTTACAGCAGTTTAGAAGGTCCAGTCATTCGTTCGCCTCGCCCCAATATGCTGTCTTTGATGGGCAGTTTGGGTCCCCGAGGTCTAGGCCAACTTGCGCAGTTGGGGCCGATGCGGAGTTTGTGGCAACAAATGTGTTTGCAATTCAAAGACGAGCGTTTGCGTCAATTGTTTGCTCGCTACGCCACTTATTGCGGTTCTTCACCTTGGGAGGCGCCAGCCACTTTGTTGCTGATTGCACAAGTCGAGATGTCAGGCGTGTGGTCAGCCAAGGGAGGCATGACAGCACTGTCGAATACCTTGATGCGTTTGTCACAAGCGCGTGGTGCTGAATTTAAATTCAACGCGCCTTGCAAGCACATTTTGCAAACTCAAGGACGTGTTTCGGGCGTGATGTTAAACACAGGTGAAGTTCTTCCTGCCGATGCGGTGGTCTTCAATGGTGATGCATCAGCTTTGCGCAATGGTTTGCTGTCAGATGAATTGCGTCAGGCTGTGCCAAGCAAAGCACCGCCACGTTCTTTGTCTGCATTGACGTGGTCGGTCTATGCCAAAGCCCAAGGTGTCGCCTTGGACCGCCATAACGTCTTCTTCCATTCCAATTATTCAAGTGAGTTTGAAGACATCTTCAAACATCACAAATTACCCCATCAACCCACTGTCTACGTTTGCGCACAAGATCAGCCCGGCCATGTTTCGCAAGATGAACCGCAACGACTACTTTGTTTGGTCAATGCACCTGCTGTGGGTGATACGAAAGAGTTGAATGAGGAGGCCATAGAACAATGTCAAACAGAAAGCTTCCAACACTTAGAACGCCTGGGCTTGAAACTGGAAATCACACCTTTCAACTCGGTGCGCACCAGTCCGGCGGAATTTCACCAGCGCTTTCAGGCATCCGGGGGGGCGCTGTATGGCCAGGCAACACACGGTTGGACCAGCCTGTTCTCTCGTCCTGGATCGAAAACGCCCCTGCCAGGCCTCTATCTAGCTGGGGGCAGCGTGCACCCGGGACCCGGCGTACCCATGGCAGCGATGTCCGGACGATTGGCGGCCGAGGCCCTGATGGCCAGCCACGGTTTGACCAAGTTGTTCCCCCTAACGGCTACCTCTGGTGGTACATCGACGCGATGAGTGATGATGGACAGCACGGCATGACACTCATTGCATTTGTGGGCAGTGTGTTCTCACCTTATTACACATGGGCGCGGCGCTCAGGGCAGGCCGATCCCGAAAACCATTGCGCCTTGAATGTGGCCATTTACAGCAAAGGTGCCAGTCGTTGGGCCATGACTGAGCGCGGCAGAAACAGCTGCAACCGTGACAAACGTGAGTTTGTCATTGGCCCCAGCTCAGTCACCTGGGATGGCGATTCACTGCGCATTCAAATTGACGAAGTGTCAACGCCGTGGTTGCAAAGCATCAAGGGTGAAATTCGCGTTTGGCCAGAGCAGTTGTTTAACTTTTCTGTGCCCATTGACCAACAGGGTGCGCATCGTTGGGGGCCACTGGCACCCTCTGCCAAAGTGGAGGTCAATTTGACAGCGCCCAATTTGCAATGGAAGGGTCAGGCTTATCTTGACTCTAATGAAGGCGATGAACCCATTACCGAAGCTTTTCATGCTTGGAATTGGTCGCGCGCCAAGATGAAGGACGACAGCACCCTGGTGTTCTATGACATGGCATGGCCGGGGCAAGAGGACAAACTATTGTCGCTTCGATTTACGCCCCAAGGCCAAGTTGAGAACATGCCCTCAGCCCCCATTCAAAACATGCGCAAAACAGGATGGCAAATTGTCAGACGGATGCGCAGCGACGGCACTGTTGCGGTCCATGAACAACTTGAAGACACACCGTTTTACCAACGCGCTTTGTTGAAGTTCTCATATGCCGGCGAACAGCTGTTGGCATTTCATGAGACTTTGTCAGTACCTCGATTGTTGTCGCCTGTGGTGCAGGCGATGCTTCCATTTCGAATGCCAAGGAGAGCTTGAATGTTGATTCAACTTTTCTCTCATTCAATCACGCTGTTGACGCAGTGTGATGTTCCGAATTTGTGGCCAGAAGGCCATGAATACCCTCGTGCGGGTTGTGCACGTCTTCCTCCTAGGAGAATGCTATGTCATCAGACAAAGTAGGGCCCAGCGGTTTGACCGAGGCCGAATCAGAAGAGATTCACCGTAATCTCATCCAAGGCACACAGATTTTCGGCATGATTGCCGCATTTGCCCATCTGTTGGCCTATATCTATTCACCCTGGCTTAAATAAGGAGTCACCATGATTTACGCAAAAATGTGGACCGTGGTGAAACCTTCAGTTGGCATTCCAGTGTTCATCGCTGCTGTGGCTATTGCCTCATTCAGCGTGCACCTGGCACTGACACTGAACACCACTTGGGTGAAAGGCTTTTTGAATGGCGGAGCAGGTAAGGTTGTTGCAGTTGCAGCACCTGCCGCTGAACCGGCAGTAAAAAAGTAACGGGGTGAACCCCGACGAAAGACCAAGCGCTTTACCGCGCTTGGTACTTTCTTTTTATTTTTTCAAATGAATCGCACGCGTTCCAACAAGTTTTTTTCTTGGGCCAGTCAGCTGGGCCCACGCTTTTTGCCGTTCGCCGACGCGGCCAGTGAAGATTTGCCACTGTCGCGTTTGTTGCGACTGTCTTTGTTTCAAATTTCTGTTGGCATGGCCATGGTCATGCTGGTGGGCACCCTCAATCGCGTCATGATTGTTGAGATGGGTGTGCCCACAAGTTTGGTGTCTTTCATGGTGGCGTTGCCCTTGTTGATTGCACCTTTCAGAGCCTTGATTGGTTTTCAATCGGATCACCACCGATCTCATCTAGGTTGGCGCCGTGTGCCCTACATTTGGATGGGCACCTTGATGCAATTTGGTGGTTTTTCCATCATGCCATTTGCCCTATTGGTATTGTCTGGTGCGGGGCAGTCGTCTGATGCGCCCCAATGGGTCGGACAATTTGGCGCTGCTGTTGCATTTATTTTGGTCGGTGTTGGCATGCACACCACACAAACGGCAGGGCTTGCACTGGCCACAGATTTAGCCCCCCAAGACAAGCAAGCCAAAGTCGTTGGGCTCATGTATGTGATGCAACTCTTGGGCATGATGGGCAGCGCCCTTTTATTGGGCGACCTGTTGGCAGATTACAGCCCAGGTACCTTGATTCGCGTCGTTCAAGCCGTGGCCTTGGTGACCTTGGTCTTGAATGTGATTGCTGTCTGGAAGCAGGAAGCTCGAAGTCGTCAACGCCCACCCGGATCGCCCCTTGAAGAGTCTTTTCAGAACTCTTGGAAAATGTTTTGCGAGGGCCCCCACACCCTTCGCAGACTGATTGTGGTTGGGCTGGGATCGATGGCTTTCACCATGGAAGATGTCTTGCTTGAACCCTATGGCGGTGAAATATTGAAGCTCAGTGTTTCCTCGACCACCTTGCTCACTTTCACGCTGGCCTTGGGCGGCCTGATTGGCTTTGCGTGGGCTTCGCGTGTCATTACTCGCGGTGCAGACCCTTATCAAATGGCCAATTGGGGTGCTTGGACGGGCTTGCCAGCCTTTCTTTGCGTCATTTTGGCAGCGCCTTGGATGTCAGTGCCCCTGTTCGTACTAGGCATATTCTTGATTGGCTTGGGCGGCGGCCTGTTTGCCCACGGCACACTCACCGCCAGCATGAACTTGGCCCCACCGGATCAAACCGGTTTGGCGATGGGCGCTTGGGGTGCTGTGCAAGCCACGGCTGCAGGCGTGGGGGTGGCCTTGGGTGGCGTGATACGCGATGGCGTGGCACAATGGTCAGATTCTGTGACGGGTTACACCACCGTCTATAGCATTGAAGTCGTGATGCTAATTCTCACCCTGATGGCCATGCGGCCATTACTTCGAAATTCACGTTAATTGAAATTGGTAAAGGAAGATACGATGCAAACGACTCACATTCTCATCATCTTGTACGTGGTGTTCTGCCTGTTCTTTTTGGCGAACTGGTTCAATCGCCCACGTAAATAAGTTCAGATCAAAAGTCAACCAGCCATTGCGTTCGTCAAGAACGCATGCCACAGAGGCTGGTATCCCATAGAAAAATCAATCAAGTTGATTGCCATGCAATCAACTTGTTTTCCCCTATGCCAAAGTATTCAATGGGTTGCTGACTTGCTTGCCAGTATGGTTTTGAATTTTTCAATCGCCATCATGGTCACCTTGTGCATGCCCATGCATGCGACCAGCGCAGCACCAAATACATAAAAATAGCCTGTGTCGCTGTATTGAATCAAGCCAGCAAACGACAGCGTTGCCCAAAAAGTCCAAAAGAAAGCACTGACAACGTTCAGTCCGCTTTGTAGTTTCATCATCTTCTCCTTGATAAATTGGTGGGTGATTTAAGAGTGAAGCCGCTGCCGTCCCTGAAGACGTTCGTTCTCTCGGCGTTCTAACAAATCGAAAACCCATGCAACACGCTGCGGCATGGCTCGATTTGGAAAATAGGCACCTGCCCATTGCGCACTGGCTTGTGTGTCTTGGTTGTGCAAAGCTAAAAATTGAATGGCCTGCAGAGGAGAGGGGGGTGATTCAGCCGTGCGAATCCACGCCGCTTGTGTCCATGCAGATGCCAGCAAAACCAACTTGCGTGTGGTGCTGACCACTGTGCGTGTAGACACTGAATCCAGACCCTCGCGCTTCAATTGAACACCAATTTCGCGGTAAATCATGCTGGCTGCCAAAATGGCTGAGCGGCAATCGGGTGGCAGCGCCGCTATACCGGGTTGTGATTGTTTGTAAAGCCGATCGGCCTCTTCAAGCAAACGTGCAACAACGATTTTGATGCCGGGCGTCAAACTTGGATTTTGCAACCATGTCTCAGGTTGAACGCCAGCTTCAATCAACCAGCGTCTCGGCATGTAGATGCGGCCTAAGGCAGCGTCAGCGCCCACATCGCGAGCGATGTTGGTAAGTTGCATGGCCACGCCCAGCTCGCACGCTCTTTCGAGGGTATCGGTGTTTTGAGGACCCATGATCCAGCACATCATGGCGCCCACACTGCCAGCCACTCGCGCCGCATAGTCATGCACTTCCTCAATGCTTTCATAGCATCGACCTTTGGCATCCCAAGCAAAGCCTTCAATCAGAGCATCTAAAAAATGCCTTGGCAACTCATACTGCTGCACCACCATGCTCAATGCATGGTCTTCCACATGGTCTTTGGGCGTACCCGCATAGATCGCGTCTAAACGCTCACGCAAGACATCCAAGGGCGCTTGACCTGGCAATGCTTCGTCGACCAAATCATCGGCCACTCTGCAAAAGGCATACAGTGCAATGGACGCAGTGCGAATGCGGGGCGGCAACAAACGGCTGGCAGCAAAGAAAGTTTTAGAGCCACCCTTCATCATGGCAACGCAGGCCTCTAAATTGGCGGTGTTGGGCGCTGGATTAAACTGAAACATGGGGTACCACCGTTTCAAGTGCCTTGGCAGACATCAAGACGCCTGGCACACCGGCACCAGGATGCGTGCCTGCGCCTACCATGTACAAACCAGGAATGTCTTCACTCCGGTTGTGGGGGCGGAACCACGCGCTTTGCAATAGCAGGGGTTCAAGACCAAAACCGGCGCCTTTATAGGACCATAAACGGTCGTGGAAGTCTTGCGGTGTGCTGATCTTCGAGCTGACGATGGCATCTTTCAATCCTGGCAAAACGCTGGCCTCTAAGGCATCGGCAATGGCTGCGCGATAGGTTTCGGCGTAACTGGCCCAATCGGTGCCACTGTCTAGGTGAGGCACAGGCGACAGTGCGTAAAAGGTGTCGCAGCCTTCTGGCGCCAATGAAGGATCGGTGGCGGTGGGCCTGTGCAAATACAAACTGAAGTCTTTGGCCAGGTGATGGCGTTTGAAAATATCGTTCAGCAAACCTTTGTAACGTGGCCCTAGCACCATCATGTGATGCGGCACATCGTGGTATTGCTTGGAAGTACCAAAATACCAAACAAACAGACCCATGGAGTAGCGGCCATTTTCAATCTTTCGATTGGTCCAATGGCGACGATGTTGTGGGGCAACCAGATTTTTATAAGTCCATGCGGTGTCTGCATTGCTGACCACAATGTCTGCAGCAATGAACTCACCCGATTGCAGCTCAACGCCGCACGCTTTGCCGTTCTCAATTCGAATTTGAGTGACAGGCGCATTGCAACGCAATTGAATGCCACGTGATTCCAGCAAACCCACCATGGCTTTGACAATGGCGCCTGTACCACCCATGGCAGAGTGGACACCCCAAGTTCTTTCTAGCGAGTTGATCAGTGCGTAGGCAGCCGTTACTGAAAAAGGATTGCCGCCAATCAACAAGGGGTGAAAGCTCATGACGGTTCTGAGCTTGTCGTTGCTAAAGTGCTTGGCAACCAAGGCGTAAATGCTACGCCATGCGCCCATTTTGAGAAAAGAGGGAATGGCCTTGATCAAATCGCCCAAGGTGTCAAAGGCGATGGAGCCCAAGCCCTCAAAGCCCAGCGTTTTACAGCGCTCTGCATCCTTGACAAAGTCCAAGTAGCCTTGCACATCCTCAGGGCAGAACCTTGCCACTTCGTCCAACATTTTGGCTTCGTCTGCGCTGTAGTCAAACCATGTGCCATCGTCAAATCGAATTCTGTAAAAAGGATCCATGGGGACCAACGTGACATCGTCTGCAAACTTTTTGCCGCACAAGGTCCAAAGTTCTTCTAGTAAAAAAGGGGCTGTGATGATGGTAGGGCCAGCATCAAACGTGAAACCATCTTGGCGATGAACGTAAGCTCTGCCACCAGGTGCATCTAATTTTTCCAAGACCTTGACTTGGTAACCCTTGACACTTAAGCGAATGGCTGCTGCCAGTCCGCCAAAGCCACTGCCAATGATGACGGCCATGGGCCGAGCATCGGCACCGCCATCACCTGGCTGCCGTGAATGCAGCCCAGGGTGGGAAAAACCATTGGCATTGAATGCGTTCATGGGGGCCTTAATGTGGCGTGGTGAGGGGTGTTTCCACCGAAGTTTGGCCCATGGCCCAACCCCAAAGCCGCTCAAGTGGCAAAGGGAAAATCATGATGAGGTGCTCAACAATGGCCAAGCCCAACAGTGTTGCAAGCATGACCCATCCTGTGGTGATGGCCATGGCACCTTGTTGTGCTTGCCAAACCAACCAACACCAGGTGCCAATGGCCGCACTGATGGACATCACAAACCATGGCGTGATCAGACGTGTTCTGAAATAACTTGCCAGGTAAACCAAATGTGGTGGTAAATACTGCGCACCGTTTTGTGGCACGCCAAAAAACAAATTCAGTTTGGCAGACAAACGCATGAACCAGAGCAATGCGTAGGTGCACAAGGCCACATGGTTGGGTTGGTCTACCTGCATCACCCACAAAATACCAAAGTTGATCAGCAAAGCCAATTCGTGGTGCAGCATCACTAGGACAGATTCTTTGAATCGCTGCCAGCCTTGTGCATTCTCGGTCAAGGCTACTTTTCGGGGGCCTGTGATCCATCCTGTGAGAAATGCCAACTCGTGCCAACCCCACATCACAATGACGCTACCAAAGGCCAGGTAAGCATTGGCAACGCTAACCTCGCGCATGCTTTCATAGACGCCTTTGAAACTCAAAATTAAAAGCATGGTCCATCCCAGCAAACTCCAGCGGAAGCTTGCAGGCGGCAGACGGTCGAGCCATAAAATCACACCCGTGCCAAACCACCAGCACATGGCTGTGAAAACACAGGCCCAAACGACGTCAGTTACCATGCGGGTTCCATGCGCACTTGGGGCGACAGGTCTTGTTGAATCACGGGCATCATGTACAAACTCGCGAAGGTGGCAAATGCCTTGACTGCGCATACGCCTTGCTGCAATTTGCCCACGATACCGCCGCGTGCTTTGGCTTTTTCCATGTTCTGCGAAATGGCAAACAAACGCTCGAGGCCGCGACGGAACTTGGGATTGTCTGTGTCCAAAGCCAATGGGAACACTTGCTGTGTAATGGCTGTGGTGATGCGGAACACTTGGTAATCGTATTCGCTGGAATCTAGGCCCATGGCTTCGTGCAGCATCGGGCGTGTGTGATCGCGGACATACATGGTGGCGTAAACAGCCAGCAAGAAAAAGCGAATCCACAACTTATTGCCGCCGCGCAGCAGGTTAGGGTTGGCGCGCATGATGAGCGCAAAAGATTCACCATGGCGGAACTCGTCATTGCACCAGCGTTCAAACCAACGGAAGATGGGATGGAAACGTTTTTCTGGGTGCTTTTCTAATTGACGAAAGATGGTGATGTAGCGTGCATAGCCAATCTTCTCGGACAAGTAAGTGGCGTAATAAATGTATTTGGGCTTGAAGTACGTGTATTTCTTGGTGCGCTTCAAATTACCCAAGTCGATGCCCAAATTGAAATCACGCAAAGACAAATTGATAAAGCCTGCATGGCGCGATTCATCGCGTGCCAAGTAGGTCATGAGTTGTTTGATGTCGGGGTTGGTGACGTTCTTGCGAATTTCGTTGTACAGCACGCAGCCAGAAAACTCTGAAGTTAGCGAGCTCACCAAAAAGTCCATGAACTCTTGCCGCATCTCGGGCGAGAGATTGGCCATGTTGTCGCGCACTTCGTCAGCAAAAGCGGCATCGCGCTGAAAGTGATCGTGGTTGTTGTCACCCTCGTACTCAGCCATCATTCTGTCCCACTCAGCACGCACAGGCTCAATGTTGATGCGGTCCATGGCCGCAAAGTCTGTGGTGTAAAAGCGAGGGCTGATCAAGTCGTCATGAACCGCTTTTTTATTGGCATCCTCTATGGTGTCGATGCTGTTGACGGTTTTAGCGTTCATCGTGAGCTCCTGTCATTTTCTGAAATTTGAACGGTCTGAAGGGGTTTGAGTCCAGCCGTTTGTAACCCCGCAAAGACGGCAGCATTGCTGGGTCCAAAGGCTTCTAAATCAATTCGTTGTTGGGTGCTAGGATCGAGCAAAGTCAAGCGGCCATCAGCCCGGCCTAGCAAGCGCATGGGTGCGTCGGGACCAATGCTTTGGCGTTTGCGCTCACGTACCAAAGCACGCAGCGTGCTTCTCAAAAAACCTTGCTCACCTTCAAATTGGGCAATTTCTATTTGGCTCTGTGCATCTTTGACGATCACAGTGCCTTGAGGCCCATCGGCAAAAACCAAATCACGTTGCCATACGGTGGCGGCATCTGCTTGCTTGTCAGAAATACCTTGCCATCTTGCAAAACCAACAGCCAACAAAATGAACAGCAACATGCTGGCGATCAATTTCACCGCCAATGGCAGTGAATGGGGTTGCAGCGGCAAAGCGGTTTGGGAGTTCATGCCATTGCGCCTTGTGGCGTATTGCTGTGACTGTCATTGGCGGGTGGCAACGCGGTCACGCCAGTCACAATTTTTTCTGCCTGATGGTGCTCACGCCACACCTTGAAAAGCAGTTCACTGACTTCTTTGCCGTTGGAAATACAACGCAAGGTTGGTTGTGGATGTTTGACATGCCATGCCTTTTGATGGGGCCACAAATGCGCCCAGCCAATGCGGTCTTCAGGATAGAGTTCCAGCGCAATGTCTTGGCAACCATCTGCGTATGCTTTGGCCGACGCACCGGCAATTCGGCGGTAGGGTAAGTTGAAAGTCAGCGTCAGCACAATACCAATGCGCATGACCACCCGTTTGTTGGTGAATGTGTAGAGCGAACTTTTGCCTGCAAACCAAGCGCAAGTCGTCAGCAACGCGAGGGCCATCAAGGCCAATGAAGTGCTGACCACAACGGGTACAAACAACTCACGCCCTGCAAGCCCATCGCCCCAGAGGTGGGTGAATTGAATACCCACCATCACT
>JBEDKQ010000057.1:0-18260 GCA_041172085.1 Pseudomonadota bacterium | reverse complement strand
TGGTCCCCGCTTACGTTTGAGACGGCAGATCACCATGGTTGAAATTGAACTAGACGGTAAAAAAGTTGAGGTCTTAGAAGGCAGCATGGTCATGCATGCTGCAGAAAAGGCCGGCACTTACATTCCTCACTTCTGCTATCACAAGAAACTGAGCATTGCGGCCAACTGCCGCATGTGTTTGGTCGATGTCGAAAAAGCACCCAAACCCATGCCCGCATGCGCTACGCCTGTGACGCAAGGCATGGTTGTCAAAACCAAAACTGACAAGGCCATCAAAGCGCAACAGTCAGTCATGGAGTTTTTGCTCATCAATCACCCCCTCGACTGTCCTATTTGCGATCAAGGCGGAGAGTGCCAATTGCAAGATTTGGCCGTGGGTTATGGCGGTTCAGGCTCACGCTACGAAGAAGAAAAGCGTGTGGTCTTTCACAAAGATGTGGGCCCCCTCATCACATTCACTGCACACGTTGCGTTCGCTTCGGTCAAGAAGTTGCCGGCGTCATGGAGCTGGGCATGTCACACCGCGGTGAGCATGCCGAAATTGAAACCTTCGTGGGCCAATCGGTTGACTCGGAACTCTCCGGCAACATGATTGACATCTGCCCTGTGGGCGCACTCACCAGCAAGCCGTTCCGATACAGCGCTCGCACATGGGAATTGTCTCGTCGCAAATCTGTGGCGCCACACGATTCATCGGGTGCCAATTTGGTGGTGCAAGTGAAGAACAACGAAGTGCTCCGCGTGGTGCCTTTGGAAAACGAAGACGTCAACGAGTGCTGGATTGCCGATCGCGATCGTTTCTCTTACGAAGCCTTGAACAGTGCCGACCGTCTGCGCGCCCCCATGATCAAGCAGGGCGGTGAGTGGAAAGAAGTCGACTGGCAAACCGCCTTGGAATATGTGGCCAATGGTTTGAATCAAATCAGCAAAGATTCCGGTGCCAGCAGCATTGGTGCTTTGGTCAGCCCGCACAGCACGCTCGAAGAATTGCATTTGGCCAGCACCCTGATTCGTTCATTGGGTTCTGACAACATCGATTACCGTCTGCGCAATGCCGAATTCTCCAAAGCAGAAGGCGTGCGCTACTTGGGCACTTCCATTGCAAGTTTGTCGCAACTACAACGCGTGTTGGTGGTAGGCAGCAACTTGCGCAAAGACCATCCGCTGTTTGCGCAGCGCATTCGTCAAGCGCAGCGCCATGGTGGTCAAGTCAATGTCATCACATCTAAAGCCTTGTTCAACAGCGCTGATGCATGGGCCATGCCTGTGAAGCAGGCTGACGTGCAAGAAGCCAGTGCTTGGGTACAAAGCATGGCCAACGTGGCCGCGGCCATTGCAGCAGAGAAGGGCGTTACAGCCCCTGCCAATGGTCAAGTGACACCTGAAGCACAAGCCATCGCCAAGTCCCTCTTGGGCGGCGAGCGCAAAGCCATTTTGTTGGGCAATGCGGCAGCACATCACGCCAATGCGTCTAGCTTGCTCAGCTTGGCCCAGTGGATTGCTGAGAACACCGGTGCAGCTTACGGCTACCTCACAGAAGCCGCCAACACAGTCGGTGCGCAGTGGGCCAAAGCCCAGCCACAGTCCGGTGGCTTGAATGCTGCACAAATGTTGGCCGGTGGTTTAAAAGCTGCTTTGCTGCTCAACACAGAACCCGTTGAAGATTCAGCGGCAGGCGCCAAAGCAGTGGCTGCATTGGCCGGCATGCAAATGGTCGTCACACTCAGCCCCTTCAAAACCAACATGGCTTTCTCAGACGTGTTGCTGCCCATTGCGCCATTCACCGAAACATCGGGCAGCTTTGTGAATGCTGAAGGGCGCTTGCAAAGTTTCCACGCCGTGGTCAAGCCTTTGGCCGAAACACGTCCTGCTTGGAAAGTGTTGCGCGTCTTGGCCAACATGCTCGGTTTGCCTCAGTTGGCGTTTGAGACATCTCAAGATGTCTTGAAGCAAATCAGTGCCACACCTTTGAATCTCAGCAATGCTTGCGGTTCGGAAGTTCGCATGGCGGGTCAGGTCGACACACCTTGCGTGGCCTCTATTTATCAACTCGACAGCTTGGTGCGCCGTGCACCGTCTTTGCAACTGACGGCAGATGCGCGAAACGCTGCGGCAAGTGCTCAGGCTGTTGCTGAAGGAGTGCACGCATGATCGACGCGCTGTACAACGGTGGCTTGAATGCCATTTCAGCCACATGGTGGTCCAGCATGGCTTGGCCTGTCTTGTGGATCTTGATCAAAATTGTGGCGGTGTTGGCCCCCTTGATGGGCGCCGTGGCTTACCTTACTTTGTGGGAGCGCAAGTTGCTCGGTTTCATGCAAGTTCGCATGGGCCCCAACCGCGTGGGTCCTTTCGGTTTGCTGCAGCCAATTGCCGATGCCCTCAAGTTGCTCACCAAAGAGATCATCACGCCTTCCGCAGTTGCACCAGGTTTGTTCCGCTTAGGCCCCATCATGGCCATCATGCCGGCTTTGGCCGCTTGGGTGGCCATTCCGTTTGGTCCGGAAGTGGCACTCACCAACATCAATGCTGGTTTGTTGTTGGTCATGGCCATAACGTCCATTGAGGTCTACGGCGTCATCATTGCAGGTTGGGCTTCCAACTCCAAGTACGCTTTCTTGGGTGCCTTGCGTGCATCTGCGCAAATGGTCAGCTACGAAATTGCCATGGGCTTCTGCTTCTTGGTGGTCATCATGGTGACGGGTAGCATGAACCTCACCGAAATTGTGTTGGGTCAAGGCAAAGGTGAAATGGCCAGCATGGGCCTGAACTTCCTGTCTTGGAACTGGTTGCCTTTGTTCCCCATCTTCATGGTCTACCTGATTTCTGGTGTGGCCGAAACCAACCGCCACCCGTTTGACGTGGTGGAAGGTGAGGCCGAGATTGTGGCCGGTCACATGGTGGAGTACTCCGGCATGGGCTTTGCCATTTTCTTCTTGGCCGAATACGCCAGCATGTGGTTGGTGTCTATCTTGGCCGTGATCATGTTCTTGGGTGGCTGGATGTCGCCCATCGACAGCGCTTTGTTCAACTTCATCCCTGGTTGGATTTGGTTGGGCATCAAAACCTTCCTGGTCGTGTCTATGTTCATTTGGATTCGCGCTACTTTCCCGCGTTTCCGTTATGACCAGATCATGCGTTTGGGTTGGAAGATTTTCATTCCAGTCACATTGGTGTGGCTGTTGATTGTGGGCGCATGGTTGCATTCGCCTTTGAACATTTGGAACTAACCGGGTTAAGACATGTCTACTGTGGCTGTATCCAATTTTTCGATCAAAGACTTTCTCAAAAGCTTCATGCTGTTTGAGTTGGTCAAAGGCATGGCCTTGACGGGTCGTTACGCATTTCGTCGCAAGGTAACTTTGCAATTTCCCGAAGAGAAGACACCATTGTCGCCTCGCTTCAGGGGCTTGCATGCCCTTCGCCGTTATGAAAACGGTGAAGAGCGTTGCATTGCTTGCAAATTGTGCGAAGCCGTTTGCCCTGCCATGGCCATCACCATTGAATCTGATGTGCGCGCTGACGGCTCACGCCGCACCACCCGCTATGACATCGATTTGACCAAGTGCATCTTCTGCGGTTTCTGCGAAGAAAGCTGCCCGGTCGATTCCATCGTTGAAACCTCCATTCTGGAATACCACGGTGAGAAGCGCGGCGATTTGCACTACACCAAAGAGATGCTCTTGGCTGTAGGCGACCGTTACGAAAAAGATGCCAAGTACCGTTGATCGGCTGAATTTACAAAAACTAACAAGCGACAACCCATGGACGTCAAAACTGGTTTCTTTTATCTCTTCTCGGTGGTGCTCATGTTTGCATCCTTCCGAGTGGTGACCGCGCGCAACCCGGTACATGCTGTGTTGTTCCTTATGTTGGCATTTTCGCAAGCCTCTGGTTTGTGGTTGCTTTTGCAGGCAGAGTTCCTGGCCATGACCTTGGTCTTGGTCTACTTAGGTGCTGTGATGGTGCTGTTCTTGTTTGTGGTGATGATGCTCGACATCAACCTGGACACTTTGCGTGAAGGCTTTTGGAAACACTTCCCATTGGCTGCTTCCTTGGGTGCTTTGGTTGCCCTTGAGATGGCCGCAGTCTTGATGAGTGGATTCCGCACTGCCGAAGCGCCAAAGGTGGCACTGTCTGTGGGGCAGTTGGTGCCTGAGCTGTCCAACAGCAAAGCCTTGGGCATCTTGCTTTACACCGAATACCTCATGCCAATTCAAGTGGCTGCTGCCATTTTGTTGGTGGCCATGATTGCGGCCATTGCCCTCACATTGCGTGAGCGCAAGGACAGCAAAGCCATCAGTGCATCAGAGCAAGTTCATGTTCGCGCTAGCGACCGTTTGGTGGTCATGAAGATGGATGCGATCAAAGTGGGCGAAGCACCCAAAGCACCTGAAGCCCCAGCTGAAGTTGAAGCTCCCAAGGAGACCAAATAATGACTTTGACACTCGGACACTATTTGTCATTGGGCGCCATGTTGTTTGCCCTGTCGGTCATCGGTATCTTTTTGAACCGTAAGAACCTCATCGTGTTGTTGATGGCCATTGAGTTGATGCTCTTGGCAGTCAATATGAATTTTGTGGCTTTCTCTCACTTCTTGGGTGACATGCACGGACAAGTTTTCGTGTTCTTCATCCTCACAGTGGCAGCAGCCGAGTCCGCCATTGGCTTGGCCATTTTGGTGCTCTTGTTCCGCAACAAGAACAGCATCAATGTGGACGAACTCAATTCGCTCAAGGGTTAAGAGGTTAAAAGAACATGAGCCAAACCCTCAACGCTTCAACGCTACTGGCAGTGCCGCTGGCCCCCCTGGTGGGCGCCGCACTGGCTGGTATTTTTGGTACCAAATTTGGCGGCAATTGGATTGGCCGTCGCTTGACACACACCATTACCATTTTGGGTGTCTTGATTGCTTTCATCTTGTCCGCTTCCACGCTGAAAAGTGTCATAGCAGACGGTGCACGTTTCAATGAAACCCTCTACACCTGGATGGTGGTGGGTGGCCTCAAAATGGAAGTGGGCTTCTTGGTTGATGGCCTCACTGCCATGATGATGTGCGTCGTCACTTTTGTGTCGCTCATGGTGCACATCTACACCATTGGTTACATGGACGAAGACGAGGGTTACAACCGTTTCTTCGCTTACATCTCCTTGTTCACCTTCTCCATGCTCATGCTGGTGATGAGTAACAACATGCTGCAATTGTTCTTCGGTTGGGAAGCCGTCGGCTTGGTGTCTTATTTGCTCATTGGCTTTTGGTTCAACAAGCCAACGGCCATTTTTGCCAACATGAAAGCTTTCTTGGTCAACCGAGTGGGCGACTTCGGCTTCATCTTGGGCATTGGCCTGGTTGCTGCCTATGCCGGTACTTTGAATTACACAGAAGCATTTGCCAAAGCTGGCGACCTGAGCGCCTTGACCTTGCCTGGCACTTCTTGGATGTTGGTCACCGTCATTTGTATTTGCTTGTTCATTGGCGCCATGGGCAAATCGGCTCAGTTCCCGTTGCATGTTTGGTTGCCAGACTCAATGGAAGGCCCTACACCCATTTCTGCTTTGATTCACGCAGCGACCATGGTCACGGCCGGTATTTTCATGGTGGCACGCATGTCGCCCTTGTTCGAGTTGTCTGATACGGCCTTGAACTTCATCATGATCATCGGCTCCATCACCGCTCTGTTCATGGGTTTCTTGGGCATCATTCAAAACGACATCAAGCGCGTGGTGGCTTATTCCACTTTGTCGCAATTGGGTTACATGACCGTGGCCTTGGGCGCTTCAGCCTACTCCGTGGCCGTGTTCCACCTCATGACTCACGCTTTCTTCAAAGCCTTGTTGTTCTTGGGTGCAGGCTCGGTCATCATGGGCATGCACCACAACCAAGACATCCGATACATGGGCGGCGTGCGCAAGTACATGCCCATCACCTGGATCACGTCTTTGCTGGGTTCCTTGGCTTTGATTGGCACACCGTTCTTCTCTGGTTTCTACTCAAAGGACAGCATCATTGAGGCAGTGCACGAGAGCCATTTGGCTGCAGCTGGCTTTGCCAACTTTGCGGTGCTTGCCGGTGTATTCGTCACAGCCTTCTACTCTTTCCGCATGTACTTCTTGGTGTTCCATGGCAAAGAGCGCTATGACCAAAACCCTGATGCACACCACGGACACGATGACCACCACGACGATCACGGCCACGACAGCCATGGCCCGCACGAGTCACCTTGGGTGGTCACGGTGCCTTTGATCTTGTTGGCCATCCCCTCCGTCGTTGTTGGCTACATGACCATCAGCCCCATGTTGTTTGGTGAGTTCTTCAAAGATGCCATCTTCATCGATGCCGACAAGCACCATGCCATGAAGGAATTGGCCGCCGCATTCCATGGCCCTGTGGCCATGGCGCTGCATGCTGTTTCAACGGCGCCTTTCTGGCTGGCTTTGGCCGGTGTGGTGGTGTCTTGGTACATGTATTTGATCAACCCAGCCGTGCCTGCCGCCATTGGCCGTGCACTTCGCCCGTTGGTGGTCATCTTAGAAAACAAGTACTACATGGACTGGATCAACGAAAACATCTTGGCCCGTGGCGCTCGCGCGCTGGGTACTGGACTTTGGAAAGTCGGCGATCGCACCTTGATCGACGGATTGGTTGTGAATGGCTCTTGGAAGCTGGTGGGCATGGTTTCAAACTGGACTCGCAAGCTGCAATCGGGCTTTTTGTACCACTACGCCTTGGTGATGATCTTGGGTATCTTTTTGCTCATGACGTATTTCGTCTGGCTCAACAAATAAGGAAGTAAAAAATGGGATTGTTGAGCCTTGCCATTTGGACGCCAATTGCGTTCGGCATTGTTTTATTGGCTTTGGGACGTGACGAGCAAGCTGGCACTGTGCGCTGGGTTGCCCTGGTGGGTTCGATTGTCAGTTTCTTGGTCACGCTGCCTTTGTACAGCGGTTTCAAGCTGGACACAGCTGCCATGCAGTTTGTCGAAAAAGCCTCTTGGATTGAGCGCTTTAACGTTAACTACCATCTGGGTGTTGATGGCATTTCGGTGTGGTTTGTCATCCTCACTGCGTTCATCAACGTCATTGTGGTCATTGCTGGATGGGAAGTCATTACCCGTAAAGTGAACCAATACATGGCCGCCTTCCTCATCCTCTCAGGATTGATGGTGGGTGTGTTTTCTGCATTGGACGGCTTGCTGTTCTACGTTTTCTTCGAAGCCACGCTCATCCCAATGTACTTGATCATTGGTATTTGGGGTGGCCCGAACAAGATTTATGCGGCCTTCAAGTTTTTCTTGTACACCTTGTTGGGCTCACTCCTGACATTGATTGCTTTGATCTACTTGTACATTCAGTCGGGTGGCAGCTTTGACATTGCGACATGGCACAAATTGCCTTTGTCAGCCACTGCGCAAAACTTCTTGTTCTTTGCGTTCTTTGCTGCCTTTGCTGTCAAGGTTCCGATGTGGCCTGTCCACACTTGGTTGCCCGATGTGCACGTTGAAGCGCCTACAGGTGGCTCTGCTGTGTTGGCGGCCATCATGTTGAAACTGGGTGCCTACGGCTTCTTGCGTTTCTCTATGCCCATTGCCCCCGACGCTGCGCGCGAGTGGGCGACCTTCATGATCGTGCTGTCTTTGGTGGCGGTGGTCTATGTCGGTTTGGTGGCCATGGTGCAGCAAGACATGAAAAAACTGGTGGCCTACTCATCAGTGGCTCACATGGGCTTTGTCACCTTGGGCTTCTTCATCTTCAATCCACTGGGCGTGTCTGGCGGTTTGGTGCAAATGATTGCGCACGGCTTTGTGTCTGCCGCCATGTTCTTGTCCATTGGCGTGTTGTACGACCGCGTGCACTCCCGAGAAATTTCAAGCTATGGCGGTGTGGTCAACACCATGCCGAAGTTTGCAGCCTTCGCTTTGTTCTTCTCTATGGCCAATTGCGGCTTGCCAGGTACAGCTGGTTTTGTGGGGGAGTGGATGGTAATTTTGGGTGCCGTGAAGTTTGACTTCGTGGTGGGTCTGTTGGCCGCTTCAGCCCTTATCTTTGGTGCTGCTTACACCTTGTGGATGTTCAAGCGCGTGTACCTGGGTCCTGTTGCCAATGACGATGTGAAAGAACTCACAGACATCAACGCACGCGAATTCACTGTCATGGCTTTGTTGGCCATTGCCGTTTTGTACATGGGCTTGTACCCCAAACCGTTCACAGACGTGATGGAAGTTTCTGTGGCCAATTTGTTGCAGCACGTGGCTGCCACCAAATTGCCCTGATCCCATTGCGCAGCTGAAACTTTAAGAATAGAGAGAATAGACATGATTGACTCAACCAGCTGGATGACGGTGTATCCGGAAATCGTGTTGCTGGTCATGGCCTGCGTCATTGCGCTGGTGGACCTGCTGGTCACAAGCCCTAAACGCACTGTGACCTATGTTTTAACCTTGGTGTCGCTGGGTGGCGTGGCATTGCTGCATGCCTTCTATGCAGATGCGGGCCATACCTTGTATGGCTTTGGCCGCTTGGTGGTGTCCGACCCCATGGGGCATTGGCTCAAGTGCTTTGCCACCCTAGCTGTCATGGTCACTTTGGTTTACGCACGTCCCTATGCAGCCGATCGCGACATGCTGCGCGGCGGTGAAATTTTCAGCCTGTCAGTGTTTGCCTTGCTGGGCATGAGCGTCATGATCTCGGGCCAAAACTTCTTGATCTTGTATTTGGGCCTCGAGTTGCTAACCCTCTCTAGCTATGCTTTGGTGGCCTTGCGCCGCGACAACACGCAAGCCACAGAAGCGGCCATGAAGTATTTCGTGTTGGGCGCCATGGCCTCTGGCTTTTTGTTGTACGGCATGTCCATGTTGTACGGCGCCACCGGTTCTTTGGACCTGGCCACTGTGTTCAAAGTCATTGCAAGCGGCCAAGTTAAACACCAAGTGTTGGTCTTTGGTTTGGTCTTTGTCGTGGCGGGTCTGGCTTTCAAACTCGGTGTGGTGCCTTTCCACATGTGGGTGCCTGACGTCTACCAAGGTGCCCCAACGGCTGCCACACTCATGATTGCCGGCGCTCCCAAATTGGCCGCGTTCGCCATTGTCATTCGCTTGTTGGTGGAGGGCTTATTGCCTTTGGCCATCGATTGGCAACAAATGTTGGCGCTGTTGGCCATTGCCTCTTTGCTGGTCGGCAACTTGGCGGCCATTGCACAAACCAACCTCAAACGCATGTTGGCTTACTCCACCATTGCGCAAATGGGCTTTGTGCTCATCGGTTTGATGTCGGGCGTGGTCAGTGGCAATGCGGCCATGGGTGCCAATGCCTACAGTTCCGCCATGTTTTATGTGGTGGGCTATGTGCTAACCACCCTGGCCTCATTTGGCGTTATTTTGTTGTTGGCGCGTCAAGGCTTTGAAAGCGAAGAGATCACTGACTTGGCGGGCCTTAACAACCGCAGTCCCTTGTACGCTGGCGTCATGGCCATCTGCATGTTCTCCTTGGCAGGCATTCCACCCATGGTGGGCTTCTATGCCAAGTTGTCGGTCTTGCAGGCTTTGGTTGCTTCGGGCCACACAGCCGACATTGCTATGGCCGTGTTTGCGGTGGCCATGTCCTTGATTGGTGCTTTCTACTACTTGCGCGTTGTCAAAGTGATGTACTTTGACGAAGCTGTCACGGCCACTACCGTCACGGCCGATGCCGATGTCCGCGTTGTTTTGTCAATCAATGGTTTGTTGGTCTTGGTCTTGGGCATTGTGCCTGGCGCTTTGATGTCACTGTGCGCGCGCTCTGTGACCCAAATGTTGGCCAATTGAGCATGACCAATCAGATGGACGCGCATCTGATTGAAACCAAGCTGAAGAGTCAAGCGCTCTTCAGCGGTTCTTTCCTCCATGCTTTCCTCGATACCGTGGCCTTGCCAGATGGCACACAGGCCACGCGAGAGTATGTGGTTCACCCAGGGGCAGTCATGATTGTGCCTTTGCTAGAACTGCCGGGACAGCCCTTGCAGTTGGTGATGGAGCGTCAATTCAGATATCCCGTGCAGCAAGTGATGCTTGAGTTTCCTGCAGGCAAGCTTGACCCCAAAGAATCGACCCTCCAGTGTGCGCAACGTGAACTGTTTGAAGAAACCGGTTACAGCGCCAAGCAATGGGCCAGGGCAGGGGTGATGCATCCCGTTATTTCCTATTCCACCGAGCTCATTGAAATTTGGTTTGCCAAAGACTTGAGCTTGGGTGAACGTCAGCTCGATCCTGGCGAGTTTTTAGAAGTCATCACGAAAACGCCTGATGCTTTGCAAGAAGCCTGTTTGAACGGCGAAGTCACAGATGGCAAAACATTGACTGGCATGTTTTGGTTACAAAACTTTTTGTCTGGACGGCATGCGCTAAATTGGGTGAATGCTGCATGAAAGTCTTGAACCTTCAATGCGCTGGCATGCACACCTTTGAGGGCTGGTTTGGCTCGGAGGAAGATTACCAATCGCAACGCGAAAGGGGTTTGGTGGCGTGCCCCATGTGTGCCAATACCAAAGTGCGCAAATTGCCTTCTGCACCACGTTTGAATTTGGGTGCTGTAGAACCTCGCCCCACCAAATCCAGCGCGCACGAAGAGCCCGCTGCTGCGTCAAGTGCTGGATCATCCTCAGCGCCTTCCAATGTGCCTGCCTTACCCAGTGCTGAGTCCGTGGCTTCTGGCTTGGCCCAAGTTCACCCAGAAGCTGCAGAAATGGTGCAAGAAGCTTGGATGAAGATGGTCAAGCATGTCATTGCCAATACGGAAGACGTGGGCCAAAACTTTGCCGAAGAAGCGCGCAAGATGCACTATGGTGAAGCTGAAGAGCGCAACATTCGAGGTCAAGCCTCGATTGAAGAAACCAAAGACTTGTTAGAAGAGGGCATTGAGGTGTTGCCCTTGCCTGTGCCTGGTGCACTGAAGGGGCAGCTTCAGTAATGCCTGATCAGTGTTGGCGGTACCAATCTTGCACTGCCGCCACATATCGCTGTACACCTTCCGCCACGCTGGCAGCATCCAGCGCACCATATGACAAACGTTGGTAGTTGGCTTCGTGTGTTTGTGTCAATCCAAATGCAAAACCTGGAATCGACGCCACTTTGAATTTTTCGGTCATGGCACGATTGAAGGCGATGGGCTCAATGCCTTGTGCCAAGCCCGGCAGTTTCATCAGCACATAAAACGCGCCTTGTGTTTTGGGAAACTGCACCAAGTTGCCTAAGCCCTCGAGTGCTTGGTAAACCGTTTGCCGTACTTTGCTTAAAGCCTCGACTTTGGGTTCTACCCACGGCTTGCCTTTTTGCAAGGCTTGCAGCGCCAACAGTTGAGAGGGCATGGGCGCACATATCAGGTTGGTGTCTTGCACCTTGTTCATGGCATCAAACAAGTCTGCTGGAAACACCACATAGCCCACCCGCCAACTGGCCATGCCGTAGTTTTTGGACATGGAATAAAAAGACAAGGTGTGCTTCATGGCACCAGGAATGCTGGCCGGTGAGAAGTGCTTCATGCCTTCATAAGTAAAGTATTCATAGGCCTCATCACTGAAGTGATAAAGACCGTTTTGTGCGCAAAGTGCATTGACAGCGCGCAAAGATGCTTCTGAGTAAACAGCCCCAGTGGGATTGTTGGGCGACACTGTGATGATGGCGCGTGTGCGAGGGGTGATGGCCGCTGCCATGGCCTCAACGTTTAGGCTCCAGTCTTCGTTGGCAGGTACCGGT
This sequence comes from Pseudomonadota bacterium, assembly GCA_041172085.1. Classification (GTDB taxonomy): domain Bacteria; phylum Pseudomonadota; class Gammaproteobacteria; order Burkholderiales; family Burkholderiaceae_C; genus Limnohabitans_A. The sequence continues at coordinate 6,531 of JBEDKQ010000057.1, read as the reverse complement.
ACAGGCACACAGCCGCACATGCGAATGGCCATTTCTTGGTTGAAATAAAACGGCATGGGCAAGATGAATTCATCGCCAGGGTCGGCTACCGCCAACACAGAATTCAAAAACGCCATGTTGCTGCCAGCGGTGACCATCAGCATGGCATCGGTGCCCAGATTCACTTGGTTTTCTTGCGCCAGTTTGGCTTGAATGGCCTCGACCAATCCGGGGTGGCCACTGACACCTAGGTACTTGTGCAAACTGCCATCGCCCATCATGCCAGGCAGGGCTGCGATGGCTTCAGCGGGTGGGCCGTAATTGACCACGCCTTGCCCTAAGGAAATGGTGCCAGGGTTGTTTCTGACCAAAGCCGCAATGGTGGGGATGATGGGGGTATCGACCCCGTCCATGCGAAGTGAGTTAATTTGCATTGTGAAGTCAAGTTGCGTTGAACCAAGGCCGAGCGAACTCAGTCAGAACAACTGAGATTATGTCTTGCCAGGAGCAGCCTTGCTCAGATGGCGGAAAACGCTAACATGCCATTTGTGGTCAAGCATCTTGTTAAGCTTGTATTGGAAAATTTGGGAGACAGAATTGAAATTCAAAGTCGATGAATTAAGTAAGTTTGCTAGAGCGTTGCTCGAGGCAACGGGCTTGGATGGTGAAAAATCACAGGCCGTCGCAGACATTTTGGTTGAAGGTGACTTGTTAGGGCACACAACCCACGGTTTGGCCTTATTGGCACCTTATTTGGCAGAACTGGCATCTGGAAAGATGACGCGCGCTGGTCTGCCCGAAGTTGTATCAGATTTTTCAGCTGCCATCACTTGGGATGGCAAGCGCTTGCCTGGTCCATGGCTTGTATTGCGTGCGATGGATCTGGCAATTACACGAGCTAAACAGCAGGGCACTTGTACGGTGGTGATCAAGCGAAGCCATCACATCGCTTGTCTTGCGGCTTACCATCAACGCGCAACAGCGAAGGGTATGCTGATGGCATTGCACTGCTCTGACCCCAACACCAGCAGTGTTGCCCCCTTCGGCGGCCTTGATCCAGTCTTCACGCCCAACCCCGTGTCTTTCGGCATACCAAGCTCGAAGCAACCCATCATGGTGGATGTCTCTACATCGGCCACCACCAACGGCATGACCAATCGCTTGTTCAATGAGAAAAAATTGCTACCGGCTGCGTGGGTGATGGACGGGCATGGCCAAGCCAGCGCCGATCCGGCGGTTTTGTTTGATGAACCCAAAGGGACCATCTTGCCTTTAGGGGGGATGGACTCTGGCCATAAAGGGTATGGTTTGAGCTTGATGGTGGAAGCCATGACGGCCGGCTTGGCTGGGCATGGCCGGGCCGATCCTGCGGAAGGCTGGGGGGCCACTGTCTTTTTGCAAATCATCGACCCCCAAGCTTTTGCAGGGTTGAATGCCTTTGAGCGGCAAGTGGATCACTTGGTTGAGCGATGTCAAAACTCAAAACCTGCCAAGCAGGGTGAGAAGGTTCGTCTGCCTGGAGAGCGTGGGCTACGATATCAAGCAGACAGCAAATTGCACGGACTGGCCCTTTACGCCAGCATCATGCCTGCGCTTGTCCCCTGGGCAGAGAAACTCAATGTGACTGTGCCTCAGGCGGTTTGAGTTTTCTCAGATTTGAGCAACAGCTTGGCCACCAGAGGCCAAGTCCAAACCAGCAGGCACACCAAGGCCAAGCCCAATGCGATGGGCCGTGCCAAAAACGCACCCAAATCACCATTCGACTTGATCATGGAGGTAATGAAGTTTTCTTCCAACATGCCACCCAAAACCACGCCCAAAATGGCCGGTGCGATGGGGAATTTGTTGGCTTCCAAAATATAGGCCAAGATGCCCGCGACCAACATGATGCCCACTTCAAACATGGAGTTGTTGATGGCAAAGGTGCCGACCACACAAAATAGCAAAATCAAGGGCATGAGCACTTCACGGGGCACCAACAAAATACGCTTGGCAACTTTGATGCATAAGATGCCCAATGGAATCATGATGATGTTGGCAATGATGAACAGCAAAAACACCGCGTAAATGTTTTGCGGGTTGGTTGTGAACAGTGCAGGCCCTGGGTTCATGTTCTTCATGTACAGAACGCCAATCACAATGGCGGTAATGGAGTCGCCTGGAATGCCGAACACCAAGGCTGGAATCCATGCGCCTGCAAGTGCGCTGTTGTTGGCAGAGCCCGATTCGACAATGCCCTCGACATGGCCTGTGCCAAACTTTTCGGGTTCCTTCGAAAACTTCTTGCTCATGGCATACGACATCCAAGCTGCAATGTCGGCCCCGGCTCCTGGCAAAGCGCCTACGGCCGTTCCCAAGACGCTGCCGCGCAAAATTTGCTTGGGATATTTTTTGGCCAAGGCCCACTGACCCGACAGAACGCTGCCTACTTTTTCAACCACCAACTCGGCGGGCGGACTGGTATCGACCACAAAGCGAATGATTTCTGAAATAGCAAACATGCCAATCATCATGGCAATCATGCCAATGCCACCGGTCATTTCCGCATTGCCAAAAGTGAAGCGCGGAAAGCCAGCAGGATTGCCCAAGCCAACACACGCTACCAGCAAACCGAGCAACAAAGTGACAATGCCCTTCAGGGGTTGATCAGAGGTGATGAAGACAGCGCAGGTTAAGCCAAGCAACACCAGCCAAAAATATTCAAACGAACTGAAATTCAAAGCGAAGTCGGCCAATGCAGGCGCAGCCAATATGAGGACCAAGGTTCCAAATAGGCCGCCCACAGCTGAGAAGACCAAGCCGGCTCCTAACGCCATTTCGGCTTGGCCTTTCTTGGTCATTGCAAACGCTTCATCGGTGTATGCTGCTGAGGCGGGCGTGCCAGGAATTCTCAACAAGCAACCCGGAATATCACCAGAAAAAATGGCCATGGCTGTTGCAGTTACCATGGCTGCAATGGCCGGTATGGGCGGCATGAAAAAAGTCACTGGCACCAGCAATGCCGTGGCCATGGTGGCGGTAAGCCCCGGCACAGCACCCACAAACAAGCCGTACAAAGAGGCCGCCACCATCACCATAAGGGTGTAAGGCTCGAAGACCATGGAGAATGCTTGACCGATGGCTGTCCACATAGGTAGGCTCCTAATTCATGCAACTGACTGAATAAGCAATGTGAACCAAATCACCAAGCCCAAGGCGTGAGAACTCCCCAAGGCAGGGGAACTCTGAGTAATTTGTAGAAAGCAAAATGCACCACCAAGGTAGCCACCAGCGCAACAATCAAAGTACGTCGCCATCCCACATGAAGCACTCTGAAAAGCGCAATCAGAATTAGCAAACTGGTGAGTAAGAAACCCAGTGAATTTGCAAACGCAATATAGAAAACCACCGATGCCAACAGCACGCACAAGGCCAAGACATGGCGCGGTGAACGGACCCAATCCTCCCAGGCAAACCATGGGGCAATAGTCTTTTGGCGCACGCCTTTAATCACCAGCATGAGGCCAGTGATGCAAAGACCTACCGCTATGAGGCCAGGGAAAAGAGCGGGTCCTACTGGCTGCCCTGGAATGTTGGGGTATCCTCTAATGGCAAAGAGCACCAAGGTGCCCAATGCCAAAAAGATCAATCCAAAAACAGTGTCGTGAATTTTCATGGTCTTATTTGACCAAGCCGACAGCTTTCATGGTGGCGCCCAATTCGGTATTTGACTTCACCATGAATTTGGCAAAATCATCTGGGCCAGCATAGATCACGCCAAAGCCGCGACTGGCCATGAATTCGTTGTACTCTTTGCTGGCAGCCACTTTGCGCACAGCTTCAGCCAACTTGTCTCGAACGGGTGCTGGCAAACCTTTGGGGGCCACAATGCCGCGCCATGCTGCCATAGTCCAGTCACTACCAGTAGCAGACTTCAAGGTAGGTACATTGGGGTAAAGCGCAGAAGGTTTGTCGTTCATGATGGCCAAACTTCTTACTTTGCCAGCATCAATCAGTGAACGAGCTTCTGGCAGTGACACAGGCGCAACTTCAATGCCGCCCGCTACCATGTCTTGAAGGCCAGGCGCAGCGCCATTGCTGGGTACCCAAGGCAATGCGGCAGGGTCAATTTTTTGATCGCGCAACAGGCCTGCAATGGCCAGGTGCCAAATACCTCCCTGACCTGTGCCCGAGCCTTTGAACTTGCCTGGATTGGCTTTGATAGCGGCCAATAACTCGTTAACTGTTTTGTAGGGTGAATCGGCGCGAACTTGAACGCCTGCAGGGTCTGCATTGACCAGACCAATGGGGGTATAGGAAGCGCTGGTAAGGTCAGTTAATCCTTGCCAATGCATCATGCCAATTTCAACTGTGGCCAAACCGATGGTGTAGCCGTCGGGTTGGGCAGCAGCAATTGCCGCATGACCCACAACGCCGCTGCCCCCTGTGCGATTAACGACTGTCACGGGTTGACCCAAGTCTTTTTCAAGCAAGCTGCCAATGATTCGAGCTGTTGCATCGGTACCGCCGCCAGCACCCCATGGCACGATGAGGGTAATGGGACGTGCTGGGTAGTTTTGTGCAAAAGACGGCAAGGCACTCAGAACGCCCAACATGCCCACTAAAGCACTGGCCACTAAACGACGACGGGGTAATGCAAACATAACTCACTCCTAACTTGATGAATGGAACAAAAAATATGCTAACCAGCACAAGTTACGCCCTTTTTTTCTTTCAGGCATTAGGGTGAACCCAAAGAAGTCTTGTTGTTTTGTCTTGAAGTGATGCGAGGGTGCATTAAAGTCAGGGGATCATGAACAGTTTTGAAACTTGGGGATCTACCCTGCTACCTACCATTGAGTTGCTAGCCACTTTGGCATTTGCTTTGTCGGGAATTATGGAAGCTGCACGCAAGCGCATGGACGTGGTCGGTGTTTGCGTAGTGGGTTTTTTGGCCGCCTTTGGCGGCGGCACCTTGCGCGATATTTTGCTCGATCAGCGGCCGTTCTTTTGGGTGGAAAACGAACTTGTTTTATGGGCAGTTTTGCTGTTGTGCATTTTGTCCATCACCTTCATGCGACAAAGGCACTTCGAGCTGACTGAAAAAACCATTCAGTGGCCCGATACCTTGGGCCTAGGCTTGTTTACGGCCTCGGGTGTTGCGCAATCTTTGGCACTGGGTTTGTCGCCCACAGTGGCCGTGTTGATGGGCACCATCACGGGTATTTTTGGGGGCGTGCTGCGCGACATTGTTTGTAACGAAATTCCTGTGTCTTTCAAAGACCACCGGCCCTATGCCTTGTGCTCTGTCGCGGGCGGTGTGGTTTACATCGTGTTGGAAGCCCTTGATTCTGAGGCTTGGTTTTGCATGACGGTATGCGCTTTGGTAACGGTCGTGTTCAGAGTGCTGGCCATTTGGAACAACTGGGTCTTGCCCGCTTGGCGCAAAGATTGAGTTGATTCAGCGATTCAAGACATTCGAACCAATTTGCCTGGGCGTGCAGAACTGATCTCACCATTGTGTTGCACTTTCTCTCCGGCCACCCAAGTGGCCACATAGCCCTGTGCCTTTTGTAAAAAGCGTTTGCCGCCTGCGGGCAAGTCGCGAACCAGTTTGGGTAAACCTACGCTGAGTTTTTGAGGGTCGATGGCGTTGATGTCTGCGCGCATGCCCACTGCCAACACGCCGCGATCTTTGAGGCCTAAATAGATTGCATTGCGTTGGGTCAGCATTTCAATCACGTTTTCAATGGGCAGCGTGTCTTTGCCGCGGCGCTGAACCCAATGCGTCAACATGAAGGTGGTGAAGCTGGCATCGCACACTGTGCCCACATGTGCACCCGCATCACTGAGACCACTCAGTGCGCGAGGGTGATCAAGCATTTTTCGAACGGTGTCGAGGTTGCCTTCGTTGTAATTGAAGATGGGGAAGTAAATCAAACCATCGCCATCGCCTGCGCTCAAGTGATCGTAAATAACGTCAAGTGGAGAAACGCCTTTTTGTTTGGCGCGCACCAAGAAACTCTCCATCACAGACGGCTCGTAGTTCAATGTGGCTTCTAGCGGAAACATGCGCCCACTGATCATGTCAATTTTGGCTAGCAAAATGTCAACCAAAGGCGGAATAGAACTGCCATCACCGGCCAAGCGTTCAGATTTTTCAGAAAGGATGCGGGCTTTTCTGTCGGGGTCGCGCAGTGCCGCAGCACGTTCGGCCAAGGGCAAGTGCGCTACTTCTTTGTAAGACGGAAATCCCATGAAGGGATGGAAGCTGGCATCGAGGCCATTCAACACGCCAATGCCTCGAGCGGCTGTTTGCATGTAGAGGGGCAGGCCATTGGCCACTGCTTTTTCAACCCGATCTTGAATGCGCAAATATTGTTCGCCGCCGGGATCACGCTGAAGCCAAGTGAGTGACAGCGATTTGCCGCTGGCTTTTGCAACTGCTTCTACCAAATCGAATTCGGCCTCAAATTCGGTAGGCCCCTTCATGAGGTTGTAGTCACTGACCATTTGGACAACGCCATGCGACAGGCCTTGAAAGGCTTGTGCCAAACCTGTTAGCTCTGCATG
>JBEDKQ010000056.1:0-14586 GCA_041172085.1 Pseudomonadota bacterium | reverse complement strand
GCGGCTTTTTGCTCGTAGGCCACGTAGGCTTTTTCGAACTCAACACCAAACTTGTCGTGCAAATCGGGGCAATCGGAAGGCGAGAACAAAGTCCAAGTGCCTTTTTCCATGACACGGCGCATGAACAGGTCGGGGATCCAGTTGGCGGTGTTCATGTCGTGCGTGCGGCGGCGGTCGTCGCCGGTGTTTTTGCGCAGTTCCAGGAACTCTTCGATGTCGAGGTGCCATGTTTCAAGGTAAGTGCAGACCGCGCCTTTGCGCTTGCCGCCTTGGTTGACCGCCACAGCGGTGTCGTTGACCACTTTGAGGAATGGCACCACGCCTTGTGATTCGCCGTTGGTGCCCTTGATGTGGCTGCCCAAAGCGCGAACGCGTGTCCAGTCGTTGCCCAAGCCGCCTGCAAATTTAGACAGCAAAGCGTTTTCTTTGATGGACTCGTAAATGCCGTCGAGGTCGTCGGGCACGGTGGTGAGGTAGCAGCTGGACAACTGTGAGCGCAAACCGGCACTGTTGAACAGGGTGGGTGTGCTGGACATGAAGTCGAATGAAGACAGCACTTCGTAGAACTCGATGGCGCGGGCTTCGCGGTCGGCTTCGTTCAAGGCCAGGCCCATGGCCACGCGCATGAAGAAAGACTGGGGCAACTCGATGCGTGTTTTGCGCACGTGCAAGAAGTAGCGGTCGTACAAAGTTTGCAGGCCGAGGTAATCGAATTGCAGATCGCGCTCGGCTTTGAGAGCGGAGCCCAATTTTTTCAAGTCGAATTGCAAGAGTTTTTCGTCGAGCAAGCCGTTTTCGACGCCCTTTTTGATGTAACCGGGGAAGTAATCAACGTAGTGCTCTGCCATGTCTTTCAAAAGCACTTCTTTGCCCAAGACTTCTTTGGCAATGGTGTGCATGAGCAAACGGGCTGTGACGTAGGTGTAGTCTGGGTCTTTCTCGATCAGGGTGCGAGACGCCAAAATGGACGCCTTGTAAACCTCTTCCATGGGCACGCCGTCGTAGAGGTTGCGCATGGTTTCAGACACGATGGGGTCGGGTTGCACGTCTTTGCCCAGACCTTGGCAGGCGTTGACGATAAGGCCTTGTAAGTAGTTGATGTCAAGGGGCACACGTTGACCGCCATCCAAGACGTGCAAAGTGGGATGCGCGCTGACTGCGGCTTTTTCTTCTTTGGCTTGCGCGCGCTCTTGCGTACGGCGCTCGCGGTACAACACGTAGGCACGGGCCACTTCGTGGTTGCTGCTGCGCATGAGGCCGAGTTCAACCTGGTCTTGCACATCTTCAATGTGGAAGGTGCCGCCGCCTGGGCGCGAGCGCACCAAAGCACGAACGACCGCTTGCGTGAGGGCCTCAACAACTTCACGGACGCTGGCAGATGCAGCGCCTTGCGTGCCGTGAACTGCCAAGAAGGCTTTCATCAGCGCAACTGCAATTTTGTTGGGTTCGAACGGCACAACGGCACCGTTGCGACGAATGATTTGGTAGTTGGCCAGAGCGTGAGGTGCTGCTGGGTTGGGGGCGGAGGCGTCGTTAGTGCCGAGGTAGCCTGGGTTTGACGATGTTGGAGTCAGCTCAATTTGCATAGCGTTTTTTATTAGTCAATTTCAAGGTTGTGCAGGGGCGTCAAAAGCAATGGGATTCTTGTTTTTCACCGAACCGCGTCTTTGACGTGGAGACACTATATCTGGGGTCAAAGGTGAATACAAGCCACTAGGGGTAGTGTACAGGGCTCTGCGCGCGCCAAAAAGGAACTTGACAAAACAGAGGCCATCTCGAACGCGAAAAGTGGTCAATTTATGGGCAAAAAAGTGATGCCTTGGAATGCGCGCCAAATCTGCATATTTGCGTGGCAAAGAAGAGCTGGTGCGGTTTGGCTTGCAATTGCCTGCGCAAAGCCTTGTAAATCCATGCATCAGCAAATCTCATGAATGCAAAGGGGGCCTTTCATGCTCTTGAATGGTGCGCTAAAAAGTCATGAACAGCGCAGAAAAAATTATTTTTAAAATTTGAAAATAATTTAAATTTCGGGAAAGTACTGAGGCGGCCAAGCGACATTTTTTTGCAACAGCTGCCAGTCAAAGCCGGGACCTGGGTCTTTTTTTCGACCCGGTGCAATGTGTTCATGCCCTGCAATGTGCGCAATCGGGTAGTGTTGGCCCAAGGCCTTGGTGAGTTGCACCAAACTTTCGTATTGGGCTGACTCAAAGCGATGACCCTCTAAGCCTTCTAGCTCTATGCCAATAGAGTCGTCATTGCAGTTGCTGCGCCCGCGGTAAGCCGATGCGCCTGCATGCCAGGCGCGGTCGTTGCAACTTACAAATTGCCAGACCTTGCCGTTTCGCTCAATGAAAAAATGTGCTGAGACTTCTAAGCCGCGAATGCTTTGAAAGTAAGGGTGTGCATCCCAATTGAGCTGATTGGTGAACAACTTCTGAACGGCTTGTGTTCCATACTCACCTGGCGGCAAGCTGATGGAGTGCACCACAATCAAGTCAATGTGCGCTTGAGCAGGACGTTGGCCGAAGTTGGGTGATGCACATTTTTCAGCTGCTTGGCACCAACCGTTTTGCCAAAGATCGAAGGACATGCTTGGATTAGAGCGGTTTGTCGGAGGCCGCTTGGCGGTGCGCAAGAGAGCAGTAGCGGCCCTGTTGGCCCTGCACCATGTCGGCCTCTGGCATGTGCAATCCGCAGTGCAAGCAAGAATGCATGGGACTGGGTGTGAGCGCGGTGTTGCTTGGCGGCGGCGGTGTCGATTGATCTTTGCGTTGGTTCAGGCGGCTTCTGCGCCACAGCCAAACTGCAAACAAGAGCGTCAAAAAAAACAGAAAAATTTTCAAAGACTGCGTCCTAGGATGACTTCAACGACAAAGCGAGAACCTGCATAAGCCAACAACAGCAAGGTGGCGCCTGAATAAAGCACGCGGACGGCGCGGCGCCCGCGCCAGCCAAATTGTTGGCGACCAAACAGCAACACGCCAAAGGTGAGCCACGACAAGATGGAGAAGACTGTTTTGTGGTCCCATTTCCAATGAGCGCCTGCTGCACCGTAAAGTTGCTCACCGAACACAAAGCCAGCAATCAGGGTGAGGGTCAGCAAGATAAACCCGAGCAACACAAACCGGAACATGAGTCGCTCTAGGGTGAGCAAGGGCAAGCCACTGGGATTTTCGTTGCCTTGCCTGATTTGAATTTCGGCACTGGTCATGAGGGCTGCATGAATGACGGCTGCTGCAAACATGCCATAAGAGGCTATGCCCAATGCCCAGTGCAGCGGCAGCCAGACAGAGGCTGTGACTTGCAGGGCGTGTCCTGGGAAAAACCACGAAATGATGACCGCAGCGCTGCCCAATGCAGCCATGGCCCAACGTGCCTTGAGTTGTGGGAAATACTGGGTCTCAACGGCATAGGCGGTTAAAACCCACCAGACGGTGACCGACAACGCGGGGGCAAAACCAAAACGCGGCGTTTCGCCCAACAAACCAAAACCAATGGTGGCGCCGTGCAGTACCCAGGCCAGCCACAAGTAGCGGCGCGCCAAGCTGGGGCCCATCCGATCCGCCGTGATGGCGGGAATGGCATAGGCGATGGCAGTTAAAAGCGTTAACCACATCGCCAAATCAGATGGACTGGCTAAAATCATGCTTCCTAGTTTAGCGTTTTGAGCCCTTGCATTCTGGCATTCGTTTCAAAACCTAGCGGTTTATGAGAAATTTTCCCTATGGCTTCCGCCCTCACCGACAAACTCTCGCAACTTGTTAAGCAAATCAGCGGACAAGCGCGGATTACCGAGTCCAACGTCACGGACATGCTGCGCGAGGTCCGCATGGCTTTGCTCGAGGCCGATGTGGCCTTGCCAGTGGTGCGAGATTTCATTGCCCGAGTGAAAGAAAAAGCCCTTGGACAAGAGGTGCTGGGTTCATTGAAACCAGGCCAAGCCTTGGTGGCCATTGTGAACCGCGAGTTGGTGTCCACCATGGGCGAAGGCGTGGCCGACATCAACTTGGCAGCACAACCCCCAGCCGTTATTTTGATGGCTGGTTTGCAGGGTGCGGGTAAAACCACCACCACCGCCAAGTTGGCCAAGCACCTGATCGAAAAGCGAAAGAAAAAAGTACTGACGGTGTCGGGCGACGTTTACCGCCCGGCAGCCATCGAGCAATTGAAAACCGTGACAGCGCAAGCTGGCGCTGAATGGTTTCCCAGCTCGCCCGATCAAAAGCCTTTGGACATTGCCCGTGCGGCCATCGATTACGCGAAAAAACATTTCTTTGATGTGTTGTTGGTCGATACGGCCGGTCGTTTGGCCATAGACGAAGCTTTGATGGCCGAGATTCGGGCTTTGCATGCTGCATTGAACCCTGTCGAGACCTTGTTTGTGGTCGATGCCATGCAGGGTCAGGATGCAGCGAACACAGCAAAAGCATTCAAAGACGCCTTGCCCCTGACGGGTATTGTGCTGACCAAGATGGACGGTGACTCTCGGGGTGGCGCAGCATTGTCAGTGCGCCAAATTACCGGTGCACCCATTAAATTTGCCGGTACCAGTGAAAAAATCGATGGCCTGGAAGTGTTTGATGCCGAGCGACATGCAGGGCGTATTTTGGGCATGGGCGACATCTTGGCTTTGGTGGAGCAAGTCACTGCCGGCGTGGACATGGAAGCCGCGCAAAAGCTGGCGGCCAAAGTCAAAAGTGGCAACGGTTTTGATTTGAATGATTTCTTGTCGCAAATTCAACAAATGAAACAAATGGGCGGCCTGTCAAGTTTGATGGACAAATTGCCCACCCAGTTGGCTGCCAAAGCGGGCAGCATGGATTTGGACAAAGCCGAAAAAGACATTGCCCGCAAGCAAGGCATCATTCACAGCATGACGCCTCGCGAACGCAGCAAACCCGAGCTCATCAAGGCCACGCGCAAGCGCCGCATTGCCATGGGTGCGGGCGTTCAGGTGCAAGACGTCAACCGCTTGCTCAAAGAGTTTGAGCAGATGCAAGACATGATGAAAAAAATGTCGGGTGGCGGCATGATGAAAATGATGAAGCGCTTGGGGGCCATGAAAGGCATGGGCGGCTTTGGCGGCATGGGCGGGGGCGGTTTCCCCGGCATGAAACGTTAAGGGCTAAGTTTTTGGCCTTCGCCATTAAATGCGGCTGAAGTACTCGCGCCGCTGAAATTCCACAGAGTCCTCTGCATCATTGAAACGCATTTGCTCTGACTGTTTGATGCGCTGGTAGTAGCGCACAAAGTCCTGACCCAAACCTGCATTTAAAACCTTGTCTTGTTCCAAGTGCTCTATGGCCGCACCCAGGGTCAAGGGCAAGGGGGCTGCATTTTGTTCATAAGGCGCATCGGTGGCCAATGGCGCTTTCATCTCGTTTTCAATACCATCCAAACCCGCCCATATTTGCGAGGCCATGTACAGGTATGGGTTGGCAGCCGGCTCGCCCAGTCTGTTTTCAATGCGCGTTGCAGCATCGCCAGCACCACCCACCACACGCAGCATGGCGCCTCTATTGTCAAGCCCCCACAAAATACTTTGCGGCGCCAAGGCGTTGGGCTTGAATCGACCAAAACCATTGACCGTGGTGGTGCACAAAGCCGTCATGCCTTGGCCGTGCGCAAGCATGCCGGCCAAATAATGTGCGCCGATGTTGGAGAGGGTGCGTCGCGCATCATCAGTAGCGTGTGCTTGTGCTGCTTGAATATCTTGTGTTGAAGTACGCGCAAAAATGTTGTGGCCCGTTTGCAAGTCATAGAGCGATTGGTGCAAGTGCCAACCACTGCTCATGATGTTTTCAAAAGGGGGTCTGCACATGAAGGTGGCGTGGTAGCCCGCGCGTCTGAGGGCTTGCTTAACGGCACTTCTAAACAGCACCATGTTGTCGGCTGCTGCTAGCGCATCGGTGGCTTTGAAGACGGCTTCAACTTGGCTGGGGCCAAGTTCAATTTCGAGAGACAACAATGGCAAACCCAAATCTTGCGCGGTTTGCTTGACGATGCGAAGCGCAGGCTCGGCACGGTCAAACCACAACTCGTTGAGCAAGTTGTAGCCAGGGTGAATCATGCTGACTTGAGGTGCAGGCCCAGGCCATGAGGCTTGTGCAGGATCGGCATCGTGACCATGCGCTGTGTCTTTGAGTTTGTAAATGTGAAACTCAACTTCAAGGCCGCAACGCATGCCCCAGCCTTTGGCGGCCAATTTTTCAAGTGCGCTTTGTAAGATGCGGCGGGTGTCGTAGTGGACCGCCTCACCGTTGGGGAACCAAGGTTGGCATAACAACCAACCCGTTTTTTCGGCCCACGGCAAAATTTTGAAAGTGCTTGGATCGGGCAGCAGCATGACATTGCTAGCGCCTTCAAAACCGGGTAATTCATTTTTGACATGGGCCTCAAACACTTTGTACACCGTTCGATCGGAGGTGTCTTTGAGCATCAAGGTGCTGACCATGCCCATGCCTTGCGCAAACGCAGTGGCCAATTCTGAGGTGACCCAAGTTTTGCCGCGCAAACTGCCGTGCACATCGCACCAGACCAAGCGAATCCATTCGAGGCCAGAGGCTTTTGCCAAAGCCAGCACGCGCTGAACTTCCGCTTGCCTGGTGGGTGTGTGGATGCCGCACTTGTCGGCGAATGCATTGTCGGGTGATGCGCTCATGTCGAGGAACTCAAGCCTTGATGGTTGCAGCTGTATTCCATGGCGCGCCGTCTCGTTTGGTTTGCATGGTTTGCTGTGCCCAAGTTTGCCAATCTTGAGCGGGCGCAATACCGTCGACGGTGTCGGGCCCAAACCGAGTAGCGGCAACTTCTGGCTTTGCAAAACCGGGTGGAAGGGCACCCGCAGCCACGTCGTCAATGGCTTTGGCCAAGTTGCGGCGATTTGCAATGATTACCTTGTCGGATGTGCCTAAGTGTTCACGTGTGCGATTTTGAATGGCACCCATGCTTTCGCAGGCCCATTGATCGTGCACATTGATGTCGTCTTCACCCATGCCCAAAAAAGTACGTGTCATTTGTTCTTCAGGGCTAAACCCCCAGTTGTTGTGACGGCCAGATTTGGGAATGTAGTCGGGCAAACTGACAGCTTCAAGGCGTTGCTTGCGCATGGCATCTTTGTTGACGGGGTCTGCAAAGCTGGTGAAGACCGCATACCAGTAGGTATGTGTGTCGTCCACCGGCACGTGCATCTGCGTGATGGTCATGGTTTCGGACAAGGGAATGACAAAAGTGTTGGGGAACAACGCATTGGTGATTCGCACATGCGTCAGTTTGTCCGTCATGTGCCTGAGGGTGGTGAGTTGCAGGCCATAAGGCTGTTCTGTGTATGCAATGTCGGGCTGGTCAAATTCACGCATGACGCGGGTCATGGGCCATTTTTCGCCATCGATGTCGCCTGCACTGGCGCCGCGAAATTGTTTGCCGTAAGTGTCCTCCAAGGAGGCGTCGTTGAAGAATCGGTGCAAGAAAGAAGCATGCGCGGGGTCGATGCCCACCTCAAACGCTTGGAGCCAATTGCAGTTCCACAAACCTTTGAATGCAAAGGTGTGGGTGCCAGGCGCTTCGAAACAATCGACAGCTGGAAGGGGCGGGGGCGTACTGCCTTCAGTTCCCATCCAGGCAAACAAAATACCACTGCGTTCTTGTAAAGGGTAATTGCGCTGCTTGATGCGAGAGCACAGAACGCTGCCTTTGGGCTCTGCAGGGGTTTCTAGGCATTGGCCCGTGACGTCAAATTTCCATCCGTGAAAAGGGCAGCGCAAACCATCGCCTTCGTTGCGGCCAAACGCCAGGTCGGCGCCGCGGTGTGGGCAGTCGCGGTCTAGCAATCCAAATTCGCCTTGCGCATTTTTGAACAGCACCAAATCTTGGCCCAACAAGCGCACTGCTTTGACGGGCCGAATGGCCATGCGGGGATCGAGATGGGGGTTAAATTCGTCCATCAAGGCCACAGGGTGCCAGTAATGGCGTAGCATTTCGCCACAAGGTGTGCCTTGGCCAATGCGCGTGAAGCGCTCGTTTTGTTCTGATCTCATGAATTCACTTTAACGCAAAAACCAAAGGAAGAAAATGATTTCGCGCAAGCCGTCCTTTGCTGAAAACGAATTGCTGTTTGTCTATGGCACCTTGTTGTCTGGGCTCAGCAATCATCATCACATGCAGGGTGCTACCTGCCTTGGACCGGCCACCATGCAAGGCGCATTGTTTGATTTAGGAGAGTATCCGGCCATGCAGGTGTCGGGTCAAACGGCCGCGCCTTTGGAGACCGTTTGGGGTGAGTTGTACCAAATCGAAGCCTCACACTGGCCACGCTTGGATGAGCTGGAAGAACTGGACCCTGAGTCGATGGAGAATTCGATGTACTTGCGCGTGACGGCCGATGTGACTTGGCTTGCAACAGAAACGCCCCAAAATCTGCGCGCACAAGTTTATGTTTACAACTGGTCCTTAGAGGGAAGACCCAGAATTGAAAATGGCGACTTTCGTCGCCATGTTTCAAAGAAGATGGCTTGATCTTTATTCAGGCATCACCAAATCGCCACGCAAAGAGTGAGACAGCGCGGTGTTGATGCGCACATCCACCATCTGACCCACCAAGCGCATGCCATTGGGGCCTGCGGGAAAGTTGACGACGCGATTGCATTCGGTGCGGCCCGCCATTTCGGTGGCATCTTTGCGCGCAGGGCGTTCCACCAAAATGCGTTGCACCGTGTTGAGTCGGCTGTCGCCAATGCGTTTTACGTTGGCTTCAATGGTGGCTTGCAAATAGTGCAAACGCTTGAGCTTGACCTCGTGGGGTGTGTCATCGTGCAAGTTGGCCGCCGGTGTTCCAGGGCGAGGGCTGAAGATAAAGCTGAAACTGGTGTCGTAGCCCACATCGTCAATGAGCTTCATCATCTTGTTGAAGTCTTCGTCGGTTTCGCCGGGGAAGCCCACAATGAAGTCGCTGCTCATGGCCATGTCGGGCCGAATGGCGCGCAGTTTTCGAATGGTGCTTTTGTATTCCATCGCGGTGTAGCCGCGTTTCATGGCCATCAAAATTCTGTCAGAGCCGTGTTGCACGGGCAAGTGCAAATGGCTGACCAACTTGGGCACCTTGTCGTACACATCAATCAAACGCTGTGTGAACTCGTTGGGGTGGCTGGTGGTGTAGCGAATGCGCTCAATGCCGGGTATGTCGGCCACGTATTCAATCAGCATGGCAAAGTCTGCAATCTCTGACGTATCGCCCATCTTGCCGCGGTAGGCGTTGACGTTTTGACCTAGCAAAGTAATTTCTCGAACGCCTTGCTCGGCCAAGCCGGCCACTTCTACCAACACATCTTCAAACGGCCGGCTGACCTCTTCGCCCCGAGTGTAGGGCACCACGCAGTAGCTGCAATATTTGCTGCAGCCTTCCATGATGGAAACAAACGCAGTGGGGCCCTCCATTTTGGCAGGTGGCAAGTGATCAAACTTTTCAATTTCAGGAAATGTAATGTCCACTTGCGGGCGTTTTTTAGCGCTGCGTGCCGCCAACAGTTCAGGCAAGCGGTGCAAGGTTTGCGGGCCAAACACCACATCCACATAAGGCGCGCGTTTGATGATGTCTGCGCCTTCTTGGCTGGCCACGCAACCGCCCACGCCAATGAGCACACCGCGTTCTTTGAGGTGCTTCACACGGCCTAAATCGCTGAACACTTTTTCTTGCGCGCGTTCACGCACCGAGCAGGTGTTGAACAAGATAAGGTCGGCTTCTTCGACGTCTTGGGTGGGCTCATAGCCCTCAGCGGCCTTCATGACGTCGGCCATCTTGTCCGAGTCGTACTCGTTCATTTGGCAACCGAAGGTTTTGATAAATACTTTTTTGCTCACAAGAGACTCCAAGCGGTAACTGGTTTATATCCAGGGGCTGATGGAAGGTGCACGCCATTGCAACGTGCCGTTTAGCCCCCGATTATCGCAGGGACTGAGGGGTCTGGGCACCCCAAGCTGAAAGGGCCGTAGTGAAGGCGTGTCAGTGCGCTTCTGGTTTTCTGTAAAACATGGGGTAGTAGCGCGCCACCACCGGTCCGTCAAAAGCCCAAGACATGCATTTGCCCACGTGGGGTGGTGGTGAGGTGGGTACTTGCTCTGGCAAGCCCGCTTGTTGCGCTTTGAACTGACGTGCAGAAGGAATGGTTTGGTAAGCCGCCGTGGCCATGTTGAACAGCATCTCGCGCAAATGCGTACAACCCGCCACGCCGCCAAGGTGTGCGTCAATCGTTTTACGCCACCCCGCACCCAAGGTGCAGCCCACCAGTTTGTGCATGTTCAGGGGGGCTCGGTCACATTCTGGATGCGGGATGTGTGCCATGTCGGTGATCACATCGTGAATTTTGAAGTCGTTGTCTACGGTAAGGCGAATGTTCAAACCGTGAATGGGTTGGCCGGCTTCCAAAGGGCCTTGGCTTGGAATGATGAAGTTGTAGGTTTTGATGTCCGTTAAGGCGGCTTCAATGTCCCACAGGCCATCTTCACGTTCAAAGCCTGAATAGACCACGGTGCGCGTATGCGACAGTTTTCGGGGGGAAGGTGGTGGAAGTGCCAATGTCGGCCTCATCAATTTCGAGTTCAATGCGCTGATTATCGATTTGATTTGGAGCTTTTGAATGTCAACTGCAGCACAACCCCTTATTTCTCCCGTTGTTCGCCGACAAACCATTGCCGATGCGCTCAGGCGAACTGCTTTGCGACTGCCAAATAAGTTAAGCATTGTGTGTGGCAGCACGTCTTGGACATATGCAGAGTTTGATGCACTGGTGACGCGCTTGGCGGCAGGTTTGTCTGGCCAAGGCGTCAAGTCTGGCGATCGTGTGGCAGTGCTGGCGCGCAACTCGCATGGTTTTGCGGCGCTGCGTTTTGCGCTGGCCCGCATGGGGGCCGTCATGGTGCCCATCAACTTCATGTTGAAGGCTGAAGAGGTGGCTTACATCCTGCGACATGCGGGCGCTCAAACCCTGGCCACCGATTCTGGTTTGGCTGATTTGGCCAATCAAGCATCAGCTTTAGACACCCAAGTGCAGCAGTTTGTGTGGTTGCCTTCTGAAGACGCAAGCGAACCTGTGGCGGGCATGCTGAATTTTCATGAACTTGCAGCCTGTACCTCAGACTTGGCAGAGAGTGGTTTGGCCAGCCAAGACTTGGCACAAATTGTGTACACCAGCGGCACCGAGTCGATGCCCAAAGGTGCCATGCTGACACACGACGCGGTGCTGTGGCAATACGTGAGTTGTGTGGTGAATGCCGAAATTGCCGAGCACGATTTGGCCTTGCATGCGCTACCGCTTTACCACTGCGCGCAGTTGGATGTGTTCTTTGGGCCCGCCATCTACATTGGCAGCAGCAACGTGATCACGGCTAAACCCGTGCCTGACAATTTGTTGGCGCTGATTGAGAAATACAAAATCACCAGTTTCTTTGCGCCCCCCACGGTGTGGATTGCATTGTTGCGCTCGCCTTTGTTTGATGCCAACAAACTGACTCATTTGGCCAAGGGTTATTACGGCGCGTCCATCATGCCTGTTGAGGTCTTGAAGGAGTTGGCCTCACGCTTACCCAATGTGCGTTTGTGGAACTTGTATGGTCAAACCGAAATTGCCCCCTTGGCCACCATGCTCGGCCCAGACGATCAATTGCGCAAACCGGGCTCATGCGGCCGTGCGGTCTTGAATGTCGAAACTCGCGTGGTCAATGACGACATGCAAGACGTCAAGCCTGGCGAAGTTGGAGAAATCGTGCACCGCTCACCCCATCTGATGCTGGGCTACTTCAACGATGCTGAAAAAACACGTGCATCTTTTTCTGGGGATTGGTTTCACAGTGGCGACTTGGCCACCATCGACGAAGAAGGCTTTATCAGTGTGGTGGACCGCAAAAAGGACATGATCAAGACGGGTGGTGAAAATGTGGCCAGCCGGGAGGTGGAAGAAATGATTTACCGCTTACCGGCTGTGAGTGAGGTGGCCGTGATCGGTTTGCCCGACCCCAAGTGGGTCGAAGCCGTGACAGCTGTGATTGTGTTGAAGGCAGGCCAATCTTTGTCAGAGGCTGAGGTCATGGCGCATTGCAACCACCACATGGCCACCTTCAAAGTACCCAAGCGGGTGGTCTTTGCGGATGCTTTGCCCAAAAACCCCAGCGGCAAATTGCTCAAGCGCGAATTGAGATCTCATTACGCCTAGGCATAGAGGTGTTCACTGCCTTTTGGGTGAAATTGCTAATTTGTCCTACCAAATGTCCTATTGACAGGTCATTAGGAGTGATTAACCATAGCACCCATGAATCAGAACCTGCCCTTGCCCAAATACCACCAGATTTATCTGGTGTTGTGTGAGCAATTGCAAGAAGGCAAATTCAATGAAGGTTTACCAGGTGAATTGGCGCTGATGAAGCAGTTTTCTGTGGCCAGGGTGACCGTACGCCGTGCACTTCAGCAGATGGCTGAAGAAGGCCTGATCAAAAGAGAGCCTGGACGTGGCACGCGACCTGTTCACCGCGAAGCTTCTATTGGTGCCAAGCATGACGCATCTGGCGCTGGCAATCAACAAGCGCGCTTGACAGGCTTGCTGGAAAACTTGGTCACCATGGGCTTGCGAACCTCGGTCAGGGTGTTGTCTGTTCAGACCTTGCTGGCACCCAAGGACATCCAAGAAAAATTACAAGTGCTGCCCACCGAATTGGTGCAAAAAGCTGAGCGCATCCGCAGCACCCGTGAGGGTCCTTTATCGCACATCACGACTTGGGTACCGTCTTCCGTTGCCAATGGATTTGGGCAGCGCGAATTGGCTCAAAAACCCATTTTGGTCTTGCTTGAAGAAGCTGGCGTGAAGGTGGGGCGTGCAGAGCAAACCATTTCAGCTCGACTGGCAGACGCAGAGATGGCGCGTCATCTCGATGTGCCCGTAGGATCTGCGTTGTTGTCTGTACGTCGATTGATTTACGACCAACAGGATCAGCCTGTTCAATGGTTGTTGGGTCTGTACCGGCCCGACCGATATGAGTACCAAATGCAGTTGTCCCGTGTTGGCAGCATTGACGCCCAAATTTGGGTAGACAAAGAGCTGTCAGCAAATTTCCATTGACCTTTCCCTTGTTCTTTTTCTCTAATTTTCACTTGACCTTCTAAAGGAGCTTCCCATGACCACACGTCGTCACTTTATGAGCCAGACCGCTGCTGCGGCTTCTGTCATGTCCTTTCCTTTGATTGCCGGCGCGCAAGCAAAGACCGTGAAAGTGGGGGTGTTGCATCCTGTCACAGGTGCATTGGCGTACTCAGGACAGCAGTGCCGAATGGGCGCATTGATGGCCATCGAAGACATCAACAAAGCGGGTGGCATCAAGTCTTTAGGCGGTGCCAAAATTGAAGCCATGTTGGGTGATGCGCAATCAAGCCCACAAGCCGGCACAGCCGAAATTGAAAAGATGAACGAAGCCGGTGTCAGCGCCGTGGTGGGTGCTTTTGCTTCTGCCATTTGCTTGGCCACCACGCAAGCGGCAGCCAAGTACAACTTGCCCCACGTGGTGGATGTGGGTGTAGCCGATCAAATTGTGGAACGCGGCTTGAAGAACACCTTCCGTTTTGGCCCTGGCTACAAAAAATGTGCCGAAGTGGCAGTTGCCAATTTGCACGTGCTCAACACGGCCGCAGGCAAGCCAGCACGCAGCGTGATGATCATTCACGAAGAGTCTTTGTTTGGTACAGGTACCGCCAACTTGTTGTCTAAAGAATTGCCTGGCTACGGTTATGACGTGAAAGAAGTGATCAAGCACGCCAACCCCACACGCGATTTCAACAACATTGCGCTGCGCATCAAGCAGGTCAATCCCGACATCGTGATTCCCGCCAACTACTACAACGAGTACGCCTTGTTGGTGCGCACCATGCAGCAGCAAAAAATCACGCCCAAGGCCATCTACTCGGTGTTGGGTGGTGCAGCTTCTAGCTACAAATTTGTCAAAGAATTCCCTGAAGCCGCCAACGGCATCATCGACTGCAACCACTGGTTCAACCCCCGCGACAAGCGTTCGATGGAACTGAAAAAACGTGTGGAAGCACAAGGCCAGTTCTTCAGCTACGAAGTGTTCATGACCTATACCGCCATGACTTTGTTGGCCGATGCCATTGAGCGCGCCAAGTCGACCGACCGTGCGGCCATCATTGATGCCTTGAACAAGAGCACCTTCTCCAATCACATCATGCCCTATGGCGCCACACAGTTTGTGAACGGTCAAAACATGGGTGCACAACCTTTGATGACGCAAGTGGTCAAAGGCGATATCAAGGTGATCGTGCCCCGCGATTACCGCGAAGTGGAACCGATCTTTCCATTGAAAGCCTAAGCCTGTTGGTCATGCCTTGAACGCTATTTTGAATGGGTCACGATGATGTTTGATGCCAGCATTTTGCTGTCTGCTTTGCTCAACGGTTTAACCACCGGCGCTGTCTATGCCTTGATTGCGCTGGGCTTGACCTTGATCTATGGTGTGTTGCACATCATCAACTTTGCCCACGGCGCCTCGCTCATGATGGCGCTGTATGGCGTGTATGCCCTCAAAGAGCGTTGG
>JBEDKQ010000055.1:0-14861 GCA_041172085.1 Pseudomonadota bacterium | reverse complement strand
CAAAAAAATCATTGCTGAACAACTCGGCGTTGAAGAGTCACAAGTCACACCAGAGAAAGCATTCGTTGCTGACTTGGGCGCAGACTCACTGGACACAGTTGAACTGGTAATGGCATTAGAAGACGAGTTTGGCATTGAAATTCCAGACGAAGATGCTGAAAAGATCACCACTGTGAAAGCCGACTACGCCCAAAGCAAAAAGGCTTGATCTGAGATGACCCGTCGTCGCGTCGTCGTTACGGGCCTGGGATGTATCAGCCCCGTTGGAAACACGGTGGCGGACGCATGGGCCAATCTCTTGGCAGGCCAATCAGGTATTGGTCTGATTTCTAAATTTGACACCTCCGCTTTCTCTTGCCGCATTGCAGGAGAGGTGAAGGGGTTCAATTTGGAGCAGTACATCAGCGCCAAAGAAGCGCGCACGATGGACACTTTCATCCATTACGGCATTGCCGCAGCTGCACAGGCTGTTGAGGATGCTGGGTTGCCAGTCGGTGACGCCTTGGATGACGAGTTGGCCACACGCATTGCCTGCGTGATTGGTTCTGGCATTGGCGGTTTGCCCATGATTGAGCAAACGCATGTTGAGTACACAGCTCGCGGTCCACGCCGTATTTCCCCTTTCTTTGTGCCAGCTTCCATCATCAACATGATTGCTGGCCACGTTTCGATGCGTTTCGGTTTCAAAGGCCCCAATTTGGCCGTTGTCACCGCATGCACCACAGGCCTTCATTGCATTGGCGAAGCCAGTCGCATGATTGAATATGGTGATGCCGATGTGGTGGTGGCGGGTGGCTCTGAAGCCACCATTTCACCCTTGGGCTTGGGTGGCTTTGCAGCCATGCGCGCCTTGTCCACTCGCAACGATGATCCTGCTGCTGCCTCGCGCCCTTGGGACAAAGACCGCGATGGTTTTGTCTTGGGAGAGGGCGCAGGTGTCATGGTGGTTGAAGAATACGAACATGCCAAAGCACGAGGTGCCAAAATTTACGCCGAAGTGTGTGGCTATGGCATGAGTGCAGATGCGGGCCACATGACGGCCCCCAGCATGGACGGCCCACGCCGCGCCATGGTCTCAGCCATGCGAAACGCAGGCATCAACGCTGACCAAGTGGGTTACTTGAACGCACATGGCACTTCAACACCCCTGGGCGATGTGAACGAAAGCAACGCCATCAAAGCGGCTTTGGGTGAGCATGCCAAGAAAACTTTGGTCAGCTCCACCAAGTCCATGACAGGTCACTTGTTGGGTGGTGCGGGAGGTATTGAAAGTGTCTTTACCGTATTGGCCTTGCATCATCAAAAAGTGCCACCTACCATCAATCTGGACAATCAAGATCCAGAGTGCGATCTGGACTACTGTGCCAATACCGCACGCGACGTGAATGTTGAATACGCACTGAAAAACAACTTTGGTTTTGGCGGCACCAACGGCAGTTTGGTTTTCCGTCGGATCTAATTCAATTGAATTCAAACGCCCCATCGGTCGATTTCCCGGTGGGGCGTTTTTTCATGGGAATTCGGGGTGTTGCTTGCCTCTCAGCCCTTGCGGCTTGCGCTTACATCATTGGTTTTTTTGCAGGCGATTTTGAATCTTGGCGCGGGGTCTTGTTGCTGTTGGCATGGGCGATTGCCAGTATATTTTCAATCTTGTCCTTTGGCAAAAAGCCAGCCAAATGCTGGTTGTCCTGGGATGGCAATGTGTGGCAAGTTGTGACCACCCAAAACTGTGCACTCGATGACGGCTTGGATTGTGTTCTTGCTGTGCACATAGACTTACAAAAAGCATTGCTTGTTTCTGTTGCCAACCTTGAAGGTCATCGAAAGTGGTTCTGGGTCACGCAAGCCTCATTTCCCGATCGTTGGCATGGATTTCGTTGCGCTGTATATTCGCGTGCCGAATAAATTTTTCTTTCGACGGAAAGTTCAGGAGTTAATGTTTTTCATGAAACCATCTAGCACTCATTCACCCCGCAGTTGGGTGTCATTTATTTGGACGATTGCTTTTGTCTGCGCTATGCAAATGACAAATCATGTGCACGCGCAACAAAATCTGGTGAAGGGTCTGCCAGATTTCACCGAGTTGGTGGAGTTGGTTGGCCCTTCCGTGGTCAACATTCGAACTTTGGAAAGAGTGCGCACGGCAGCTCCGAATGGCGGTAGCGTGGACGACGAGACACAAGAGCTGTTGCGTCGTTTTTTTGGCATTCCTGTACCTCCTAATTCACCCAATGCGCCTAGACAGGCGCCCCGTCAAGGACGTGTTCCAGCCCCGGAAGAGCCTCAACCTCGGGGCGTGGGTTCTGGTTTTGTCTTAACCGCAGATGGCTTTATTTTGACAAATGCGCATGTGGTGGAAGGTGCCGATGAAGTCTTGGTGACACTGACAGACAAACGCGAATTCAAGGCTAAGCTGGTCGGCGCCGACAAGCGAACAGATGTGGCAGTGGTCAAAATTCAAGCGACCGGTTTGCCAGCAGTCAAAGTGGGCGATGTGTCCCGACTCAAAGTGGGTGAGTGGGTCATGGCCATTGGTTCACCTTTTGGTTTGGACAACTCCGTGACGGCGGGCATCGTGAGTGCCAAGCAACGCGACACAGGCGATTATTTGCCATTTATTCAAACCGACGTGGCCATCAACCCCGGTAATTCAGGCGGACCATTGATCAACATGCGCGGCGAGGTTGTCGGAATTAACAGTCAAATTTACTCACGGTCTGGGGGTTTCATGGGCATCTCATTTGCCATTCCAATGGACGAAGCCATGCGTGTCAGTGAGCAGTTGAGGTCCAATGGCCGTGTCACGCGGGGTCGCATTGGTGTCCAAATAGAACCTGTTACAAAAGAGCTGGCTGAATCCATTGGGCTAGGCAAGGCCCAGGGGGCTTTGATCAATCGCATTGAGCCGGGTGCGCCTGCTGACAAGGCAGGGCTGGAGGCCGGTGACGTCATTCTTAAAATTGACGGCAAGGTGATTGAAAAATCAGCGGACTTGCCACGCCTGGTGGGCAACACCAAGCCAGGTACGAAAAGCACTCTGACTGTTTTTAGACGAGGCACCACCAAAGAGATGGCCATTGTGATTGCCGAGTTGGAGCCAGAAAAGACAGCCAAACCAAGCAACCAGTTGGAAGAAAAGCCAAAGGCGAGTTCATCTGTACAGGGTTTAGGCCTCGTTGTCGTTGATCTTTCTGAGGCTCAAAAAACTGAATTGAAAATCAAGGGTGGTGTACGGATCGAGAGCGTGCAAGAGCAAGCTGCGAGGTCAGGACTGCGGGAAGGCGATGTGATTTTGGCGGTGGGCAATTTCGAAGTGCCCACGATGAAAGCGTTTGAAGAGGCACTTGCCAAAATTGACAAAGCGCAGCCCATCAGTGTGCTGTTCAGAAGAGGCGAGTTGACGCGTTTTGCATTAATTCGCCCTGTTCGCTGATCCTGGGCTTGTCAAGAGTCCCTTTAGAACCACAGGGTTTTCCATCAATTGAAAATATTTTTCAAGTTGGCATTCACTAACTTTTTGGGTCTGTGTTTCACAAAAATGGTTAAAATCTGGCCACTTGATCCAAGATTCATGGCTAAAAAAGCAGGGGTGTGTTCACGATGTGGGATGTCCCACATCAGTCCACCGGTGATCCACAGAACACCCACAAGTTATTCAATAGACATCTTGTTGAATTGTGTATAACTTGTTGATAAGTATTCTGTTGCGAGCTTGCAACGACCTGCAAAGCGCAGTTTTGGGACTGTACGTGTCTGGCTTTTTGCCTACAATGAAGTCCCAACTATCGCAGTTGCCATTGATTGTTGGTTCAGGGCGCGTCCTCATTCGACGCGCCCTTTTTTCTTGTCTTGCCCATTGAATCTCAAACACTTGTAACTGGTCCTTGATGAATCACATCAGAAATTTCTCCATCATTGCGCACATCGATCATGGCAAATCGACGCTTGCCGATCGGTTGATTCAACGTTGCGGCGGGTTGCAAGAGCGTGAAATGGAAGCGCAAGTCTTGGACTCCATGGACATTGAAAAAGAGCGCGGCATTACCATCAAAGCTCAGACCGCTTCGCTCCAATACAAAGCCAAAGACGGTCTAATTTACAACCTCAATTTGATCGATACACCCGGTCACGTTGACTTCTCTTATGAGGTTTCACGCTCCTTGTCGGCTTGCGAAGGTGCCTTGTTGGTGGTCGATGCCAGTCAAGGTGTCGAGGCCCAGACGGTTGCCAATTGCTACACCGCACTCGACCTCGGTGTTGAAGTTGTGCCAGTTCTGAACAAGATGGATTTGCCTCAAGCAGATCCTGAAAATGCCAAAGCCGAAGTCGAAGACGTCATTGGCATTGACGCCAGCGAAGCCATTCCTTGCTCTGCCAAAACTGGCATGGGCATCGACGAAATTTTGGAAGCCATCGTCGCCAAAATTCCTGCGCCCAAGGGCAATCCCAATGCGCCTTTGCGCGCCATGATTGTCGACAGTTGGTTCGATACCTACGTAGGCGTGGTCATGTTGGTCCGAGTGGTTGACGGACGCCTAGGCAAAGGCGAGCGATTCAAGATGATGGCAACCGAGGCTGTGTATAACGCAGACACCATGGGTGTTTTTACACCCGCCAATGAGCCTCGCGACAGCCTCGAAGCGGGTCAGGTGGGGTACATCATTGCCGGCATTAAAGAATTGCAAGCAGCCAAGGTGGGTGACACCATTACCCTTGAAAAGAAATTGCCCAACAATTTGGGTCCAGCCGAACAAGCACTCCCAGGCTTTAAAGAAATTCAACCGCAAGTTTTTGCCGGTTTGTATCCTACTGAAGCCAACCAATACGATTCGCTGCGCGACGCGCTAGAAAAACTCAAACTCAATGATGCGTCCTTGCACTATGAGGCGGAAGTGTCGCAAGCTTTAGGGTTTGGTTTCCGCTGTGGCTTTTTGGGTTTGTTGCACATGGAGATTGTGCAAGAACGCTTAGAGCGTGAATTTGACCAAGATCTCATCACCACGGCACCCAGCGTGGTGTACGAAGTGGTGAAGGGCGATGGCGAAGTCATCATGGTTGAAAATCCTGCAAAGATGCCTGATCAAGGCAAGATGCAAGAAATTCGGGAGCCCATTGTCACGGTGCATTTGTACATGCCCCAAGATTACGTGGGCCCTGTCATGACCTTGGCCAACCAAAAGCGGGGTATGCAAATTAACATGGCCTACCACGGACGCCAAGTGATGTTGACCTATGAGATGCCCCTGGGTGAAATTGTCTTGGACTTCTTTGACAAGTTAAAGTCTGTTTCCCGCGGTTATGCGTCGATGGACTATGAATTCAAAGAATACCGAGCGTCTGACGTGGTCAAGGTTGACATCCTGTTGAACGGCGAAAAAGTTGATGCGCTGTCAATCATTGTGCACCGCACACAAGCGGCTTACCGTGGGCGCGCTGTCGTGGCCAAAATGCGTGAAATCATCAGTCGGCAAATGTTTGATGTGGCCATTCAAGCCGCCATTGGTGCCAACATCATTGCCAGAGAAACGGTCAAAGCTTTGCGTAAAAATGTGCTGGCCAAATGTTATGGTGGCGACATTACCCGCAAACGCAAATTGCTTGAGAAGCAAAAGGCGGGTAAAAAGCGCATGAAACAAATTGGTTCGGTTGAGGTGCCCCAAGAGGCATTCTTGGCCATTTTGCAGGTGGAAGATTGATGCAAGTTCTAACGGCTTTTTTATTGGCCGCATTTTGTGGGTACGCCGGGTCTTGGTACTTGGGTCTGATTGAAGGCAATTTCGCACTGCTGATGCTCATGGCAGTGGTTATTTCTGGCTGCTACTGGTTGGCAGAAAAATTCTATTTTTGGCCACAGCGATTGAAAGCGGTTGAGCAACTCGACTTAGAAAAGGCCAAGCGACAGCAAGAACTGGCCAAAATGGGCATTGACCGGGTCGACACTGACACAGGTGAAGCGCGCGACCGTCTGCTCATGCAGCCTTGGTGGCTAGATTGGACAGCAGGGCTCTTTCCAGTCATTTTGGTGGTCTTCGTTTTGCGCTCCTTTCTTTTTGAGCCTTTCAAAATTCCATCGGGTTCAATGATTCCCACTTTGTGGATTGGCGATCTCATTTTGGTGAATAAATTTCACTATGGTGTGCGTTTGCCAGTGGCCAATATCAAAATCACTGAGGGCACGCCAGTGGCTCGCGGTGACGTCATGGTCTTCAGATATCCACCTCGCCCCAGCGTGGACTACATCAAGAGGGTGGTTGGCATTCCAGGCGATGAGGTGGCTTACTTGAACAAAAAACTCAGCATCAATGGCAAGCCTGTTCCCACGGAGTCCTTGCCCGAGTTTTTTGACGAGTCTGTCATGCGATATTTCAAGCACTCGCAGGAAAAGTTAGGCGAAAAAACGCACAACTTGATTGTGGACGATGACCGTCCTGCATTCATTCCGGGAGCCGATGATTTTGCGTTCCGTGAGAACTGCAACTACACCGTCGAAGGTGTGGTGTGTAAAGTGCCTCAGGGGCACTATTTCATGATGGGCGACAATCGCGACAACTCTCTGGATTCAAGGTATTGGGGTTTTGTACCCGATGCCAATATTGTGGGCAAAGCATTTTTTGTGTGGATGAATTTTGGCAATTTGGGACGCATTGGCGCTTTCAATTGATGACTTCAATTGGCAAGAAAGTGCATGCATACTCATCGGTTATTTCTAGAAGGTCAATGTTTTGAACGACGGTCTTAGTCAATTGCAAGCGCGCATGAACCACTCATTCAAGGACATGGCCTTGTTGGAGCGTGCTGTAACGCACCGTAGTTTTTCTGCAGATCACAATGAACGCCTTGAATTTTTGGGCGATTCCGTCTTGAATTTGGCAGTAGCGCACTTGCTGTTTGATCAGTTGCGTGACATGCCGGAGGGCGATTTGTCTCGAGTTCGCGCCAACTTGGTCAAGCAAGAAACTTTGCACCAACTTGCCCTCAAACTCGAAATTCCCGCATGTTTGAAACTGGGTGAGGGTGAGTTGAAGTCGGGCGGTCAGCGTCGACCTTCAATTTTGGCGGATACTTTGGAAGCCTTAATTGGCGCCGTTTTTCTTGATGCTGGCTATGATGCCGCAGAAAAATGGGTTCATGCCCTTTTTCAAAATGTCGAGATCACGCCACAAATGCAAGCGGCTGCCAAAGATCCCAAAACAGAACTGCAGGAATGGTTGCAAGGTCGTAAATTGCAATTGCCTCAATACAGTGTTGTGGCCACCTCAGGGGCCGCCCACAGACAAATATTTGATGTCGCATGCGATATCCCCGAACTCAGTCTCTCACAGCACGGCAGCGGCCCCTCGCGTCGTGCCGGTGAGCAAGCCGCGGCAGCTGCCATGCTTGAAATTTTGAAAGTCAAGGCACGCGGATGAACACAGAAACCAACCCCGCTCAACGTTGCGGTTTGGTCGCCATCGTTGGCAAACCCAATGTGGGTAAATCTACATTGCTGAATGCGCTGGTGGGCCAAAAAATCAGCATCACCTCACGCAAAGCGCAAACCACACGTCACCGCATTACGGGCATACGCACGGAAGGCCCTACGCAGTATGTGTTTGTGGACACCCCTGGTTTTCAAACCCGTCACACCACAGCCCTCAACAAGTCATTGAACAAAACCGTTTTGGGTGCGGTAGGTGATGTGGACTTGGTGTTGTTTGTGGTGGAAGCTGGTATGTTCAATACAGCCGATGCCAAAGTGCTGGCCTTGCTGAAGCCTGACGTGCCAGTTTTACTCATTGCCAACAAACTTGATGCCATCCATCGCCGTGAAGATTTGGCACCTTGGCTCAAAGAAATGCAAGAGCGCCATCCCTTCACAGAGTTCGTGCCCATGTCGGCCAAAAATGCAAAGGACATTGAGCGCTTGATGGGTTACTGCGAAAAGTACCTGCCTGAGCAAGCTTGGTGGTACGCCGAAGACGAGCTGACAGACCGAAGCGAAAAGTTTTTGGCCAGTGAAATTGTTCGCGAAAAACTCTTTCGTTTCACGGGCGACGAATTGCCGTACACCTCCACGGTGGTCATCGACAAATTTGAAGAAGAACCCAGCCGTTCGGCCAATCGCATGATTCGCATAGCTGCCACCATTGTGGTGGAGCGCGAAGGCCACAAGGCCATGGTCATTGGTGACAAAGGCGAGCGACTGAAGCGCATAGGCACAGAAGCCCGCCAAGAACTCGAAAAACTCATGGATGCCAAAGTGTTCATCGAGTTGTGGGTCAAGGTTCGCTCTGGCTGGGCCGACGACGAAGCGCGTGTTCGCTCCTTCGGTTACGAATAAAAAGCGCAGCCCATGGCCGCTGTCTTGAAGCGAATTTCGGATGAGCCGGCCTATGTGCTGCATCGCTACGATTGGAGCGAGTCCAGCCTCATCCTCGAAGTTTTCACACGGCACCATGGGCGCATTGCATTGGTCGCCAAAGGTGCCAAAAAACCAAGCTCTTCTTTCAGGCCAGTCTTATTGCCCCTTCAGGCCATTCAAGTGGCTTATGGCGGTGATGCTGATATTCGGACCTTGAAATCAGCTGAGTGGGTCAGTGGGCATGTCATGCCAACTGGCGAGGCGTTGCTCTCTGGCTACTATTTGAATGAGTTGTTATTGCGTTTGTTGGCCCGTGAAGATCCTCATCCTCAATTGTTTGATGCCTATGCTGCCACCGTGCGCGTGATGGCCACTGAGCCCGGTGAACTGCTGCAAGCCTCACTGCGCGTGTTTGAACTGTTGTTGCTCAGAGAAATTGGCTTGTTGCCCAGTTTGAATTGTCAAACCCTGACCATGGCTGACTTGGACGAGCAGTGCGACTATTGTTTGGTCCCAGAAGGGGGCTTGCGCCTGGCTCATAGCGACGATCGGCATGCTCTGAGTGGCAAGCAGTGGCTTTCCCTCCAAAATGCTTTGGATGGCGCGACACCCTTTACAGACACGCTTCGTTTGAGCTTGGACATGCTAACGCCACTTCGTACGCAACTTCGCACCTTACTCAATTACCATTGCGGTGTCGGCACTCTCAAGACCCGCCAAATGATGATCGACATTCAAAGTTTGTGAGCCCTTCATGACCCTCCACTCCAAAACGGCCTTGTCAGTTAACGTCAACAAGGTAGCGCTGCTCCGCAATTCACGCCACTTGGGTATTCCCAGTGTCTTGAAAGCGGCTCAGATGTGCTTGGAAGCTGGCGCGCAGGGCATCACCATCCACCCTCGACCCGACGAGCGACACATTCGCGCATCGGATGTTGTGGCGTTGGCTGATTTAATGAAGCAATGGCCCGATCGGGAGTTCAACATTGAGGGCAACCCGTTTCACCAATTGATGGACTTCGTCAGAACCCACAGACCCCACCAGGTCACCTTTGTGCCAGACAGTGAAGGCCAGTTCACCAGTGACCACGGGTGGTCCTTTCCAAAAGATGCCGCGCAGCTTAAACCCTTGATTGACGAATGCAAGTCATTGGGTGTTCGTGTCAGTTTGTTCATGGACCCTGAGCCAGATCAAATGCAGGCGGTCCAACAAGTCGGTGCTAACCGTGTTGAGCTATATACCGAACCCTATGCAGCCACATTTGGTACCCCTGCCAATGCGGACTGTTTGGCGAAGTATGTCGACACAGCTAAGGCTGCCATGGCATTGGGCTTGGGTGTTAATGCGGGTCATGATTTGAACCAAGACAACTTGCCGAAGTTTGCTCAGGGCGTTCCTGGTTTGTTGGAGGTGTCCATCGGCCACGCTTTAATTGCGGATGCCTTGGAAGTGGGCTATGCAGCCACCGTGCGTGGCTACTTGAAGGCGTTGGGCCGATAGTGGGTGGGCCGATATGATTTACGGCATTGGTACAGACCTGTGTGATGTTCGTCGCATCAGAGCCAGCTTGGAAAAGCATGGCGATCGATTTGCACAAAAAGTATTGAGCGACGCAGAATTTGCCACCTACAAAGCGCGGGGAGCGAGGTGGCATGAGAGAGGTGTCCGATATGTCGCCACGCGTTTTTCGGCCAAAGAAGCTTTTAGCAAAGCCATCGGCATGGGCATGCGCATGCCCATGACATGGCGCTCTTGCGAAATTGGCAAGCTGCCCAGTGGCCAACCGGTGATTGTTTTACACGGCACCTTGAAAACATGGTTTGAATCCCAACATTTAAAAGCACACATCAGCGTGACGGATGAGGCGGATTACGCCGGCAGTTATTGCGTGGTGGAAAGAAATGAATGAACATCCAAGCACCGCTGATCATTGACATTGAAGGTCACGCTCTTACAGCGATTGACAAGAAACGCCTTCAAAATCCTTTAACAGGCGGCATCATCTTGTTTGGTCGCAATTGGCAAAGTCGAGCGCAACTCACGGCTTTATGCGCTGACATTAAGTCTGTTCGGCAAGATTTGCTCATCTGCGTTGACCACGAGGGTGGCCGCGTTCAGCGCTTTAGAACCGATGGTTTCACCCATTTACCGGCCATGCGCCGCTTGGGTCAAATGTGGGCACTGGATGGCAAGGGCTTAGAAGGCGAGGGCGTTTTCAATGCCTGCAAAGCTGCAACTGCTGTAGGTTATTTGTTGGCGGCTGAATTACGCGCCTGTGGGGTTGATTTCAGTTTCACCCCGGTCCTTGATTTGGATTATGGCGAAAGCAGCGTCATTGGCGATCGCTCATTTCACCGCGACCCCAGGCATGCGAGCTTGCTTGCCAAAAGCTTGATCCAAGGTTTACTTCGAGCGGGCATGGGCAACTGTGGCAAACACTTTCCTGGGCATGGCTTTGTCAAGGCCGATTCGCATGTTGACATGCCTATCGACAAGCGCAGCCTAAAGTCAATTTTGAAAGAAGATGCCAAGCCTTATGAGTGGCTGAACAATGATCTGACCGCTGTCATGCCAGCGCATGTGATTTATCCCAAAGTGGATACGCGGCCTGCTGGTTTCTCGCAAACTTGGATCTTAGATGTCCTGCGCCAGAAGTTGGCGTTTACAGGCGCGGTGTTCAGCGACGATTTATCGATGGCAGGTGCACGTGTGTTAGATGGCAAGCCTATAAGTTTCACTGAGGGCGCTTTGGCAGCGCTCAAGGCAGGTTGCGATTTGGCCCTTTTGTGCAATCAGTCTTTGAAAAACAGCCAGGTTATCGACGAGGTGTTGGACGGTCTTGCCGAGGCGCAATTAAAGGGTTGGTGGCAACCCGATGAGTTGAGTGAAGCGCGTCGTTTAGCACTGTTACCTGCATCACCAGTGTTAGCTTGGGATGATTTGGTTCGTTCGGCCAATTACCAGCAAGCTTTAGCTTGTTTGCCCTGATATGCAATTGATTTCTTGGGTTTTCAAAATATTTTTCAGCCTGATTGGGCTGGTGTTTGTGCTGGGCATGCTTTGCGTGTTGCTGTTCGCTTTGTTGTTTGGCGCATTGTGGTCCTTGGTGCGCGGCCGCAAACCTGAAGTGGCCGTTGTGTGGCAACGCTATCAAGACATGGCCCGAAGCAAGGCGCCTTTCAGCGCCTGGGGTGCACGGCCTAAAAATGATGGCGAAGTGGTGGACGTTGAGGCCAAGGAAGTAACCGATACGGCGCGACCACCAGATCGATTGCCCAAGCAATGAATCAAATCAAAAAATAGCGCCCTCAGGCGCTATTTTTTTATTCTTGTTCTCTTTTCAAGGCAGGGAACAAAATGACATCCCTGATGCTGGGGCTATCGGTCAGCAACATCATCAAACGGTCAATGCCAATGCCACAACCGCCTGCAGGTGGCATGCCGTACTCCAGGGCGCGCACAAAGTCGTGGTCAAAGTACATGGCTTCGTCGTCGCCGCTGTCTTTGGCATCCACTTGCGCTTGGAAGCGCGCAACTTGGTCTTCTGCATCGTTCAGTTCTGAGAAGCCGTTGCCAAATTCTCTGCCTGTGATGTAGAGCTCAAAGCGTTCGGTCACTTCGGGTCGCTCATCGTTGGCACGGGCCAAGGGAGAAATTTCTGTGGGGTGTTCCATGATGAACGTGGGTTCCCATAATTTTTCTTCGACGGTTTCTTCGAAGTACAGCACCTGCAAACCGGCCAAAGTTTTCTTGGACAGATTGTTTTTGGCTTCGCTCATGCCCAGCTTTTGCAAGGCCTGAATCAGCCAAGCGGCATCGTCTACTTTGTCGCCTGCTTCGGTGTGTTTGATGATGGCTTCACGAATGGTGAGGCGTGCAAAAGGCTTGGCCAAATCAACGGGCTTGCCAGCATATGTGAGCTGCAAATGGCCAACCGCTTTCATGGCGGCATCGCGCACCAATTCCTCGGTAAAGCCCATCAAGTCTTGGTAGTTCCAATAAGCCGCATAGAACTCCATCATGGTGAATTCTGGATTGTGGCGAACGGAAATACCCTCGTTGCGGAAATTGCGGTTGATTTCGAACACCCGCTCAAAGCCGCCCACCAATAAACGCTTCAAGTACAACTCAGGCGCAATGCGCAAGAACATTTCTTGATCGAGGGCGTTGTGGTGTGTGGCAAAGGGGCGCGCGTTGGCCCCGCCGGGAATGGGGTGCAACATGGGGGTTTCAACTTCTAAGAAGTTGTGCTTCACCATGAAGTCGCGAATACCACTGACAGCTTTGCTGCGTGCTGTGAAACGTTTGCGCGCAGCCTCGTCCATCATCAAGTCAACGTAGCGCTGACGGTATTTGATCTCTTGATCGGCCACGCCGTGGAACTTGTCAGGCATGGGACGCAGGCTCTTGGTGAGCATTCGAACGCTTGATGCGTGCAATGACAACTCGCCCATTTTGGTTTTGAACAGGTAGCCTTCTGCAGCCACGATGTCGCCCAAATCCCAGTGTTTGAAATCGTTGTAGGCTTCTTCCCCAATGTCATCGCGGGTGACATAAATTTGAAATCGACCTGTGGCATCTTGCAGTGTGGCAAAGCTGGCTTTGCCCATCACGCGCTTGAGCATCATGCGGCCTGCAATTTTGGCGGTGACGGGGGTCACGCCTTCGCCTTTAAGTGCTTCGGGGAGTTTGTCGCCGTGTGCCGTTGTCAGATCGCCAGCGCGGTGTTCAGGTTTGAAGTCATTTGGAAACGCCACGCCTTTGCCTTGCGCTTGCGCTTCACGCAGTGCTTTAAGCTTGCTTCGACGTTCTGCAATCAGTTGGTTTTCGTCAACGATGGGGGTAATTTGATTTTCTGCTGGCGTGTCTGAC
This sequence comes from Pseudomonadota bacterium, assembly GCA_041172085.1. Lineage (GTDB taxonomy): Bacteria > Pseudomonadota > Gammaproteobacteria > Burkholderiales > Burkholderiaceae_C > Limnohabitans_A. The sequence continues at coordinate 1,647 of JBEDKQ010000055.1, read as the reverse complement.
ATGAAGTGCACTTAATGAGTGGGGGCTGTTACAAACCCGTAAAAACGCTGAATGACAGCGCGAACCCGTTATTTTACGATTCCTTCGGGCTGCCGCTATCATGCACACACTGGGAGGACTTCTGTGTTTCTACAAATTGTCAATTTGATCTTGGATGTGGCCACCGGATTGGTGGGCGGGGCCTGTTTGATGCGATTGGTGATGCAATGGCAGCGCTTGCCTTTTCAGAACCCCATTGGTCGCTTTGTGTTTGCTGTCACGGATTGGCTGGTGATGCCGCTCAGGCGCCTATTGCCCGCTATAGGCCGATTGGACACCTCCAGTTTGGTGGCGGCTTGGCTGATGAAGTTGAGTCATTTGTCAGTGATGTGGGCCCTGGCAGGCGCACAAGCCGCACTGCTGGGTGTTTTGATTGCCAGCCTGTTTGGGGTGGTTCACTGGCTGGTCTCAGGTTTGAGCGCCATCATTTTGCTGTATGCCATCCTGTCTTGGGTCCAGCCCAATAGCGGCAGCATGATGCTTTTGTCACGCATTGTGGAGCCTTGGTTGGCACCCATTCGCAATGCCATTCCGCAACCAGGTGGCATTGACCTGTCGCCGCTGGTGCTTTTGGTGATCTTGCAAATTGCCGGCATGTTGCTGGCAGGGCTGCAGTACGGCGGTTTTTGAAGCCAGCGGCGCTTGTCCGCTGCTTCAAGTGTTAATTAGCTGACAGCGTCAGCAGATTGGCGCGTCAGCATGGCCAGTGTGTTGGCGACAGTCATCTTCAATTCGCGGCGATCGCAAATGAAATCAATGGCGCCTTTTTCTTGCAAAAACTCGGCGCGTTGGAAGCCTTCTGGCAGTGTCACGCGCACGGTGCTTTCAATCACGCGGGGGCCAGCAAAGCCAATCAAGGCCTTGGGTTCGGCAATGACCACGTCGCCCATGAATGCAAAACCTGCGGACACACCGCCCATGGTGGGGTCGGTCAAGACGCTGATGTAGGGCAAACCTTTTTTGGCCAAGCGTGTGAGGGCTGCATTGGTCTTGGCCATTTGCATCAAGGACAGCAAGCCTTCTTGCATGCGCGCGCCACCCGTGGCCGTAAAGCAGATGAAGGGAACTTTTTGTTCGATGGCGGTTTCAACACCGCGCACAAAACGCTCGCCCACCACGGAGCCCATGCTACCGCCCATGAAGTCAAATTCAAAGCAAGCGGCCACCACGTTGATGCTGTGGATGGCGCCGCCCATGACCACCAGCGCGTCAGTTTCGCCGGTGTTGCTCATGGCTTCTTTGATGCGCTCGGGGTACTTGCGGCTGTCTTTGAATTTCAAGGCATCGACAGGCACCACTTCTTGGCCAATTTCGTAGCGGCCTTCGTTGTCCAAAAAGTTGTTCAGACGGGCGCGGGCGCCAATGCGGTGGTGGTGACTGCAAGTGGGACAAACGTTTTGGTTTTGCTCCAAGTCGGTTTTGTAAAGCACGGATTCGCACTGGGGGCACTTGATCCACAAGCCTTCTGGCACGCTTCGGCGGTCGGCCGGGTCGGTGTGCAGAATTTTTGGGGGAAGCAGTTTTTCGAGCCAACTCATGTCGAGGTCCTTATGGGTTGTTTCAGGCGTCCATGGCCTGACGAATGCCACGCAAAAAGTCGCCAGCCAC
>JBEDKQ010000054.1:0-22400 GCA_041172085.1 Pseudomonadota bacterium | reverse complement strand
CATCGACGCACACAACATGAACAAGGCCTCACAGTTGCTAACGCGTCGCCAATCGCTGCAAGCCTTGGGGCGTAGCTTGGCGGGTGGTGTGCTTTTGAATGGCGCTGCTGTGGCGGGTCTGTCGGGCTGCGGTTTTCAATTGCGTCAAAGTGCCGATTTGCCTTTCAAGTCATTGTTTTTGATCTTGCCTCGTCAATCGGCATTGGGCACAGATTTGCGCCGCAACTTGGCCAGCAACGCAGACCTGAAAGTCTTCACAGAGGCCAAAGACATGGCTGCCAGTGAGGTTGTGCTAGAGGTGATGTCTGAAGTGCGCGAACGCGTGGTGGTGGGCCTGAATGCCTCTGGTCAGGTGCGCGAATTGCAACTACGCCTGAAAGTGAAATTTCGTTTGCGCACACAGCAGGGCAAAAACTTGATTCCCGAAGTGGAGTTGCAACAACAGCGCGACCTCAGCTTTTTGGAGTCGGCAGCTTTGTCCAAAGAAATTGAAGAAGCCATGATGTACCGAGACATGCAAGTCGACATCGTGCAACAAATGTTGCGTCGTTTGGCCGCTGTGAAGTCGCTTTGACAAGCCTGCAGTTGTCGCGCGTTTAAGGTACTTTCACATGCAACTGGCACTGCCTCAAATTCAAGCGCATTTGCAAAAAGGATTGCGCAGCTTGTACACCTTGCATGGCGATGAAGCGCTCTTGGTGCAGGAGACCGCAGACGCCATTCGTGCTGCTGCGCGCAGTCAAGGCTACACAGAACGAAGTGTGCATGTGGTGTCAGGCGCCCATTTCGATTGGAGCGAAGTGTTGGCGGCCGGTGGCTCGATGAGTTTGTTTGCCGACAAACAACTTCTGGAAATTCGCATTCCCACGGGCAAGCCTGGCAAAGAGGGCAGCCCCATGATTCAGCAGTTGGCACAAACAGCAGAGGGCAATGACAGTACTTTGACCCTGTTCATATTGCCTCGGCTCGACAGTGCGACGAAGAAAGGTGCCTGGTTTGGCGCGCTTGATCAATACGGCGTCACCGTGCAAATTGATTCACTCGATCGGGCGCAGTTGCCCCAGTGGATTGCCCAGCGCTTGAAGTTGCAAGGGCAAAGCGTGGTGGCTGGACAAGAAGGCCAAAACTGTTTGCAGTTTTTTGCCGACCGTGTGGAAGGTAATTTGTTGGCAGCGCATCAAGAAATTCAAAAGCTGGGCTTGTTGTTTCCACAGGGTGAATTGACGCAAGTGCAGGTTGAAAGCGCGGTGCTCAATGTGGCGCGCTACGATGTTTTCAAGTTGTCGGAATCTGTTTTGTCTGGGCAAATCGCACGGGTTCAGCGCATGCTCGATGGCTTACAAGCGGAAGGCGAAGCCGCGGTGTTGGTGCACTACACCTTGGCCGAAGACATTCGGGCTCTGAAGCGCATTAAAGATGCCATGGCTGAAGGCAAGCCCCTGCCCATGGCCTTGCGCGAGCACCGCATTTGGGGACCCCGAGAAAAACTATTTGAACGCGTTCTGCCCCGGTTGTCTGCCAGTCGCTTGGCGCAATTGCTGCAAAACGCCCACCAAGTGGATGGCATTGTCAAAGGCCTGAAAGTGGCCGATTGGCCCACGGACCCCTGGCAGGCGCTGCACCGACTGGCCTTGCGAGTGGCCAGTGCGTGTGCCGTTAAAAGCTGAATTTGTCAGAGTCGCAATCGTTGTGAGTGCAACTCACAGCGCAGCGCTTTGCGCAATGCGCTTCCATTTGAAAAGATGGGGCTTGGGCCTACACTCAATGGGTTCCATCACAAGAGAGACAAGCCATGCCATTGAACTTCGCTTCCGTTCGCCGCAGCGCCTTGCTGGCTGTGGCTTTGTTAGGCGCTCAAACCTTGCTGCCTGTAAGCGCCCAGACCACAGCAGCGGACAATAATTTTCCAACGCAGAACATCAAAATTTTGGTGGGCTTTGCCCCAGGCGGCAGCTCCGACACAGTTGCGCGCATCATGGTGCCCAAGCTCTCGGAGTTGTTGAAGCAAAACATTGTCATCGACAACAAACCTGGTGCGGGGGGCAACATCGCCACCGACTTGTTGACCAAGACGACACCCGATGGCCACACCATCATGTTGGGCACAGTCGGTTCTTTGTCTGTGAACCAACATTTGAACAAGTTGAATTACGACCCCGTCACCGACACCGCAGCCTTGAGCTTGTGTGTGGTGTTTAGCAATGTGCTGGTGGTCAATTCGGCCAGCGATGTGAAAACCTTTGACGACTACCTCAAACAAGCGCGCCAAGAAAACTCCAAGATGTCCTTTGGTTCTTCTGGCATTGGCGGCGGCGGCCACTTGGCGGGTGAGTTGCTCAAAATTGCAGCCAACCTGAACAACCAGCACGTGGCTTATCGCGGTGGTGCACCGGCCATGAATGATCTGCTCGGCGGCGTATTGCCCTCTATCTTTTCTAGCCCCACAGATGCCGTGCAGCACATTCAAACGGGCAAGTTGCGGCCCCTGGCAACCACGGGCGCTAAGCGGTTGGAAGCCCTGCCCAACGTGCCCACCATTGCCGAGTCAGGCTTTCCCGGCTTTGAGGCCACCAACTGGTATGCCTTTGCGGCACCTGCCAAAACCTCGCCCGAAGTGATCAAACGTTTGAATGCTGCGCTAGTGGCCACTTTGAAAGATCCCGGTGTGGTTGCGCAACTGCGCAAGTTAGGCCTAGAGCCTACGCCTACCACCCCTGCTGAGGCAGCTCGGTACATCAAAGCCGAGAGCGACAAGTGGGGCAGTGTGGTTCGCAAAGCGAACATCAAAGGCAGTTAATTTTCAGAAAGTTCATCATGGGTCTAACCCTCGCAGAAAAACTATTGGCGCGCCATGCTGGCCTGCCCGTCACTCGGGCAGGCGACTTGGTTGTGGCCAATGTCAGCTTCGCCATGGTGCACGATGCGCGTGCACCCAATGCCATTCGCATGGTCGAAAAAATGGGCGCCAAGTCTTTGCCCTTTGCCAACAAGACGGCTTGGGTGCTCGATCATTTTTCGCCACCGCCAACCTTGGAAGCTGCGCAAGGCCATACAGCCATGCGCAAATTTGCCGATGAACACGGCAGTGTCTTGTACGACATTGGCGATGGCATTTGCCACCAAGTCATGCCCGAAGGCGGACACCTCACCTGCGGTGATTTGATTGTCGGTACCGACACGCACTCTGTGACCTATGGCGCCTTCAACGCGTTTGGCACGGGCATAGAAGGCACCGACGTGAGCGCCGTGATGGCCACGGGCAAAGTGTGGCTGCGCGTGCCAGAGTCAGTGCGCGTCACCCTCAAAGGGCGCTTGCAACCGGGCGTATGGGCCAAAGATGTGACCTTGCACATGCTGGGCAAATTTGGCGCAGAAGGCTTGAATTACCGTGCCATTGAGTATGTGGGCTCTGCCGTGCAGGCCATGGAAATAGACGACCGCATGACCCTTTGCAACCATGCCGCCGAGCTGGGCGCGAAAGCCGCTTTGCTGGAGGCCGATGAAAAAACCTTTGCTTGGCTCAAAGCCCATGGCGCCAAAACACCTGCGCCTTTGAGCGCCGATGCCAATGCGCATTACGCCGATCACTTTGAGATCGATGCCTCGCAATTGGCCCCACAAGTAGCCCGCAAGCACTCGGTGGACGACATCGTGTCGGCACATGAAGTCGTGGGCCAAAAAATCAATTTCGCTTTGATTGGCACCTGCACCAACGGCCGCTTGGACGACATTCGCCAAGCGGCTGCGGTGCTCAAAGGCAAGCGCGTGGCCAAAGGCGTGCGCATGATCATCACGCCCGCTTCACGCCAAATTTATTTGGCGGCTGCACGGGAAGGCCTGATCGAAGCTTTGACCGAAGCCGGTGCGTCCGTCGAAGCTGCTGGTTGCGGCACATGCGTCGGCATTACCAACCACCTGATTCCGGGCGACCGTGAAGTGGTGATTTCCAGTGCCAACCGCAATTTCCAAGGTCGCTTGGGCAACCACGATGCTGACATTTGGTTGGGCTCAGCGGCCACAGTGGCTGCTTCGGCTTTGACCGGCTACATCACCGATCCGCGCACTGTGGCGGGCGGCCAATGGGAGGCTTCACATGCTTGACCATACCCTTCAAGGCCGTGTTTACCGTTTGGGCGATGACGTCAACACCGACCTCAATTGCTCAGGCAAATACTTGCCCGGCAAAGACGAAGCCTTCATTGCCGCCCAAGCCTTTGATGCGGTGTCACCCGGTTTTGCGTCCCGCTTTGTGGCGGGCGGCGTCATCGTGGCGGGCACGCACTTTGGCATCAACTCCTCGCGTGAACAAGCCGTTCACATCTTGCGCCGCATGGGCGTGGCAGCCATTGTGGCGCCGTCGTTTGGCCGTCAATTTTTTCGCAATGCCATCAACAATGGCCTACCCGTGATCGAATGCGATGTGGCGGGCATTGAAGAAGGTGACACGCTGAACATCGACATGGCGGGACAAAAACTAGAGGTCTCCAACCGCAACGTGGTCCGAACTTTAGGCGCAGTGCCCGAAGCCATTTTGGCCATTTTGGCCGAAGGCGGCCTCATTCCATTTTTGAAGAAATACCCTGATTGGAAAATCACAGCATGAGTGAAAATCTAATCCCTTCAGAAAGTCAGCGCACACTCAATGCCATGTTCACACCAACCCAATTGCGTCAACAACTGCGGGCCAAGCTCAAGCAAGCGCAGCAAGGTGGTCCCGCTGTGGTGGCGCCTGGCGTGTACGACGGCTACGGTGCACGCATGGTGCAGCAACTCGGATTTGAAGCGGTCTACATGACAGGCAACGGCGTGTCGGCCACCTTGTTGGGCCGCCCCGATGTGGGCTTGGTCGACCTGTCCTTGATGGCTGGCCATGCCCGGCGTGTGGCCTCATGTGTCAACTTGCCCCTCATTTGCGATGCCGATACCGGCTACGGCAATGTGGTGGGCGTGCGCCGCACCATTGAAGAATTCGAAGCGGCAGGCGTGGCAGCCATCCACATGGAAGACCAAATTTCGCCCAAACGCTGCGCCCAATTGCCGGGCGACCGAAGCGTGTTGCCGTTCCGCGAGGCCGTTGCCAAAATTGAAGCGGCCGTGGCGGCGCGCAAAGACGATCAGTTCATGATCATTGCCCGCACCGACAGCGTGGGCGCCGAAGGCCTGGCCGCAGGCATTGCCCGTGCGCAAGCCTTTCAAAAAGCTGGCGCCGATGCTGTGTTCGTCGAGCTGAAAGCCCACCCCGGCTTGTTAGACGATCTGAAGAAAATCTCAGAGGCATTAAGCATTCCTTGCACCGTCAACATCGATGCTGGCGGCCCTTTGCTTGGCTTGCCCGCAGCCCAGTTGCACACCCATGGCGTGGCCTTGGCCATTTACCCCGCCTTGCTGCGCAATGCGGTGGGTTTTGCCATGCGCGAGGCCTTGCAGCACTTGCAAACCGACGGCCACACCCTGGCGGTCAAGCCGCGTCAGCTCACTTCTAAAGAGTACAACGACTGTTTAGGGCTGCCAGAAGTTGAGAATTGGGAGCGTCAGTTCCCCGTTTGAGCCCAAGAGTGCGAAAATAGGGGCATGAACGCATCCATGCAGACCCTCGGGCAACAGGCCAAAGTTGCCTCCGCCTTGATGGCCAAAGCCTCTACGGCTACTAAAAACAAGGCCTTGAAACGCTTGGCAGCCTTGCTGCGCCAGAGCACGGCCGCCTTGCAAATCGACAATGCCAAAGACCTGTCTCGCGCTGAGTCAGCCGGTTTGTCCGCGCCCATGGTCGACCGCTTGCGCCTCACGCCCAAGGTCCTCGAAACCTGTGCAGAAGGTTGCGAACAGCTGGCCGCCATGCCCGATGTCATTGGTGAAATTTTGGGCATGAAGCAACAACCCAGCGGCATTCGGGTGGGTCAAATGCGGGTGCCCATTGGCGTGTTCGGCATGATTTTCGAAAGCCGCCCCAACGTCACCATTGAGGCCGCCAGCTTGTCGATCAAAAGCGGCAACGCCTGCATTTTGCGCGGTGGCTCTGAAGCCATCGAGTCCAATAAAGCCTTGGCCTTGTTGGTGCAGCAAGCCCTTCAGGAGTCGGGCTTGCCAGCCGACGCGGTGCAGCTGGTACAAACCACCGACCGTGAAGCCGTGGGCCAACTCATTACCATGCCCGAGTACGTTGACGTCATCATTCCTCGCGGTGGCAAAGGCTTGATCGAGCGCATCAGCCGTGATGCCAAGGTGCCCGTTATCAAGCACCTCGATGGCAATTGCCACACCTATGTGGACGATCCCTGTGATGTGGCCATGGCGGTCAAAGTGGCCGACAACGCCAAAACGCAAAAGTACAGCCCCTGCAATGCCAGCGAAGGCTTGTTGGTGGCTCAAGGTGTGGCCGCAGAATTTTTGCCGCTCATTGGCAAGGTCTACGCCGACAAAGGCGTTGAAATGCGCTGCTGCCCCAAGTCCAAAACCATATTGTCCCAAGTGGCGGGCGCCAAACTGGTCGATGCCATCGAGCAAGACTGGTTTGAAGAGTACTTGGCCCCCATCATCAGCATCAAGGTGGTGGACGGCTTGGACCAAGCCATTGCGCACATCAATCATTATTCAAGCCATCACACCGATGCCATCCTCACCCGCAACCACATGCATGCGCAGCGTTTCCTGCGCGAGGTTGACTCGGCCAGCGTCATGGTCAACGCCAGCACGCGTTTTGCCGATGGTTTTGAATTTGGACTGGGTGCCGAAATTGGCATCTCGACCGACAAGTTCCACGCCCGAGGTCCCGTTGGGATTGAAGGTCTCACCTCACTCAAGTACGTTGTGCTGGGTGAAGGCGAAGTCAGAAATTAACAAAGGCTACTATGGTTCCGCATTTAGTGACTGCCCTCAATGGGCCCATCAACGAACTCGAGCAACGCGTGCTCGATTCCATGCCCGCCATCGAGCGCTGGTTTCGCTTGGAGTGGATGGAACACACACCGCCCATCTACACCTCAGTGGACATTCGCAACGCCGGCTTCAAGTTGGCACCTGTTGACACCAATTTGTTTCCAGGCGGTTGGAACAACCTCTCGCAAGAGATGTTGCCTTTGGCGGTGCAAGCGGCGCAGGCCGCCATTGAGAAGATCTGCCCCGAAGCCAAAAACCTGTTGATCATTCCCGAAAACCACACGCGCAATACCTTCTACTTGAGCAATGTGGTGCAATTGCAGCGCATCTTTCACATGGCGGGTTTGAATGTTCGCATTGGCTCGATCAACCCTGAAATCAAAGAAGCCACCGTGATCGATTTGCCAGGCGGCGAGCAAGTGACGCTCGAGCCTGTGTTGCGATCCAAGCACCGGGTGGGTTTGAAAGACTTCGACCCCTGCACCATTTTGCTCAACAACGATTTGTCGGCTGGTGCGCCAGGCATCTTGGAAGACTTGCACGAGCAGCATCTGTTGCCGCCGCTGCATGCAGGCTGGAGCGTGCGCCGTAAAACCCTGCACTTCCAAAGTTATGAAGAAGTGTCCAAGCGTTTTGGCAAGCTCTTGGGCATTGACCCTTGGCTGATCAACCCCATGTTCAACCAATGCGGCGATGTCAATTTTGCAGAAGGCATTGGCATTGAAGCGCTGCGCAGCAATGTCGATGCCTTGCTGACAAAAATCAAGCGCAAGTACAAAGAGTACGGCATCAACGAGAAGCCCTTTGTGGTGGTCAAGGCCGACAACGGCACCTACGGCATGGGCATCATGACCGTACGCGATGTGTCCGATCTGGACGTACTCAACCGCAAAACACGCAACAAAATGAGCGTCATCAAAGACGGCCAAGTGGTCAGTGACGTCATCATTCAAGAAGGCGTGCTGACCAATGAGCGCATGAACGACGCTGTTGCAGAACCTGTGGTCTACATGATGGACCGCTATGTGGTGGGTGGTTTCTACCGGGTGCATGCCGAGCGCGGTGTCGACGAAAACCTGAACGCGCCAGGCGCCAGTTTTGTGCCCCTGGCCTTTGCCGATACGCCGCATCTGCCGCAGCCTGGCATGAAGCCAGGCGCCAGCGTACCCAACCGTTTTTACATGTACGGCGTGATTGGCCGTTTGGCCATGCTAGCCGCCAGCTACGAGATGGAAGCCACCGACCCTGAGGCTGAGGTTTACGACTAAAGTATTCGCAATCGCAGCGCATTGGTTGCGCAAAGGCTGAGCAGTTGCTGCGGTGCAACATTTTGAGACAGCGCTGTCTTTTAGAGCCTAGCCTCCATGGCAAAGTTTACAAAACAAGCGCAGAATCGCGGACATTCTGAACAATAGCCCAGACCTCATGCTGGGCTGACTTTTTGTGTCTTCAAGCAAAACTTCTTTAATGGCCCTCACGGTAGGCGCCATCGGTGTGGTCTACGGCGACATCGGCACCAGTGTGTTGTACGCCATGAAAGAGGTCTTCGGATCTGGCCATGTGGACTTCACCCACGAAAACATTTATGGCATTTTGTCCATTTTCTTTTGGACACTCACCACCATTATTTCGGTCAAGTATGTCAGTCTCGTCCTGCGAGCAGACAACCACGGCGAGGGCGGTTTGGTGGCCATGTTGGCACTGGCCTCGCAGTCCGTCAAAGACAAGCCCCGTTTGCGCAAAGTTTTGCTGATGGTGGGCATTTTTGGCACCTGTTTGTTTTATGGCGATGGTGTGATCACACCCGCTATTTCTGTGCTGTCGGCGGTAGAGGGTTTGGAGATTGTGTCGCCAAACTTTAAAAAGGCCGTCATTCCACTCACCTTGTTGATTTTGTTTGTCTTGTTTGCGGTGCAAAAACGCGGCACAGCAGGCATTGGCAAATTCTTTGGCCCCATTACCTTGGTTTGGTTTGCAGCCATAGCCGTTCTGGGCCTCTATCACATCGCGGCCCACCCTGAAATTTTGTGGGCCATCAGCCCCCACTACGCGGTGATGTTCATCTGGGACAACCCAGGCACCACCTTCATCATTTTGGGTGCCGTGGTTCTGTGTGTCACAGGCGGCGAAGCGCTGTATGCCGACATGGGTCACTTTGGCAAACAGCCTATTCGTCTGGCTTGGTTCACCACCGTCATGCCCGCCTTGACCTTGAATTATTTTGGCCAGGGTGCCTTGTTGTTGACCAACCCCGAAGCCGTTAAAAATCCTTTCTACATGATGGCGCCTGATTGGGCATTGATCCCATTGGTTTGCTTGGCCACCATGGCCACCGTGATTGCTTCTCAGGCCTTGATCACTGGCGCCTTCAGTGTCACCAAGCAAGTGATTCAGTTGGGTTATTTGCCCCGCCTGCAAGTGCTTCACACCAGCGTGAAAGAGTTGGGCCAAATCTACATTCCCTTCGTCAACTGGGGCCTGTTTGTCTTGATCGTGTTGGCGGTTGCTTTGTTTAAATCTTCCAGCAACTTGGCTGCGGCCTATGGCATTGCGGTGTGTACCGACATGCTGATCACCACCATCCTCACCTTCTTTGTGATTCGATACGGTTGGAAGTTGCCGCTTTCACTTTGTGTCGGTGCAACAGGCTTCTTCTTTCTGGTGGACTTCGCGTTCTGGGCATCCAACTTGATGAAGCTCTTTGAAGGGGGCTGGTTCCCATTGGTCATTGCAGGTGGCATTTTCTTGCTCATGATCACTTGGAGCGATGGCCGTCGTTTGCTGAATGCATCCATGAAGGCCGACTCTTTTGGCTTGGTTGATTTCTTGGAAGCTATTTTTGTGGCGCCCCCTGTCCGCGTGGAAGGCACGGCTGTGTTTTTGGCAGCCGAGATTGGAAGCGTGCCCAATGCGCTGTTGCACAACCTCAAACATAACAAAGTGCTGCACCGACAAAACTTGTTCGTCACGGTTCGAAGTCACGAAGTCCCCTGGATTGGACTGAACAAGCGTTTAGAAATTGAACCTTTGCACCACGACTGCTGGCAAGTGATCGTTAACTACGGTTTTAAGAACGATCCAGATTTGCCAAAGGCCTTGGCGCAATTGAAAGTGCATGGGGTTGACTTGGATCCCATGACCACCAGCTATTTCTTGTCGCGCGACATTGTCATTCCCACCATTGGCGGTGGCATGGCCACATGGCGTGAAAAGTTGTTCGCTCAAATGCACTTGAACGCCAGCGCGGCGGCCGAGTTCTTGAAGTTGCCCAACAACGCGGTGGTGGAGTTGGGCTCCAAGATTGAAATTTAACAGAACTTAAATTAAATGCTGCTCATGGCCTCGCCCATGCAAATGGGGCGGGTGCTGAGCCAATCGGTTGGAAACTGAATGCTGTTTTGCGGAAACAGCATGACCACTGTCGAGCCCAGCAGGAATCGACCCATTTCCTCACCTTTTTGCAACTGCACGTTTTGGGTGTCGTAGCGCCATTCGCGCACCATGCCAGGACGGGGCGGATTGACCTGCCCATGCCACACCGTGGCCATGCTGCCCACAATGGTGGCCCCCACCAACACCAACACCATGGGGCCCTGTTCAGTTTCAAATTCGCACACCACGCGTTCATTGCGTGCAAACAAGCCGGGCACACCGCGTGCAGTGGTGGGGTTCACAGAGAACAAATCGCCGGGGACATGAATCATTCGCAGCAACTTGCCAGCAATGGGCATGTGAATGCGGTGATAGTCGCGCGGGCTTAAGTACAAAGTGGCAAACTGGCCATTTTGGAATTGTGTCGCCAAGCTTTGATCGCCCCCCACCAAAGCGCGGGTGCTGTAGTGGTGTCCCTTGGCTTGAAAAATTTGGTCTTTGTCGATGGGGCCGCATTGGCTGATCGCGCCATCCACTGGGCAGACCCAGCGGCTCGATGCCACAGGGCGTGCGCCATCTTTCAGAGGACGTGTGAAAAATTCATTGAAACTTTTGTAGTGCGCGGGGTCGGCATGGACGGCTTCGTCCATGTTGACGTTGTAGCGCTTCACAAAGCGCTTGATCACCCACGTGGTAAAGCTGCCCCATTCTGCGCTGGCCAAACGTCCAGCCAGACGGGTCATGGCCTGTTTGGGCATGAGGTATTGCGGCAATACTGCCAATAGATCAGACACAGGGGCTCCCTCGTTTCACATGGGGACTGATTGTAGAAGGCTTGCAGACGATGGTTTTGAAGCCGGCAAACTGTTTCAAGGGTGGCTTCTTAGAACTCTTGGTAAAAGCCCAAAGCGCGCTGTGTGGGGGCATCGTCCACATGGAACAGATAGGCATTGCCATTGCTGGCGCGGTGTTTGATGTGCGCGTGTGTGGGAATGGCCACAGTGTCACCTTCAGACCATTTCAAAGTGACGCCATCGATTTCAGATTCGCCGCGGCCTTCAATGACGTGCATGACAGAGCTGGCCGAGCGGGTTCTTGGGCTGAAGTCCAAGCCATCTCGGAGAAGCTGTGCTGAGAAACCCAGTGTGGGCAAGCATGGTGCGCCGGTTTCTGGGTTCACATAAGCCAGTTGAACGGCTGCGTCTTTGGGGGTGCCTTTGTCCAGTGCATTCAAGGCTTCGCGCACATCGACCCAAGGGTAGCGAATTTGAGGATAAGCGGCACGCGCAGCCTGGCTGAGTGATCCAAATGGCAACAAGCCTGCACGACGGTATTTGGTTTGGGAAGCGTCCAAATCGGGACTGGCGTTTTGCGAAGGGCCTTCAATGGCATACGACGCTTCCATGCTGTAAACCATGGGCAAGTCGAGCGCATCGAGCCACACCACGGGGCCATTGCCTTCGTGACCATGCTCATGCCACAAACCAGCGGGCGTTAGGATCAAGTCGCCCTTGTGCATAGGGCATTTCTCGCCTTGCACGGTGGTGAAGCCGCCTTCACCTTCCACCACAAAACGTACCGCACTGGGGGTGTGACGGTGATTGGGCGCCACTTCGCCGGGCAAGATCAATTGCATGCCGACGTAAATGTTGGGTGTGGCCACCAGTTTCTCAATGCCATGACCGGGGTTGCAGAGCACCAAGACACGTCGCTCAGCTTTTTCAATGGGGGTCAGTTCACCTGCGCGCATCAACTGAGGCCGAACGTCCTTGTAGTGCCAGACAAAAGGCTGCGTGGCACGGGAAGGTTTGCCACGCGGCAACAGACCTCGCAATTGTGGCCACAGCGGTGCAATCGACAGTGCAGTCATGTCTGCGATGTAATCGGCTGGCAGGTCTTCGAGTCGACCCAAGGCGTCAGTGTGTTTGGATGGGTTCATGGTGGGGGCACTGTTTGGTCAAAGTGGTTTTTAATAAGTATACATATTGATGTTGAATGCACAAGCCCTTGAAACATAGCGGACACAAATTCGAGCTTGGGTCAGCCAAGCCGAAGGATGAGCGAGGCACAATCAAGGCATGACAGATTTACTCAACGTTAAAAACCTCGTTAAACGCTTTGGCGACAACACTGTGGTGAACGATTTGTCGTTTCACATTGCACCGGGCGAATGTTTGGGGGTGATTGGTCCCAACGGCGCAGGCAAGACCACCACGCTGCGCATGTGCTTGGGCCTCACCACGCCCGATGCAGGCAGCATCACATTTTTTGACAACTTGTTCATGCCGCAAGATGCATTGGCCATCAAGTCTAGGTTAGGTGTTGTGGCGCAGATGGACACACTGGACCCCGATTTCACCGCCGAAGAAAACCTGCTGGTATATGGCCGATATTTCGGCATGAAAGACCGCGACATCAAGGCGCGCATCGCACCGCTCTTAGAATTTGGCGCCCTCACCAGCAAGGCCAAAGCCAAGCCAGGTGAGTTGTCTGGCGGCATGAAGCGTCGTTTGAGTTTGTCGCGTGCGCTGATCAACCAACCGCAAATGTTGATGCTAGATGAGCCCACCACAGGCCTAGACCCACAAGCGCGGCATTTGATGTGGGAGCGTTTGCAGATGCTGATGCAAGAAGGCAAATCGATCTTGCTCACCACCCACTTCATGGACGAGGCCGAACGCTTGTGCGATCGATTGCTGGTGATTGACCATGGCAAAAAAATTGCGGAAGGCAAGCCGCGGGATTTGATTGCACAGCATTTAGAGCCAGATGTGGTCGAGCTTTACGGCCAAGGTGCGTTGGCGATGGCGGCAGAGGATTCCCCGCTTAGAAAGCACGCCGCGCGTGTGGAAGTCAGTGGCGAAACAGTGTTCTTCTACACCTCACAAACCGAGCCGTTGCTGGTGGCTTTGCAAGCCTGGCCGCACATTCGCAGCTTGCACCGACCCGCCAATTTGGAGGACTTATTTTTGAAACTCACCGGTCGACAAATCAGGGAGAACGCATGATGCAAAAGCAACACGCAGTCCCTTCCGTATGGGCGCCGCCACAACTCTCCATGCGCTGGTGGCCTGTATTTTTGCGCAACATGTTGGTCTGGCGCAAGTTGGCCATTCCCAGTTTGGTCGGCAACATTGCAGAGCCACTGATGTGGTTGGTGGCCTTTGGTTATGGTTTGGGGGCGTTGGTGGGAGAAGTGAACACCGGCGGCCAACAGGTCTCTTACATCTTGTTCTTGGCCAGCGGCAGCATCTGCATGAGTGCCATGAATGCCGCTTCTTTTGAAGCCTTGTATTCAGCCTTTTCGCGCATGCACATGCAAAAGACCTGGGATGGCATCATGAATGCCCCGGTGAGGTTAGACGATGTGGTGATGGCCGAAATGCTATGGGCTGCCTACAAAGCCTTGTTTACGGTCACTGCCATTTTGGGTGTCATGTTGGTCTTGGGCATCAGCCACAGTTGGAAGTTGTTGTTGGCCTGGCCCATTTTGTGGTTGGTGGGCGTTACCTTCAGTTGCATTGCCTTGATCTTCAATGCCATGGCCAAAGGCTACGACTTTTTCACGTATTACTTCACTTTGTTTCTCACGCCCATGATGTTTTTGTCGGGCATTTATTTTCCGCGCACGCAATTGCCGGAGTGGTTGCAGATGGTCACGTCGTATTTGCCATTGACGGCAGCCGTTGAAATGGTGCGCCCCTTGTTTTTAGACCAGTGGCCACAGCATTTTGTGGGCAATCTTTGCTTGCTGTTGGTCGTCGCAGTTGTTGCATTTTGGGTGGCCTTGGCCCTCACACGCAAACGCTTCAGGGCTTGATGCAAGTCCCCTGATTTTTTTCAAGCTTTTCTATTTATCAACTTTTAACTTTTCAAATCATGATCATTCAAAAAGTAGGCATCATTGGCGCAGGCACCATGGGCAACGGCATTGCACAAGCATGTGCCGTGGTGGGCATTCCCGTGGTGATGGTGGACATTTCTGAAGCGGCTGTGGCCAAGGGCATTGCCACAGTCTCGGGCAGCTTAGACCGCTTGCTGAAGAAAGAAAAAATCACAGAAGCAGACAAGGCCGCTGCGCTGTCCAAAATCCAAGGCAGCACGCAGTATGAAGACTTGATGAGCGCCGATTTGGTGATTGAAGCAGCCACTGAAAACCAAGACCTTAAAGTCAAAATTTTGAAGCAGCTCGACAGCATGTTGGCACCTGAAGTCATCATTGCATCCAACACCTCTTCCATCTCAATCACGCAGCTGGCTGCGGTTACCACACGTGCAGACCGCTTCATTGGCATGCACTTTTTCAACCCCGTGCCCATGATGGCCTTGGTTGAAATTATTCGCGGCTTGCAAACCAGCGACGAAACGCACGATGCGGTGCACGCCTTGGCCACGGCTTTGGGCAAGACGCCCATCACCGTCAAAAATGCGCCAGGTTTTGTGGTCAACCGCATCTTGGTGCCCATGATCAACGAAGCCCTGTTTGGCTCGGTTGTAACCAGCCCATTGGCCCTCTTGCATTGGCCGACATGATTGGCCTTGATGTGTGCTTGGCGGTGATGGAGGTTTACCTCAAAGAATTTGGTGACAGCAAATACCGTCCTTGCCCCTTGCTCAAAGAGTTGGTGGCCGCCGGCCGTTTGGGTCGCAAAACGGGTCACGGTGTGTACCAATATTGATTTAAAGCAAGATCGTTGAACGTATGACTCTTTAATCTGCAGCGAAGGTTCTCTATGACAACAATTCACCCAGAAGGCTGCATCGACTTGGAAGTACAAGACGGCGTGCTGTTGATCGGCATCAACCGACCCAACAAGCGCAACGGCTTTACACCCAAGATGTACCGTGAGTTAGGCGAGGCCTACACACGCCTAGACGATGATCCTGCCTTGCGTGTGGGCGTGTTGCATGCCATGGGTGAGCACTTTACGGCAGGCCTTGATCTGCCCACCATTGCGCCCCTCATGCAGCGCGGCGAAAAAGCCGTACCGCTGGGTTTGGTCGACCCGCTCAATTTGGGCATGGAAGGCTATCGTCGCCGTACCAAGCCCATGGTGGTGGCAGTGCAGGGCATCACCTACACCCTGGGCATTGAGTTGATGTTGGCCGCCGACATTGTGGTGGCCGCAGACAACTGCCGCTTCTCACAATTGGAAGTGAAGCGCGGCATCATGGCCACCGGCGGTGCCACTTTGCGCATGGCTGAACGTGCTGGCATGGGCAATGCCTTGCTGCATTTGCTCACCGGTGATGAGTTCAACAGTGCAGAAGCAATGCGTTTGAATTTTGTGCAACGTGTGGTGCCTGCGGGTGAACAACTGAACGAAGCCTTGAAGATTGCAAAAGCCATTGCTGCGCAAGCACCCTTGGCGGTGGTGGCCACGCGTCAAAGTGTTTTGAAAGCCGTAGAGCAAGGTCCTTTGGTGGCCATGCACGAATTTATCTCGGTGCAAAAAACCTTGTCCAACAGCGAAGACGCCAAAGAGGGCGTGCAGTCCTTCATTGAAAAACGCGACGCACGCTTCACTGGAAAATGACGTTGTGAAAATTGCACTGCTCTCGGACATTCATGCCAACTTGCAAGCCATGAACGCTTGCATGGCGCATGCAAAGTTGCAGGGGGTGGCGCGTTGGGCCTTGCTGGGTGATTTGGTCGGATATGGCGGCAACCCGCAAGAGGTGGTGAACATCGCCATGCAATTGGCCGATGAGGGTGCCTGGGTCATTCAAGGCAACCACGATGCCATGGCCGTCAAGCCGCCTGTCGATGATCAGAGTTTAGGCAGCAGTTCGGCTCAATGGACTTTTGACCAGCTGAGTGCCTCGCAGCGTGAATTTTTAAAGTCTTTGCCTCTGACCGCTTTGTCGGGACCTTTGTTGTTGGTGCATGCCAGCGCGTATGCCCCCGAACGTTGGCACTATGTCGACTCAGAGCGTGCAGCAGATATGTGTGCCGATCATGCACTTCAAAACTTCGATGCACGCCATGTGGTGGTAGGGCATGTGCATCAGCAAACGGTGTATTACCGCGGCACCGGACACAGCATGATGCGCTTCGAGCCAACTGCGGGCGTACCTGTGCCCATGCCCTGGCATCGCCGATGGGTGGCCACTGTGGGGTCGGTGGGGCAGCCGCGCGATCACAAACCGGAAGCCATGTATGCCCTCTACGACGATGTGGCGGGGCGCATGACATTTCACCGTGTGGCCTATGACCATCAGGCGGCTGCAAATGCCATTCGTGATGCCGGTTTGCCCGAATTCTTTGCTGAACGATTGGCGTTGGGGCGATGAAACTTTTAAATCCTGGCCATGTCATTGATGGCTTTGAAATTGAAGAATGCCTGCATGCCGGCGGCATGGCGCACATCTACACCGTTCAATATGCCTCGAGCGAAGACGGTACGCGTCGCGAATCAGAGTTTCCGATGGCCATGAAAATTCCGCGCATGACTGTGGGGGATGGCGCTGAGAACATCGTGAGCTTTGAGGTGGAGCATCAAATTTTGCCAGCCCTCTCTGGCTCGCACGTGCCACGTTTTGTGGCGGCCGGAGATTTGTTGCGAACGCCCTATTTGGTGATGGAGTACGTGCAAGCGGCAACCCTTGAAACTTGGGCCGAAAGCTTTCACAAAGAAACGTTTCAAACAGGCTTGCATGACCGAGCCATTGCCCGCTTGGGGGCTGAATTGGCACATGCGGTGCACAGCTTGCACAAACAAAATGTGTGTCACCTAGACCTCAAGCCGGCCAATGTCTTGATCCGCCCCAATGGCAAAGTGGTGTTGTTAGATTTTGGCTTGTCATGCCACGCACACTTTCCCGATTTGCTGGCGGAAGAATTGCGCAAGGCTGTGGGTTCTCCCGCGTGGATTGCGCCCGAACAAGTGGTGGGTGTACGCGGCGATCCTCGCTCTGATATTTTTGCCATCGGCGTCATGTTGTATGAACTGGCCACAGGCGAGTTGCCCTTTGGTGAGCCCGCTACAGCAGGGGGCATGCGTCAGCGTTTGTGGATGGACCCTGTGCCACCTCGCAAGCGCAACCCTCTGGTGCCAGAGTGGTTACAAGAAGTCATTTTGAAATGTCTGCATCCCGAGGCGGCCAAGCGATACCCTTCGGCGGCGCACTTGGCCATGGATTTGAGTCACCCCGATCAAATTCGCATCACCGATCGCGGTCGGCAAATCAAGGGCACAGGCTTCAAAGAACATTTCATGCGCTGGCTGAAAGCCGCCGGCATGCACTACCAGCCTAGCCCGCTACCATCCCAGCAAATCAAAGAAGTCCCCATTTTGATGGTGGCCTTGCCGCACGCCGATGTGAGCGATGCCACTTGGTATTCCCTGCGTGAAGCGGTTGCCAGATCTTTGGGCATTCGGCCTGGCGCGCGCCTGGCGTGTGTCACCGTGATTTCCTCGGGTGACATCAGCAGCACAGAATCCAGTCAAAGTGAAAGCAGCGTGCACCGCATGCACTTGGCGCGCATGCAACGATGGTCGCAAGGACTTGATTTGCATGACCATCAAGTTTCTTTCCATGTATTGGAGTCGGGTGATGTGGCCGATGCCCTGGTCAAGTATGCACAAGGCAACGAAGTCAGCATGATCATCCTGGGCGCAGCCACCCATGGCCTGCAGATGCAACGCTTTGTGGCCACGGTGCCCATCAAGGTGGCCATGGAGGCGCCTTGCACGGTCATTCTGGTGAAGCAAGATGTGCCGTTTGAATTTTTAGGAACACTGAATGACGAATGATCTCCCACAAGGGCCTGCCGAGTGGGACGCTTTGCATCCATATGCTTCACTCACGCCCGATGCTGTTTTGGATGCTTTGGCCGACATCGGCTTGATGGGAGATGGTCGCCTCACGGCGCTTAGCTCTTACGAAAACCGCGTCTATCAAATCCAACTTGAAACTGAGCGTGCGCCGACACAAACGGATGGAACGCCTGTGCCAAACAGTGTGGTCGCTAAGTTTTACCGGCCTGGTCGTTGGACCGATGCGCAGATTCAAGAAGAGCATGACTTTGCGGCGGCGTTGGTTGCGGCTGAAGTGCCCGTGGTGCCGCCGCTGAATTTGCTAGGACACACCTTGCATCACAAAGCGTTTGCAGAAAATTCCGCGAAGCTTGCTTCTCAGGGTCAGGCGTTTCAAGGATTTTCTTTTTCTGTCAGTGAACGACGCGGCGGTCGTCCGCCTGAGTTGGACGATGACGAAGTGCTCGAGTGGATTGGCCGTTTTCTAGCGCGCATCCACACGGTAGGGGCTGCCAAGCCCTTTCACAACCGACCCGCACTTAGCATCGACACCTTCATGCAAGAGCCCAAGGATTGGTTGTTCAGCCACAAAGCGATACCGATGGAAGTTGAGCGCGCGTGGCAAGACGCTTGGCAGCAAGCCATGGATGTGATGCATGCCGCTGGCTTAGGTTCTGCGCATGGCAGCGATTGGCCGCATTTTCAAATGCTGCGTTTGCATGGCGATTGCCACCCTGGCAATATTTTGTGGACGCCTGCAGACTTGCCAGGCGGTGGCCCTCACTTTGTCGACTTAGACGATGCGCGCATGGGCCCTGCTGTGCAAGACTTGTGGATGCTGTTGTCTGGTGATCGCAAACAACGATCGGGTCAGTTGAGCATGTTGCTAGACGGGTATGAGCAAGTGCGTGATTTTGATCGGCGTGAACTTGCACTCATCGAACCGCTGCGGACATTGCGCTTGGTGCATTACAGCGCGTGGTTGGCACGCCGTTGGGACGATCCCATTTTTCCGATTAACTTTCCGTGGTTTGGTACGCCCGACTACTGGCGCGGCCAAGTGCAAATGTTGGAAGAGCAGATTGAGCAAATGCAGGAGCCGCTGTTGGTAGTTTGATTGAAGATTTCTCATGCGATCAAATGAGACTTATCACATCACGCAAATGCGCAGCTGTTTGCGTGAGTTGTCTTTTTTCAAAAAGATCCAGCATGATCACTGGTGTCATACGAGGCTGCGCCCAACGTATTCGCATTTTCTTGATGGCTGTTAAAGCTTTTGGCGGGTTCAGCATGATTTGATTGAGTACGAACTGGTCGGGAGTTTGTATTTCTATGTCGAATTGATTTAAAACATGAATTGGAAAGTCCTTCGTGTTTAAGCTAACAATGGCATCTGCATTTCCGCGAATTGCAGCAGCTAGGACATGTCGATCATTTTCATCAGGCAATTGGACGCACGGTATAAAGAGCTCGTAATCTACGATTAAGCAATCTGGAACGGCTTCGCGCATCTGCTCAATTAACTTCGGAATCTTTTTCCCTATATCGGGATACTGCGCTACAAGAGAAGTTGTCCATTCCCGTTCTATTTCTTGAGTCCATCGGGCAGTGTATAGATCTGCGTGCGCAAGGCTCAGTAAAACATCTCTTTGCAATCGCGAAAATAAGACACACGCATCCAATACAGCCGTGTAGCGACCATTGATCGCCACTTAAAGTGGCTCGCCAATGTCGTCTGAAAACTGACGGAGTTTCTGTAGTGCATTTTCAGAGCGTATCTTTTGCGCTTCTTGATAGCGAATAAGTTCTTCAAATTCGATGCGGCGATGACTGTTGACCAGTCGACATTTCAGTCGCTGGGCATTAATTTCTTTGATCACAAATGGCCTAGAGACATTGAGAAAAGCTGCTGCCTCTTGCGTCGTCAATTCACACTTTTGCGGAACCAAAAGCATGGGCTCACGTTTGGCCATTTGTCGCAATATGTCTGCGAAAAATCTTAAAGCGCGAGGTGGTAATTGCAACTCAGGAATTTGAGTTGCACCGTCGTCGGTCATGATGCTAACTTTGATGCACTCAGCGTTTGAATGATCTAAAGCCGCGACCAGGCAAGTTCGAGCAGCTTCTGCCATCTCAGCTTCAGATTCATTGGCTGGATCTAGAACATGTTGATTCATCAATTACACCGGGTCGTTGTCAAAGTTAAGGGAGCCTTTCTTGAGGCCTGAATCGCATTATTAGCATTAAACGAAATAAACGCAACAAACATATCAATCGCAAATATTTGTAGAGTTTGAAATGACAAAGCCGCCCGGGGGCGGCTTGTCGCCTTTAAAGCACTTGGCCAAACCAAGCGGTTAAAAGGTGAATCGTAAAGACTCTATAAAGCAGTATGCAAAAAATTGTCGTCCTTTGATTCTGCAATTGCCTTCAATTTCAACTTAAACCAACAACGCATTCACACGGCGCACATAAGCCGCTGGATCATCCGGCATGCCGCCTTCAGCCAGCAAGGCTTGGTCAAACAAAATGTTGGCCAAATCGTGGAAGTGCACAGAACCATCCAGCTTCTTCACCAAAGCGTGCTCGGGATTCACTTCCAACACAGGCTTAGATTCAGGCGCTTGCTGACCTGCTTGCTTCAGCATGCGAGCCAACTGCATGCTCATGCCGTTGTCAGTTACCACCAGGCAAGCAGGTGAGTCCACCAAGCGACTGGTCACGCGCACGTCTTCGGCTTTGTCTTTCAATGCTTCTTTCAATTTGGCCAGCAAAGGCTTGAAGGTTTCGGCGGCTTCTTCAGCGGCTTTCTTTTCTTCTTCGTCTTGCAAGCTGCCCAAGTCAAAGGCGCCCTTGGCCACGCTCTGCATGGGGGTCTCGTCCACGCGGTCGGTCATGAGCAAGACTTCAATGCCCTTCTTCTTGAACACTTCCAACTGAGGGCTGTGCTTGGCGGCGGCCAGTGTGTCGGCGGTAATGTAGTAGATGGCTTCTTGGCCTTCTTTCATACGCGCTTTGTAGTCGGCCAAAGACACGCTCACTTCATCGGATGAAGTTGAAGCAAAGCGCAAGAGTTTGGCCAAGCGTTCGCGGTTGCCAAAGTCTTCGCCCAAGCCTTCTTTCAGAACGGCACCAAACTCTTTGTAGAAGCTGGTGTATTGACCTTGCTTGGCTTTGTCCTCTTCGCTCACCACATCGGTCACGCCATCTTCAGATGCCTTAGGCGCTTCGTTGTGCTTGGCCAAGTCTTCGAGCATGGACAACACACGCTTGGTGCAACCTTCGCGAATGGCTTTGACGTCGCGGCTTTCTTGCAGCAACTCGCGGCTCACGTTCAGAGGCAAATCGGCAGAGTCCACCACGCCTTTGACAAAGCGCAAATAGCTGGGCATGAGCGCTTCGGCATCGTCCATGATGAACACGCGCTTGACGTACAACTTGATACCCGCTTTTTTGTCTCGGTTCCACAAGTCTTGCGGCGCTTGCGAAGGAATGTACAAAAGCTGGGTGTACTCGGTGCTGCCTTCCACACGGTTGTGCGTCCAGGTCAGAGGCTCGGCAAAGTCTTTGCTAATTTGCTTATAGAACTCTTTGTACTGTTCATCCGTCACGTCCTTCTTGGGACGGGTCCACAAGGCTGTGGCCTTGTTGATGGCTTCCCATTCGCCAGTCTTGACCATACCGCCTGGTTTGCGGCCTTCGCTTTCATCCTTGCCAATCAGCTCGCCATCTTTCCACTCTTCTTTTTCCATCAAGATGGGCAAGCTGATGTGATCGGAATATTTGCCAACGATTTCTTTCAACTTCCACGTGTTGGCGTATTGCAAGGCGTCTTCGCGCAAGTGCAAGATGATGCTGGTGCCGCGTGTGGCGCGCTCAATGGCTTCCACTTCAAAGTCGCCTGTGCCGCCGCTGATCCAGCGCACGCCTTCAGATGCGGGCGCGCCTGCGCGGCGGGTTTCGACCGTGATCTTGTCGGCCACAATGAAGCCAGAATAAAAGCCCACACCAAATTGGCCAATCAGCTGCGCATCAGCTTTTTGATCGCCCGAGAGTTTGCTCACAAAGTCTTTGGTGCCGCTCTTGGCAATGGTGCCCAAGTTGTCGATGGCTTCTTGCGCCGTCATGCCAATGCCGTTGTCGGCAATGGTCAAGGTCTTGGCCTCGGTGTCAAAGGACAAACGAACTTCTAAGTTGGGTTGGTTCTCGTACAGCGCGTCATTGTTCAAAGCTTCAAAGCGCAACTTGTCGCATGCGTCCGATGCGTTAGAGACCAATTCACGGACAAAAATTTCGGGGTTGGAATACAGCGAGTGGGTTACCAAGTGGAGCAGCTGCGCTACTTCGGCCTGAAAGGCATGGGTCTTTTTTGTCATTTTCAAATCGATACAA
>JBEDKQ010000053.1:0-15028 GCA_041172085.1 Pseudomonadota bacterium | reverse complement strand
AACCCGCGAGCCGGGCAAGGACCCTGCAACGCGGACATTTCAGGCTCTTCGGATTTTCATCAACGCCGAGCTTGAGGAGCTTGAACAAGCGCTAGAAGCAAGTCTTGAAGTGTTGCAACCTGGTGGTCGATTGGTGGTGATCAGTTTCCATTCTTTGGAAGACCGCATCGTCAAGCAATTCATTGCAAAGCACTCCAAAGAAGTCTATGACCGTCGTGCACCATTTGCAGTGCCACAAGCGATGAAGCTCAAATCTTTGGAGCGCATTCGCCCAAGTGATACTGAAGTGGCAGGCAATCCGCGAGCTCGAAGTGCCATCATGCGTGTGGCTGAAAGAACGGAGGTTGTTGCATGACACGCCTCAATGTGTTCTTGGTGATTGCCATCATTGCTTCTGCCATGTTCTTGGTCCACAACCACCACCAAGCCCGGCGTTCGTTCATGGCTTTGGAGTCGGCGACCAAAGAGGCGACTCGCCTTGAATTGGAATATGAGCGATTGCAAGTGGAGCGGCGTGCACAAGCATCCCCTCTTCGCATCGAGCAAATTGCCAAGCAGCAATTGCAAATGCGTTTGGTCACGCCTGGTATTACGCAATACGTTAAGCAGCCAGCAGACTTGCAAATGCCTGCTTCAAATACAGAAAACAAGTCGACAGGGGTGAAGCGATGAGCCGCAGTGTTCAGCTTTCATCTAGCCCTTTGCTGGCCAGTAAGACGCCTGTTTGGCGCAGCAAATTGATTGTGGCCGCAATGGCCTTGGCCTTTGTCGGTTTGGCCGTGCGTGCGTCTTATGTCCAAGTTTTTGAAAACGCTTTCTTCAAGCGTCAAGGTGAAGTGCGGTTTGCAAGAACGCTCACTTTGCCGGCCAACCGTGGTCGCATTTTGGACCGCAATGGATTGATTTTGGCTTCCAGTGTGCCAGCGCCCAGTGTGTGGGCCAACCCAGAAGAGATTGACCGCTCGCCAGAGGGCTTGCGTCAATTGGGCAAGTTACTGGAAATGACGCCTGCCGAATTGGCCAAGAAATTGGAAAACGAAGACAAGACCTTTGTGTGGTTGCGTCGGCAAATGGACGAGCCTGTGGTCAAAGAAATTTTGGCTTTGAACATCAAGGGCATTTACACGATCAAAGAATACAAGCGCTTGTACCCAGAGGGTGAGTCGGCTGCGCACATTGTGGGCTTCACCAATGTCGAAGACAAAGGTCAAGAAGGCATTGAGTTAATTTTCCAAAATCAATTGTCAGGTAAACCGGGCGCACGTCGGGTGATCAAAGACCGCCTGGGCCGTGTGGTGGAAGACGTTGGTCAGATGACACTTCCCGTAGATGGCGAAGATTTACAGTTGAGCATTGACAGCAAAGTTCAATTTTTTGCCTATCAAAAATTGCGCGAGGCTGTTTTGGAAAATAAAGCCAAAGCAGGCAGCGTGGTGGTGCTTGATGCACAAACGGGTGAAATTTTGGCGCTGGCCAACTATCCCAGTTATTCGCCAGACAAACGTGTTAATTTGAGTGGCGAGCAACTGCGCAATCGTGCACTCACTGACAGTTTTGAGCCTGGCTCCACCATGAAGCCCTTTGCCATCGCGTTGGCACTTGAGAAGGGCTTGATCAAGCCAGAAACCGTCATCCAAACTGCGCCTGGGCGAATCAACATCACAGGCTCAACCATTACCGATGCCCATCCACATGGCGCTTTGACTGTCAACGAAGTGATACAGAAGTCGAGCAACGTGGGTACCGTCAAAATCGCGATGCAAATGCAACCCCGCGAGATGTGGGAGATGTTCACAGCAGTAGGTTTTGGTCAGAAACCGCAATTGCCGTTTCCTGGTGTTGTCAGTGGTCGGCTTCGCGCCGCAAAAACATGGCGTCCTGTTGAGCAAGCCACCATGAGTTATGGCTATGGTGTTTCGGTCAGTTTGTTCCAAATGGCGCGGGCCTACACCATCTTTGCAAGTGATGGTAAATCGCTACCGGCCACATTGATCAAGAACGGTCAAGCGCCTGTGGGCGTTCCTGTGATTGCGCCAGAACATGCACAAGCCATGCGTCATATGTTGAACATGGCGGCAGGGCCAGGCGGTACGGCACAAAAAGCGCAAACAGTGGGTTACTCTGTTGGCGGCAAAACAGGTACGACCCACAAGCAAGAAGGCAAGGGTTATGCCACTAAAAAGTACCGCGGCTTGTTTGTGGGTATTGCGCCTATCGACAAACCACGCATTGTGGTGGCGGTCATGATTGATGAACCTACCAATGGTCGTTACTACGGCGGCGATGTGGCGGCACCTGTTTTCAGTCAAACCGTGCAGCAAAGTTTGCGTTTGTTGGGCGTGCAACCTGACATGAGCGTCAAACCGCAAATTGTGGCCAACGGTGTGGAGGAGTCGTTCTGATGCAGAGCTTGCACAGTCCTACTCAAGCCGCTCAGTGGTTGCGTCAGCACGTTAAGGGCGTGCTCTGCACCGACAGTCGCACGGTCAAAGCAGGCGATGCTTTCATTGCTTGGCCGGGCGCTGCCACAGACGGTCGTGCCTATGTTCAGTCTGCTTTAGCGCAAGGTGCTGCCGCGTGTTTGGTCGAGGCACAAGGCAGCGAAGTGTGGACTTCGGATTGGCTCAAGTCGGATGGCGCGCAACTGGCCACGTACCAAGGCCTCAAAGCCGATACAGGTTGGATTGCTGATGCGTATTATGAACAACCCAGTCAAGCTTTGAAGGTCATGGCTGTGACGGGCACGAATGGTAAAACGTCGTGCACATGGTGGTTGGCACAAGCATTGAACGAATTGAACAACGCGGCATGTCCATCGCGCTGTGCAGTGGTCGGTACCTTGGGCGTGGGAGAACCTCCGCACTTGCAGTCAACGGGTATGACCACGCCCGACCCTGTGTTGTTGCAAGGTCAATTTAGAAATTTTGTTTCATCGGGTGTGACGCACTGCGCCATTGAAGCCAGTTCAATTGGCCTTGCTGAGCAGCGCTTGGCGGGCACCCGCATTCAATTGGCGTTGTTCACCAATTTCACGCAAGACCATTTGGATTATCACGGCTCCATGGCAGCCTACTGGCAAGCCAAAGAAGCCTTGTTTGCTTGGCCAGATTTGCAAGTCGCTGTTGTCAATGTAGACGATGCACAAGGTGCGCAACTGGCTGCCAATTTGCAATCTGAAAAGTGTTTGACACTTTGGACCTGCTCCAGCCAAGGCAAACCTGCGCGTTTGCAGGCGCTCAATTTACAGCGCACTGCAACGGGCATGGCCTTCGATGTTAAAGAGGCTGATCAGGTGTTGCACATTCAAACCCATTTGATGGGTGACTACAACGTTGACAACTTGCTGGGTGTGATGGCTTCATTGCGAGCATTGGACATTTCGTTGGACAAAGTGATGGAGGTCTGCGCACGTTTGCAGGCTGTGCCAGGTCGCATGGAAAAGGTGTCGGGCGTTGAAGGCATTGAATTGCCTTTGACTGTGGTCGACTATGCGCATACCCCCGATGCAGTGGCGCAGACCCTGGCCACGTTGAAACTGATTTCAACAGCGTTGGGCTCTAAACTTTGGTGCGTTTTGGGCTGCGGTGGCGATCGCGACGCTAGCAAAAGACCTTTGATGGCCGCTGCTGCAGAGTCTGCAGCCGATCATGTCGTGTTAACAAGTGACAACCCAAGGACAGAATCGCCTGCTGCCATCGTGCAAGACATGTTGAAAGGCTTGAAGATACCTTCAGCAGCGCATCAAGAACTTGACCGTGCCAAAGCCATTGCCCATGTGGTGATGCAGGCTGGTGTTCGTGATGTCATTTTGATTGCAGGCAAAGGTCATGAAGACACGCAAGAAATTGCGGGTGTCAAGCATGCCTTTGATGACCGTTTGCATGCGCATGATGCCTTGGTGCAAAGAGCCAACCGACAAACTCTGTTGGGGGTTCAAGCGTGAACTTCACATTGAACCAATTGCAAACTTGGTTGCCACAGGCCGTGGCAGTACCTGGTACGTTGCAGTCACCGAAAGCGCAGTCAGCGTTAATTCTTGCAATTCGCACCGATAGCCGCAGCATTGTTGACGGTGACTTGTTTGTGGCCTTGAAAGGTGAGAACTTTGATGGCGCTGCATTTTTATTGCAAGCGCAAACGCAAGGTGCTGTGGCGGTGCTGTTTGAAGCGACTGATTTGCAAAATCCTGATACGGTGAAGCACTTGCAAGGCTTGGAAATTCCAGCGTTTTATGTCCCCAATACACGTCAAGCTTTGGGCGAGTTGGCAAGACAATGGCGCGGTCAGTTTGATTTGTCACTCATTGGTGTGACGGGTAGCAATGGCAAAACCACTGTGACTCAGATGATTGCTTCGGTGTTGCGTGCAGAGGCGTCTCAGGCATCAATGTCGACACAAGGTAATTTGAACAATGAGATTGGCGTGCCACTTACGTTGTTCAACTTGCGAGTCTCTCATCGCCGTGCAGTGATTGAGCTGGGCATGAACCACCCTGGTGAAATTGAGGTGCTGGCGCGCATTGCCCAGCCTAACGTGGGTTTGGTCAACAACGCACAGCGCGAACATCAAGAATTCATGGCCACAGTTGAAGCTGTGGCCCGTGAAAACGCAGAAGTCATTCGCGCCTTGCCGCTCAATGGTGTGGCGGTTTTTCCTGCTGCAGACACTTATACAAGTCTGTGGCGCGATCTGGCGGGCCAGCGTCAAGTTATCACGTTTGGTTTTGAAGCAGGTGATGTACAAGCACATCACCTCGCATGGACGGCGGGTGCTTGGCAGTTCACGCTGGTGACAGCAACACAAAAAATGCCATGCCGCCTGAACATTGCCGGTCGTCACAACGTGCTCAACGCTTTGGCAGCAACAGCGTGTGCATTGGCTACTGGCATGAAATTGGGCGACATTGTGAAAGGGCTCGAAAGTTTTGAGCCAGTCAAAGGTCGTTCCAAATCAAGTCAGTGGCAAATTGCAGGTCATGCTTACACCTTGGTCGATGACACCTACAACGCCAACCCCGATTCTGTGCGTGCCGCCATTGACGTCTTGGCCGAGTTACCCGCACCACGTTTGCTGGTTTTGGGAGACATGGGTGAAGTGGGACTGCAAGGTTCTGAGTTCCATGTTGAAGTGGGCGCCTATGCCAAATCACGCGGAATTGACGATCTGTTCACCTTGGGCAATTTGTGTTTGCACAGCAGCAAGGCCTTTGCAGGTGCACGTCATTTTGAAACGATGGAAGCATTGCAAGAAGCTGTCATGTTGCACATGCCTGCTTGCAACAGCGTAGTGATCAAAGGATCTCGATTTATGAAGATGGAGCGCGTGGTGGAAAGTTTGCGCGTGCAATCCGAATTGGCCAAAGCAAATGAAAGTGAGCCCCTTCATGCTGCTTAATTTGGCTCAGTGGTTGCAATCTTTGTCGCCCGACTGGGGCTTTTTGCGCGTGTTTCAGTACATCACCTTCCGTGCAGTGATGGCCGCCGTAACATCACTGCTGATAGGCCTGATTGCGGGCCCTGCCGTGATCCGTCACTTGGCGGCTTTGAAAATTGGTCAGCCAGTGCGTGGCTATGGCATGGAAACACACTTGGCCAAGAGCGGCACACCCACCATGGGGGGTGTCTTAATTTTGCTGTCAATCGCCATCAGCACCTTGCTGTGGTTTGACTGGTCCAACCGTTTTGTCTGGATTGTGCTTGTCGTGACATTGGGCTTTGGTGCCATTGGTTGGGTGGACGATTGGCGCAAAGTGGTCAACAAAGACCCTGAAGGCATGCGCTCTCGTGAGAAATACTTTTGGCAATCCGTGATCGGCTTGTTGGCGGCGTTCTATTTGGTTTTCAGCATTTCAGAAAGCTCCAACATGCGTGTGTTGGATTTGTTCGTGACATGGGTTATTTCTGGTTTTGATGTCAACTTGCCACCCAAGGCTGGATTGTTGGTGCCCTTCTTCAAAGAAGTGAGCTACCCCTTGGGCGTATTTGGATTCATGGTCATGACTTACTTGGTCATTGTGGGTTCTAGCAATGCAGTCAACTTGACCGACGGCTTGGATGGATTGGCCATCATGCCTGTCGTCATGGTGGGTTCTACATTGGGTGTCTTTGCTTATGTCACAGGCAGTTCTGTGTACGCCAAGTATTTGTTCCTTCCCTATATTCCAGGAACCGGCGAGTTGATGATTTTTTGCGCTGCCATGGCGGGTGCGGGTTTGGCGTTCTTGTGGTTCAACACGCATCCAGCACAAGTTTTCATGGGCGATGTGGGCGCATTGGCCTTGGGCGGCGCCTTGGGCACCATTGCTGTCATCGTGCGACAAGAAATTGTGTTGGCCATCATGGGCGGTATTTTTGTGGTGGAAGCCTTGTCAGTGATGCTGCAAGTGTCTTACTTCAAATACACCAAGAAGAAGTATGGCGAAGGCCGTCGTATTTTGAAGATGGCGCCTTTGCACCATCACTTTGAAAAGAGTGGATGGAAAGAAACCCAAGTGGTTGTTCGGTTTTGGATCATCACCATGCTCTTGTGCCTGGTGGGTCTGTCGACTTTGAAGCTGAGATGAGCATGAACTACCTTCAAGGCCAACACATCTTGATTTTGGGGCTGGGCGCTTCTGGCTTGGCCATGGTGCGCTGGTGTGTATTTGCAGGTGCAGAAGTGACCGTTGCCGATACACGTGAAACCCCCGCAAATTTGACCATCTTGCAACAAGAGTTGCCTGCGGTGCGTTGGATCTCGGGACCCTTTACGGCCAGTTTGCTTGAAGGCTCTGCCATTCGGGCTGTGTTTGCAAGCCCAGGCTTGGCACCTGCCGATACAGCGCCAGTCTTGGACGCTGCAAAGGCCATGGGTCTTTGGACCGGCGGTGAGTTGACCTTGTTTGTACAAGCGATGGAAAAACTCAAAGCCACGCGCGATTACAACCCCAAAGTCTTGGCCATTACAGGAACCAACGGTAAAACCACGGTGACTGCTTTGACGGGACAGTTGATTGAGCGCGCTGGTAAATCCGTCAAGGTGGCGGGCAACATTGGCCCTACCCTTTTAGACACATTGCGGGAATGCATTGATCAAGTCTTGCCTGAAGTCTGGGTATTGGAGTTGTCTAGCTTCCAGTTGGACAATGCCGGCCCCTTCGAGCCAACCGCGGCTACCGTGCTGAACATCACGCAAGACCATTTGGACTGGCACGGCAGCATGACTGCTTATGCAGCTGCCAAAGAAAAAATTTTTGGTCAACAGTCTTTGATGCTGTTGAACCGGGACGATGCACGAGTGATGGCCATGTTGCCAGATCCGATTCGTGCCAAGTTGCAAAAACCCATTGTGCGCGAGCACATCACCTATGGTGCCAGCATGCCTGAGCGTCCTGGTGACTTTGGTTTGGAAACTGTCAATGGCATGACGTGGTTGGTGCGCGCTTTGGAATCTGATGAAACGCGTCGTCTGCGCAAAGGCGAAGTTGAAGAGATTCACATCCAACGATTGATGCCCGCCGATGCCTTGCGGATACGCGGACGCCACAATGCGGTCAATGCATTGGCTGCATTGGCTTTGGCAAGTACCACCGGCAGCAGCTTGGCAACCATGTTGTTTGGATTGCGTGAATACAAGGGCGAACCGCACCGCGTTGAATCGGTTGCCATCGTGAATGACATTGAATATTTTGATGACAGCAAAGGTACCAATGTAGGCGCCACAGTGGCTGCGTTGGTGGGCTTGGGATCTGAGCGCCGCGTGGTGGTGATTTTGGGCGGCGATGGCAAAGGCCAAGACTTCGCACCCCTGGCTGATCCAGTTGCGCGTTACACACGTGCCGTGGTTTTGATCGGCAAAGATGCACTTCTGATTCGTGAAGAATTGAAATCGTGTGGTGTCCCATTGATCGATGCCAACTCAATGCATGAAGCAGTCAATGCGGCCAAAGATGTGGCCCAGCCAGGTGATGCTGTGTTGTTGTCACCTGCCTGTGCAAGTTTTGACATGTTCCGCGATTACGCGCATCGCGCACAAGTTTTCTGTCAAGCCGTTGCAGACATTGCAGAGGCTGCAGGTCAAGTCATGGAGTCTTCCCTGTGAGTGAGTTCATGGCACGCTTAACTGCTTGGAGCGCTGGCTTGTTCAGTCGAGCCGGCGGCGGGGCGTCAGTGCAGTCGGCAGGTGAGATGGGGCTGCCCGTCAATTTAGGGAGCTACGATTACGCCAAAAATGGCGCTGCACAAGGCAAGATTCAAAACATCGATCAAGCGCTGGTTTGGGTGGTGGTGGCCTTGCTGATGTGGGGCATGGTCATGGTTTATTCAGCCAGCATTGCCATGCCGGACAACCCCAAGTTTGCGCGCTATTCCCAAACTCACTTCTTGATGCGTCATGTCATTTCGATTGTGATTGGTTTTGGGATAGCCCTGTTGGCTTTCCAAGTGCCTTTGGAAATCTGGGAGAAAAATGCCCGGCCTTTGTTTATTTTGTCTTTGGTATTGCTAGCGGCTGTGCTGCTGCCTTTCATTGGTAAAGGCGTCAATGGCGCGCGTCGTTGGATCTCGTTGGGCGTGATGAACTTTCAACCCTCTGAATTTGCCAAACTGGCCGTCATCATCTACGCCTCAGATTACATGGTGCGCAAGATGGAAGTGAAAGAACGCTTCTTCCGTGCGGTGTTGCCCATGGGCGCTGCGGTAGGCTTGGCCGGCATTTTCTTGTTGGCCGAACCCGACATGGGCGCCTTCTTGGTGATTGCCATCATCGCCATGGGCATCTTGTTTTTAGGCGGCGTCAATGCGCGGATGTTCTTCTTGATCTTGGCCATCTTGGTATTTGCATTTGCCATGATCATTGCCGCTTCACCTTGGCGCCGTGAACGTATTTTTGCGTACCTCGATCCTTGGGATCCAACCCATGCGTTGGGCAAAGGCTATCAGTTGTCGCACTCTTTGATTGCCATTGGCCGCGGAGAAATCTTTGGCGTGGGCTTGGGGGGTAGCGTTGAAAAGTTACATTGGTTGCCAGAAGCGCATACCGACTTCTTGTTGGCCGTGATTGGTGAGGAGTTTGGCTTGGTGGGCGTGATTGCCGTAATTGGCATGTTCTTGTGGCTCAGCCGTCGCATCATGGTGATCGGTCGTCAAGCGTTGGCCTTGGACCGAACCTTCCCTGGCTTGGTGGCCCAAGGTGTTGGCATTTGGATTGGTTTCCAATCCTTCATCAACATGGGTGTGAACTTGGGCGCCTTGCCTACAAAAGGTTTGACCTTGCCCTTGATGAGCTATGGTGGTTCGGCCATTTTGATGAACATGGTGGCCATTGCCATCGTGCTGCGCATTGATGCTGAGAACAAGCAAATGATGCGCGGAGGCCGTTCATGAATCGCTGCGCATTGATCATGGCAGGCGGCACAGGTGGGCATATTTTCCCTGGCTTGGCTGTGGCGGAATCCTTGCGTGATGCTGGGTGGCGCGTACACTGGTTAGGCGTGCCTGGCAACATGGAGAGCCAATATGTGCCACAGCGCGGTTTTGCTTTTGAGCCTGTGCAGTTTGGTGGTGTGCGCGGCAAAGGAATCCTGAGTGTGGCATGGCTGCCCATCCGATTGCTCAAAGCTTTTTGGCAAAGTTTGCAAGTGGTTCGCCGTGTGCAACCCGATGTGGTGGTGGGTTTGGGTGGCTATATCACTTTCCCAGGCGGCATGATGTCAGTGCTCTTGGGTAAACCATTGGTGTTGCATGAACAAAATTCAGTCGCCGGACTGGCCAATAAAGTCTTGGCAGGTGTCGCTGATCGCATCTACAGCGCGTTTCCAAATGTGTTGAAAAAGGGCGTTTGGGTTGGCAATCCTTTGCGTCAAAATTTCTTGAACAAACCTGCACCTTCAGCGCGATTTGCGGGTCGGACAGGCCCTTTGAAAGTTTGGGTGGTCGGGGGTAGTTTAGGTGCCCAAGCCTTGAACGACATCGTGCCCAAAGCTTTGGCTTTGATTCCTGCAGACCAGCGCCCAGTGGTCGTTCACCAAAGCGGCTCAAAACAAATTGATGCTTTGCGTGCCAACTACCAGCAAGCGGGTGTTCAAGCCGAATTGACACCTTTCATTGACGACACGGCGCAAGCCTTTGCCGATGCCGATCTGATCATTTGCCGTTCAGGTGCCAGCACCGTGACAGAAATTGCAGCGGTGGGTGCTGCGGCCATTTATGTTCCGTTCCCATTCGCAGTGGACGATCACCAAACAACGAATGCCAACTTCTTGGTTGAGCAAAGTGCAGGTTGGCTGATGCCACAAGCCCAACTGACACCCGAGTCTTTGGCTGCAAGACTGATTAGCCTAACGCGCGAAGAATTGTTGGCCTGTGCTGAAAAAGCGTGGGCCTTGAAAAAGACTCAAGCCACCCAAGAAGTGGTGGCAGCTTGCGAGGCATTGGCCGCATGAAACACGCCATTCGTCACATCCATTTCATCGGCGTCGGCGGCGCTGGCATGAGCGGCATTGCCGAAGTTTTACTCAATTTGGGTTACACCATTTCGGGCTCCGATTTATCGGACAGCAGCACCTTGCGCCGTTTGGCTCAGTTGGGCATTCAAACCTTTGTGGGTCACAGTGCAGACCATGTTCAAGGGGCTGATGCAGTGGTGACATCTACAGCAGTAAAAGCCGATAACCCAGAAGTGCTGGTGGCACGCGCAAGGCACATTCCTGTGGTTCCCCGCGCGGTGATGCTGGCCGAACTGATGCGCATGAAGCAAGGTGTGGCCATTGCGGGTACACACGGCAAAACCACCACCACCAGTTTGGTGGCCAGTGTGTTGGCTGAAGGCGGCTTGGACCCTACCTTTGTCATTGGTGGCCGCTTGAACAGTGCGGGCACCAATGCCAAACTGGGCACCGGCGATTACATCGTTGTAGAAGCCGATGAATCAGACGCTTCCTTCCTGAATTTATTGCCTGTGATGGCTGTGGTGACCAACATCGATGCCGATCACATGGAAACCTATGGCCATGACTTTGAAAAGTTAAAGGCGGCCTTCGTAGAGTTTTTGCACCGCATGCCTTTTTATGGCACCGCCATTTTGTGCAGTGATGACCCTGGCGTGCGCAGCATTCAAGACAAGTTGGCAAGGCCGGTCACCACCTATGGACTGCTTGAGGGCGCTCAAGTCAGGGCAGTCAACGTGCACGCCGAAAATGGGCAAATGCATTTCACGGTGCAGCGCAGAAACGGTGTGACTTTGCCCGATCTTCCTGTGGTCCTCAACTTGCCTGGCGAACATAACGTGCTCAATGCATTGGCTGCCATCGCTGTGGCCGTCGAACTGGGTGTGGACGACACAGCCGTGCAACGTGCATTGGCCCAGTTCAAAGGCGTCGGCCGCCGCTTCCAACGCTATGGTGAAGTGAAGCGCCAGAACCAAGGAGGCAGCTTCACTTTGATCGACGACTATGGCCACCATCCTGTCGAGATGGCTGCGACTTTGGCGGCTGCGCGTGGCGCCTTTCCAGGTCGTCGTTTGGTGTTGGCCTTTCAACCTCACCGATACAGCCGAACGCGCGATTGCTTTGAAGATTTTGTCCGTGTCATCAGCCAAGGTGCTGACGCCGTCTTGTTGTCTGAAGTTTATGCAGCGGGCGAAGCGCCGATCGTCGCAGCAGATGGTCGATCTTTATCTCGCGCTTTGCGCGTTGCAGGTAAAATTGAGCCTGTTTTTATCGATAAAATTGAGGCCATGGCGCAGGCTATTTTTGACAATGCAAAAGACGGTGACATCGTCATTTGCATGGGTGCCGGCTCCATTGGCGCAGTGCCTGCCCAAGTTCAAAAAATGGGAGGCGCAGCATGAGTCACGTAGCGCCAAGTTTCGGCAAAGTGGCCGTGCTCATGGGCGGGCAATCTGCCGAGCGTGAAATCTCTTTATTGTCCGGTCAAGGCGTGCTTGATGCGCTGCGCAAGCGCGGCGTTGATGCGCATGCTTTCGATCCCGCAAACCTTGGTTTGTACAAGCTTAAAGAAGAAGGTTTTCAGCGCTGTTTCATTGCTTTACATGGGCGCTTTGGCGAAGACGGCACAGTCCAAGGTGCACTCGAATTGTTGGGCATTCCCTATACTGGTTCAGGTGTGATGGCCTCTAGCATTGCCATCGATAAAACCATGACCAAGCGTGTCTGGTTGTCCGAGAATGTGCCCACACCGCGCTATGTGTTGCTCAAGCAACATGACCTGAGCGAACAAGCCCAAAATCATGTGTTGCAAACATTGGGCCTGCCTCTCATCGTCAAGCCAGCGCGTGAAGGCTCTTCTATCGGTGTGACCAAAGTCATCCAAGCCAGCGATTTGCTTCCTGCATTGCAAGCAGCAGCAGCCTGCGATACCGATGTACTTTGTGAGCAGTTCATTGCGGGTGACGAAGTCACTTGCCCTGTTTTGGGTGAGGGTGATACAGCGCATGCGCTGCCAGTGATTCGAATCGTGGCACCTGCTGGCAATTACGATTATCAAAACAAATACTTCACAGACGATACGCAATACTTGGTGCCCTCTGGTTTGCCCGAAGCAGAAGAGAAAGCCATTCAAGCGCACGTGGTGAAAGCCTATCAAGTGCTGGGCTGCAAAGGTTGGGGCCGTGTCGATGTGATGATTGACGCGAAAACGCGCCAACCCTACCTGCTTGAAATCAACACATCCCCTGGCATGACCAGCCACTCATTGGTGCCAATGTCTGCCCGTGCCGCAGGCATGGATTATGAAAGTTTGTGCATGCACTTGCTGGCCGATGCCAGTTTAGAGCACGCGCCATTGCAGAAGGCGGCGTCATGAAAAAGCCGTTGACTTTGCCCATGGACGTGCGATTGATGCAATGGACTGCTACTTTGATGTTTGCTTTGGCCATCATCATGTGTTTGATAAGCGGCATGGGTTGGTTGTTGCGTCACCCTGCGTTTTCAATTCAGGGCATTACTGTTCGAGGCAATGTGACCCACAGCAATGCAGTGACTTTGCGAGCCAATGTCTTGCCACAACTCACAGGTAATTTCTTTACCTTGAACCTGATGCAAGCGCGTCAAGCCTTTGAGCAAATTCCTTGGATTCGCTCCGCCTTGGTGCGACGTGAATTTCCCAACCGTTTGAATGTCACCTTGGATGAATTTTTGCCTGTTGCGCAGTGGGGCAATGAAGGTGATGGCAAATTTCTCAGTGCTGAAGGGGCTGTGTTTGAAGTCAATGCCGATGATGTCGACAGCGATACATTGCCTACCCTGAAAGGCCCAGAATCACAGGCAAAAACAGTCTTGGAAATGTTTCATTACCTGAAGCCTCTCATGGCCAAGATGGACATGAATTTAGACAAGCTGGAGTTGAGTCAACGTGGCAGTTGGTCGGCGCAACTTGAGTCAGGCGCCACATTGGAATTGGGAAATGGCAGTCAACAAGAAATTGGCAGCAAACTGCAGTTGTTTTTCAAAACCTTGACGCAAGTTGCATCGCGTTATGGCCGCACGGCAACCTCATTGCTGTCTGCAGATTTGCGTTACGAAAATGGTTATGCCTTGAGGTTACGAGGCGTCAGTACTTTGGCAGTAGATGGTTTGAAGAAACCCTGATCGATTGAAGATTTAGAAAAGAACGGTTGAACATATGGCAAAAGAGTACAAAGATTTGGTGGTCGGTCTCGACATTGGTACATCCAAGGTCATGGTCGTCGTGGCCGAGGTCATGCCAGGTGGTGAATTAAAACTGGCCGGCATGGGTGTTGCGCCCGGCAATGGTTTGAAGCGCGGTGTGGTGGTCAACATCGATGCGACTGTTCAAAGTATTCAGCAAGCTTTGAAAGAAGCCGAGTTGATGGCAGATTGCAAGATCACTCGCGTTAACACGGGAATTACCGGCAGTCACATTCGTGGCTTGAATTCCAGTGGCATGGTGGCGGTCAAAGACAAAGAAGTCACACCTGCCGATGTCGCCCGTGTTGTTGAAACCGCACGCGCTATCAACATTTCGACAGACCAACGCTTGTTGTTGGTGGCGCCGCAAGAGTTTGTGATTGATGGCCAAGACGTGAAAGAGCCCATCGGCATGAGCGGCATGCGCCTTGAAGCCAAGGTCCACATCGTCACGGGCGCGCAAAGTGCGGCTGAGAACATTATCAAGTGTGTGCGTCGTTGTGGCCTTGAAGTCGATCAGCTCTTGCTCAACCCATTGTCTTCCAGCTTGGCCGTATTGACCGAAGATGAGCGTGAGCTCGGTGTGGCCTGCGTCGACATTGGTGCAGGAACCACCGACGTGGCCATCTTTACCAACGGCGCAATTCGTCACACTGCCGTCATTCCCATTGCAGGTGACTTGATCACCAGCGACATCGCCATGGCATTGCGCACCCCCACCAAAGACGCAGAAGACATCAAAGTTGAAAGTGGTTGTGCCAAACAACTGTTGGCCGACCCAGAAGCACAAGTGGAAGTACCCGGCTTGGGCGATCGTGCACCGCGCATGTTGTCCAAGCAAGCGTTGGCCGGTGTGATTGAACCCCGCGTTGAAGAAATCTTCTCATTGGTACAACAAGTCATTCGCGAATCGGGCTACGAAGAAGTCCTGTCTTCTGGCATCGTGCTCACAGGCGGCAGTGCTGTCATGCCCGGCATGGTCGAGCTGGGGGAAGACATTTTCTTGAAGCCCGTGCGACGCGGCGTTCCCAAATACACCGGCGCGCTGTCAGACATGGTCAGTCAACCCCGCGTGGCCACCGTGATGGGCCTGATGGAAGAAGCCCGATTGGCACGCTTGCGCGGTTTCAAAGTTTCGCAGAAGAAGGGCTCCATGAACAACGCCTTCACACGCTTCAAAGATTTCATCGTGGGTAACTTCTGATGGATTGGCGCAAACTTTACTTGGCAAGGGGGAGTCCGCATCAGCGATGTTGAATCTCACTTAACCCCACAAAAATAAAATTTTCAAAAATCAATATTTAGGCAACTGCAACAGTTTTAGGAGAGCACCATGAGCATTGAAATGATCCAAGTCGAAGAGTTCAACCAAGGAACGCAAAT
>JBEDKQ010000052.1:0-16021 GCA_041172085.1 Pseudomonadota bacterium | reverse complement strand
GGGAATTCAGAAGGTCATGGTCATGATCATGCGCAACACGACCACAACCATGGCCACTGAACTGCTTCAACTCATTTGGTTGGCCTCACCTGCTTTGCCAGTGGGTGGCTTCTCCTATTCAGAAGCCCTTGAAGCGGCCATTGACCATGAACTGGTGCACGACGAAGCCTCGTGTGCAGATTGGTTGGCAGATCAATTGCATTTGTCGCAAGCGCGCGGCGACATGGCCCTCATGGCACAAGCCATTCCTGCTTGGCAAGTGTTGAACACTGACCGCTTGAAGCATTTAAGCGAATGGGTGCACACCTGTCGCGAAACACACGAGATGCGTTTACAGACAGAGCAAATGGGGCGCTCCCTGCTGGACTGGTTGCGCATTCAAAACAAAGCCACAGAGACCGCCTTAAAGCTGTGCAGCGAAATGCGCCCTACCCCATGACCATGTCATTGGCTTTGTCGCTGGCCAATGCGCCGCTTGATCAAGCCCTTCAAGCCTATGCCTTCGGTTGGGCCGAAAACATGACCCAAGCGGCCCTCAAAGCTGTTCCTTTAGGCCAGGTGTCAGGTCAAAAAATACTTGCCCGCTTGGCCCAAGAAATTCCCGAAGCTGTGCAACACGCCATCGCCTTAAGCGATGACGAACGCCAAGCTTTTTGTCCTATGCTGGCCGTCATGTCTGCCAGACACGAAACCCAATACTCCCGACTGTTCAGATCATGACTGCTTTGCATCACATCCCCAATCGTACCAAAAAACTGCCGCCCCTTCGCGTGGGCATTGGCGGCCCCGTGGGTTCAGGCAAAACCACCCTCTTGGAAATGTTGTGCAAAAGCATGCGCCAAAAATGGGACTTGGTGGCCATCACCAACGACATCTACACCAAAGAAGACCAACGCTACCGTCAGTGGTGCGCTCGATGCCGACCGCATCATGGGCGTTGAAACCGGTGGCTGCCCCCACACTGCCATTCGAGAAGATGCCTCCATTAACTTGGAAGCCATCGACCGCATGCTGGAAAAGTTTCCCAATGCCGATGTGGTTTTTGTAGAAAGCGGCGGCGACAACTTGGCCGCCACCTTCAGCCCCGAACTGTCCGACCTCACCATCTACGTCATTGACGTGGCCGCCGGCGAAAAAATCCCCCGCAAAGGCGGCCCCGGCATCACCAAAAGCGACCTCTTCGTCATCAACAAAACCGACCTGGCCCCCTACGTCGGCGCCGACCTGGCCGTGATGCACGCCGACACCACCCGCATGCGCACCACCGCCAAAGGCCTCAAACCCTTCGTCATGACCAACCTCAAAACCCAAACCGGCCTGGCAGACGTCATTGCCTACATCGAAACCCAAGGCATGCTCGTTTGATTCAATTGGGGCTATTCAATGGGGGGGAGATCAATATTAATTTTTTGCCCTGTCTTCCTGATCTGCCCCAATTTGGGTCTAGAACAAGGTTACAATTCCCCCCGCAGGAAGTGTGGCAGAGTGGTCGATTGCACCGGTCTTGAAAACCGGCGGCTCGAAAGGGTCCGTGAGTTCGAATCTCACCGCTTCCGCCAGATCACCAATGAACAAGCCCCTCACGGGGCTTTTTTATTTTCTGTGAGCCACCATGCATGCCACAAAGTCTTAACGTGACCTGCCCCTGCCTACAGCACCAAAGGGATGGAACAAAGACTGCCGATTTCTAAGCATTACAACGATTGGAAATCACAACTTTACAGAAAAGCACATTGTCTGTTTGCTCAAGCTTTTGAAGGATACTATAGGCATACTGCCACCTTTTTAACGGAGCTTTCATGAACAAGCGCTACCTGCTCAGCACCTTTACATTGGCTGCCTGCACCCTTCTTATTCCCAGCATTGGCAACGCCCAAGATTTCCCGCCCAAACGTCCTGTTACCCTGTATGTTGGTTTTGCGCCAGGTGGTGCCGCCGATGCTGCTGCGCGCTTAATTGCCAAAAAACTCACCGAAAACATTGGTCAAAATGTTGTTGTAGAAAACAAAGCAGGCGCTGGCGGCAACATCGTTCACCAGCAAGTTGCCAATGGCGTGGCAGACGGCTCCGTCATTTTGTTGGGCTCGATTGGCCCCATGGCCATTGCCCCACACATGATGAAAGTCGGCTACGAGCCCTTTAAAGACTTAGCGCCTATCTCTGGCGGCGTGAACTTTCCCAACATGCTGGTGGTTAACAAAGAGTCTGGCATCAAAAGTTTGGCCGACTTTGTAGCGTTGGCCAAGAAGGCCCCCGACACCGTGTCTTTTGCCTCAACAGGCGCTGGCTCGGCATCACACCTCACGGGCGAACTGTTTGCCATCCGCACCAACACAGAAATGTTGCACGTGCCCTACAAGGGGGGCGCGCCAGCCATGCAAGACCTGTTGGCCAATCGGTTCACAGGTTATTTTTCGGCACCCCCTACCTCCATTCCACACGTTGAATCTGGCAGGTTGGTGGCCATTGCCACAACCGGTCTTACCCGCCCTAGCTACCTGTCGAATGTGCCCACGGTGGCAGAGTCGGGCTATCCAGGTTTTGAAGCCCTCAACTGGTATGCCTTCCTCGCTTCTGCCAAAGTGCCTTCGGCTATTTTGGACAAATGGAATGCTGAAATTGTCAAAGTTCTGAACGATCAGAGCACAAAAGACGCCCTCACCAAGCTTGGCCTGTCTGGTGCCCCCTCTACGCGTGCCGAGCTTACCAGCTTCATGCAAAAGGAATCAGAAAAATGGGGCAAGCTGGTGCGTGAGAAAAAAATTACAGCAGACTAATTCACAACATCCCTATTCGCCTCAAAAATTCCAAAGCCGTTGATAATTCAACGGCTTTTTTAATGTCCAGAACTAATCAGGGAGACATGCATGACTCTACTTTTCAGACGCCAATTTTTAATGACAGCGGTCTTGGGTTTAAGCGCCTCCATGACTTTCGCTCAAGGCAACAATGCTTGGCCAACCAAGCCCGTCAAATTGATCGTGCCCTACGCTGCAGGCGGCCCTGCTGATGTCGTTGCGCGCGAACTGGCCTTGGTGCTCTCAGCCGATATCAAACAACCCGTCACCGTCGAAAATCAGGGGGGTGGTATGGGCGTGCCAGCCTTAGGCGTGGTGGCGCGTGCCGAACCCGATGGCCATACCCTGCTGTTGGCGGCGTTTGGCAACATGGTGCTGCAACCCATGCTCAGTAAAAAAGGCGGCGCCGACTTGGTGGCCAAACTCAAACCTGTGTCGACCATTTCAACGGGCCCGCACGTGTTGGTGGTGTCTGCCAAATTGCCCGTCAAAAACATTCCCGAACTGATTGACTATGCACGCGCCAATCCTGGCAAGATTAGCTTCGCATCAGCTGGAACAGGTGGCACTGCTCACTTGGGCATGGAAATGTTCAAAGCACTTTCAAAAACGGATGTGATTCATGTGCCCTACAAAG
Source organism: Pseudomonadota bacterium (assembly GCA_041172085.1). Taxonomy (GTDB): domain Bacteria; phylum Pseudomonadota; class Gammaproteobacteria; order Burkholderiales; family Burkholderiaceae_C; genus Limnohabitans_A. The sequence continues at coordinate 12,586 of JBEDKQ010000052.1, read as the reverse complement.
GCAGTGCAGCCGCTGTCAACGATTTGATTTCTGGTGAAGTTAGCGCCATGTTCAGCAGCCTGCCCTCGCTACAAGGTTTGGCCGACAAAGGACTCGTGAAAGTTCTCGCTGCCACAGCCCCTAGCAAATCCAACGCAACCAAATCACTGCCCCTAATTGCCACAGCACTGCCCGGCTTTGACTACACAACTTGGTATGCCATGTATGCACCATTGGCAACGCCAAAGCCCGTGGTTGACACCATCAACGCGGCGCTTAGCAAAGCGTTAAAAGCACCTGCGCTGGTGGCCAAAATTGAGGCTGCGGGTACAGAGCTACAGCCAGGTTCACCTGAAGAGGTTCAGTCATGGACACAGCGTGACACCGACAAGTGGTCACGCGTGATTCGCGATGCCAAGATTGCCATTGAGTAAGGGCAATCTTTAGAGGGCATCAAGGCACTTGGTCCTTGATTTCCAATGTCAGGCCTTTGGCGCCCACTTTGACGGGCCCCAAAGTGCCAGACAAATCGCCTGATTGCGGCATGGCATTGCCCGATTTCGAAACTCGCACTTTGACAAAGACTTCACCCGCCCCCGACAGCTTGCGATCAGGCGACATGGCCGTGCTGTCATCGAGCGTAAAGCTGAAAGGCAATTTGTCTACTGTTGTTTTGAAGATGGCCAAGGGCATGCGCTCGCCATTGGCAGGCGTGGCGTAAATGAACACAACATCGTTGGGGCTTGCTTTACCTTTTAAAGTGGGCGATAAAACCACTTGACCAGAAACGCCACCTGCAACTTTGGCTTCAGTAGAGGCTCCAGCAGTTGCAAGCCCAGCAGAAGCAGAAGCCATCGGCTGAGGGCTGACCATGCTGCCTGGTTTGATGCCTAACTTTTCTTGGACAGATGCAATGGCGTTATCTAGCTCTGGCAAATCTGGATTTTGTGCATCCAAAGTTTTGCGCGCGGCCAACCAATACTTCAAGGCATCGTCGAACTTGCCATGCGCAAAGGAAGCACTACCGGCCATTAGCAATGCGCCGTAATGCTGCGGATCGCGCTGCAAAATGTCACGAATAACGCGCCACGGTTCGCCTTCAAAATTGCCTTGCGTTTTCATGGCAATCACTTCAACGCGCTCCAAGCGGAGGTCATCGTCTGCTGACAATTTCAAAGCGCGATCGTAGGCCTGAATGGATTTGTCAAACTGTTCCAACGAGCGGTAAGTTCTGCCCAGCATTACCCAGCCTTGCAAGTTGTCGGGCTTCTCCTCCAACCTTTGAGCCAAGCTCTCGGCCATCTTCAGCATCTCCATGGGGCTGGTTTCCTGAGGGGTTTTGGCAGACATTGGATCGAGTGCAACAGGCTCACCCAAACCGGCATAGAGGCCTAATGCAGACAAAGGCACTGCCACCAAGACAAAGATAGCGGTCCAAACAGCTGGCCTTTGTTGTTTGATTTGAGGATCGTCTTGGGCCGAGGTATCTTCCAGCAAACGCAGGCTTAGCTCGTCACGCGACTGCTGCCACTCTTCATCGCTGATGTGACCACTTTCATGCTCACGGTCCAGGTCTCGAATTTGATCGCGATAAACCTTGGCATTGGCCTTGGCTTGGCTGGCCTGTGTCACCACGGGTCCTTGTCTTAGCAATACCCAAACCAAAACAACCACAACCGACAGTACCAATGCCAATGCCATTAAATTGAACAGCATGCCGGCGCTCATGATGCGTCTCCCGACTTGAGAATTTCTTGAACCTTGCGGCGATCCTCATCGCTCAGGGATTGAGCTTGCGATTGGGCTGCTTGACGCTGTCGCAAATAAACACTCATGCCAATGACACCCAACACCAACAACAAAAATGGACCAAACCACAAAACCCAAGTGAGGGGTTTGACCTCGGGTTTGTAAAGTACAAAGTCACCGTATCGTGTCACGAGGTACTCTTTAATTTGACCGTCGCTTTTGTCTTGCCGAATGAGTTTGCGAACTTCTTCGCGCAAGTCGTTGGCCAACTCGGCGCGTGAAGAAGCCAAAGATTCGTTTTGACAAACCAAGCAACGCAACTCTTCAGAGATGTGAATCAAGCGCTTTTCAACCAACGGGTCTTCAGCCATTGGCGCCGCCTCTTTGGCATGCACAGTCGTCAATGCTGTGGAAAGTGAAATGGCCACAATGCCGAGACACGTCAACCATTGAGAAATCAATTTCATGGAATCTTTCACGGTGCCTTAAGAGGCATTCAATTTCTGCACCAGAGGCAAGATGGTGGATTGCAACAATTCAGGCGTCACAACGCCAACACGTTTGTAGCGAATGACACCCTCCTTGTCGATCAGATAGGTTTCGGGCACGCCGTAGACGCCGTAGTCAATGCCCACCCGGCCATCCAAATCCATCACCGACAATGCATAGGGATTGCCGAAACGTTTGAGCCACATCTCACTGCGCTCGCGCGCCAATTTGAGTTTTTCTTCAGGCGTGAATTTGCGTCCGGCTGGCTCGTCTTGCGGCTGAACTTCTTTGTAGCTCAATCCCACAATGGGCAACTGATTGTTTTTGGAGAATGCCACCAACACGGGATGCTCTTCTCGACAAGCGACACACCAAGTGGCCCAGACGTTCAGCATCCAAACTTTGCCCTTCATGTTTTCTGGACCAAATTTGGGGCCATTGACCTCTAAAGTATCTAAGGAAAATGCAGGTGCTGGTTTGCCAACAAGCGGGGATGGAATTTCATGCGGGTTGCGATTCAAACCCACGGACAAAAAAACCAAGAGACCTAAAAAAAGCGCCAAAGGAATTAAAAACTTTTTCACAACATGCCTCCGCTGGACTTATTCGACACTGGCAGCTGATTTGCGATAGCGCCTGTCACTGACAGCCAGTAAGCCACCCAGCACCATCAAAATGGCACCATACCAAAGCCAAGACACAAAGGGCTTGTAAAACACGCGCACACTCCACTGTGGCTTTTCACCTTCAACAGGCTCGCCCAACGAGACATACAAATCGCGGAACAAACCTGAATCAATGGCAGCCTCGGTCATAGGCATGGCTGATGAGAAATATTTGCGTTTTTCTGGGTGAAGCGTTTCTAAATATTCACCCCCCTGAGTGACCTTGACTTCACCGCGCAAAGCCTTGTAATTGGGGCCATTCACGTTCGAAACGCCCATCAATTCGAAGGTGTAATCGCCAATGCTGACGGTGTCTTGAATGCCCATGCGCACATCGCGCTCTACTTCGTAACCTTTCACGAAGGTAATGCCCACCACAATGACAGCAATGCCCAAGTGCGCCAAATGCATGCCCCAAAAAGAAGGTGCAATGCGTCCAGGTTTTTTCATACGCATCACAATTTGCATCAGCAGGCCCACCACCACCCAAGCAGCCAAGCCCATGCCCATGGCCACCAACCAAGTGCCACGCTCGGTCAGAACCCAAACAGCAATGGCAGACACCACGGCCGCCAAGGCTGGGATTTTCAGATCTCGGCCCAACTCTTTCCAACGCGCTTCACGCCAATGCGCAATGCCGCCTGGCACCATCAAAAACACGACGGGCACCATCAGGGGCACAAACACCGCGTTGAAATAAGGCGCACCCACAGACAATTTGCCCAAATTAAGCGCATCCACAATGAGCGGATAAACCGTGCCCAGCAAGACTGCGCCAGTGGCCACAACCAGCAACACACTGTTGACCAACAACATCGACTCACGCGAGACCAAACCAATTTTTCCGCCCAGCGTTGCTTTGGGTGCGCGCCAAGCAAACAGTGTCAAGGAAACGCCCACCACCACGGCCAAGAAGATCAAAATGAAGACGCCTCGCTTGGGGTCTGATGCAAACGCATGCACAGAAGTAAGCACACCCGAGCGAACCAAGAAAGTGCCCAACAAGGACAAAGAAAATGCACCAATGGCCAACAGCACCGACCAAGCCTTAAAGCCGCCACGTTTATCGGTCACCATCAAAGCATGGATCAAAGCTGTTCCAAACAACCAAGGCATGAGTGATGCGTTTTCTACGGGGTCCCAGAACCACCAACCGCCCCATCCCAATTCGTAATAAGCCCACCATGAACCCAAGGCAATGCCTGCTGTCATGAAGATCCAAGCCACCACCGTCCAAGGCCTGGACCACCTGGCCCAAGCAGCGTCCATGCGACCTGACAAAAGCGCAGACACTGAAAACGCAAAGGCCACAGAGAAACCCACATAGCCCATGTAGAGCATGGGCGGGTGAATGACCAAGCCCGGGTCTTGCAGCAAAGGGTTGAGGTCCTTGCCATCTAAGGGCGCTGGCAACAGCCGTTCAAATGGGCTGGATGTAAACAAGATGAAGGATAAAAAGCCAGTGGAGACCAAGCCCAAAATACCAATGACGCGTGCCACCATGGCCAAGGGCAATGTACGGGAAAACAGTGCCACAGACACCGTCCAGCCCGACAGCATCAGAACCCACAACAACAAAGAACCTTCGTGACCACCCCAGACCGAAGCAAACTTGTACTGCGTGGGTAGCAACGAATTGGAGTGTCCAGCGATGTATTTGACAGAGAAGTCATCGGTCAAAGCCGCGTGCGCCAACACTGCAAAAGACAAGGCAATCAAAGCGAATTGCAAGATGGCTGTTGGCTTGGCCAAAGCTTGCCAGCGTTGATCATGATTGAACGTGCCAGCCAATGGCAAGACACCTTGCAGCAATGCCACACAAGCCGCCAAAATTAAAGCAAAGTGGCCAATTTCAACAATCATTCAAAACTCTTTTCTATGGGTGTCTTCAAGGCTTGACTGATTTGGCTGCCTTGGCAGCTTCTGCTTGGTCAAGCGCGTGTTTGGCTTCGGGCGGCATGTAGTTTTCATCGTGCTTTGCCAAAACTTCTGAAGCTGCAAATTGATTGCCCTCCGATAATTTTCCTTGCGCCACAACGCCCTTACCTTCTTTGAACAAATCTGGCAACAGGCCCTTGTAGGAAACGGGCACATCATGCGCAAAATCGGTGACGACAAATTGCACGTTTTCGCCATCTTTTTTGAGGCTGCCTTCTTTCACCATACCGCCCACGCGAAACGCGCGCTCTTTGGGGGCTTCGCCATTTGAAACTTGCGTCGGTGTAAAGAAGAAAACCAAATTACTTTGAAACGCATTCAACACAAACATACCCGCAATGGCCAAAACAGCCACACCTGCTGTGATGAACAAGAATCGTTGGTGTCTAGGCTTCATCAGTGCCAGTCCTTTCCATGTGTCTCTGCGGCACGCAGTTCTTGCGCAACTTGTCTCAATGCTTGGGCGCGGGCTTGTTTGACCCAAAACATTTCATAGGCCAGCAAGCCTGCGGTAACGCCAAAGCTTCCCCAAACGTACAGGCCATAACCTCCCATGGCCCAAAAATCATTCCAACTGTTCCAAATCATGCTTGCAACTCCAAGGCTTTTGCTTTGACCTCAGGCAAATCGGCCACCCACTGGGTGTGCCGTTCACGTACCAAAATAATGCTTCTGACGCGGTACAAAGCGATGGCGATGGTGTACATCCAAAAAGCAACGCTCATGATCAACATGGCTTCCAACATGACTTGCGCCATGCTAGAGCCTTTGGTCAAGGACACAGAAGCACCCTGATGAAGCGTATTCCACCACTTCACAGAAAAATAGATCACGGGCACATTGAGAGCCCCTACCAAAGCCAAGATACCGCCAGCCTTGTCTGCCCGTTTAGGGTCGTCAATGGCGTTGGTTAATGCGATATACCCTAGATACAAGAAGAACAAGATCAACTCCGAGGTAAGGCGCGCATCCCAGACCCACCAAGTTCCCCACATGGGCTTGCCCCATAAGGCACCCGTCCAAAGGGACAAAAATGCAAACATGGCACCCGTAGGGGCCAATGCCTTGCCCATCATGCCAGACAAGCGCGTGTTGAACGTCAACCCCAACAAGGCCCAAAAAGCCATCGCCAAGTAAATGATCATGGACATCCATGAGACAGGCACATGGACAAAAATGATGCGATAGCCTTCGCCTTGTTGAAAGTCGGTAGGCGCGACGAACATGCCAAGCCAAAGTCCCCAAACAGAAAGCACAGCACCTGCCAGGGCAAACACAGGCCATAATTTACCGGCCAAGGGGTAGAAATTTTGAGGCGAAGCGTAGTGAAATAATTTTTGCATCATTGGGTTGGCCCACTTTTATGATTCAAGCGCAATTCGCAAAGATGCCGCACTAGCCCATGGGCTAAAGACCCCGGCCACCAAGGCCATGGCCGCCAAGATGGACAAATGCGCAGACGCACCAAGACCACTGACTTCTGCTTGTACAGCACCAGCGCCAAATACCAGCGCAGGGACATACAAGGGCAGAATCAGCAAGGAAAGCAATACGTCACCACCCCGCACGCCCAAGGTGAGGGCCGCGCCAATGGCACCGATCAAAGACAACACAGGGGTACCCAACAGCAAGCTGAGGCTGAGGATCCAAATGGCATTGGCCGACATGTCAAACTGCACACCCAAAATAGGGGCCAGCAAAACCAAAGGCAGACCTGACAAGATCCAATGCGCCAAAATTTTGGCTGACACCAACACCGACAGACTGTTGGGCGACAAAGCCATTTGCTCCAAAGTGCCATCGGCATGGTCGGCGGCAAACATGCGTCCCAGCGACAGCATGCTGGCCAGCAAGGCACCAACCCACAAAATGCCTGGCGCAACCAGACGCAGGGTGTTCAATTCAGGGCCAATGCCCAAAGGAAACAAGGCCGCCACCACCACAAAGAAAAAGACAGAGGTAATGACCTCGTTCTTGCGCCGCATGGCCAAGACCAAATCGCGCTTCACAATGGCAGCAAAGGCACTCATGCGTTCAGCCTGTAGGAAAAGCCTTGGCCGCCAAGCGATACCGCTTGATGACTTGTGAGCAAGACCATGCCCTGCTTTGCCAAATGCCCATTGAGGACTTGGGACAGTGCGTTTTGAGCTGCGGTGTCCAACGCCACAAAGGGCTCGTCCAAAACCCATAATTTGGCCGAACTGACCACCAACCGCGCTAAGGCGGTGCGTCTCTTTTGTCCTTGCGATAAAACACGAACAGGCAAATTTTCTCGGCCGCGCAAGCCCATCTGGGCCAACGCCTGCATGGCATCGGGCAGGGGCAGTTGGCGCCCAGCAATGGCCGCATCGGTTCGCAAATTCTCGAGGGGGCTTAAATCTTCTTTCAGGGCCAATTGGTGGCCCAAATAGGCCAAATCGGCTCTAAAGGCCTGCAGATCTTTGCCAACCGCTTGATCTTTCCAATGAATCTCGCCCTCTTCAAGGGCGCTCAGACCGCAAACCAGACGCAAAAGACTGGTTTTGCCAACACCGTTGTTGCCCTCAAGGTGCAGCCACTGGCCCGGCTGAAGGCTGAAGGAAACGCCTGAGAACAAGCGCCTGTCACCCCTAGAGCAAGAAAGATTGGATACACAAAACATGAGACTGAATCATCGCAGAACATGCCCATTCAGAATTGATTCAGGTCAAAAAAAAAGGGCCAATTGAAAAAAGCCCCTTATTTTAGCTTTGCGTGCCAGTTTCAGGCGCTTGTTCCTGCAAAAGTGCCTGCTTTTCGAGTTCGGCTTTTCGGTACAAATTCTGCAAATTGGGCAATCGCTCGAGCATTTCGGTCCACTCAAATTCAAACGGCAAGCCGATCCAGCCGCCATTGGATTTAAGCATTGCAATGCACCCTCTGATTTTTCGACGGGCTGCATCGTACGTTTGCAGCTCTTCCTCTGTCAAAGATTCGCGTTTGTTTTTTGAAATATCAGCCTCTAAAAGCACCAATTTGTCATGGTGAAGGGCCATTTCGCGCTTCAAATTTTCGACCGTTGTATTGGCTTTGGGCGGCTCACGCATGACTTCAAGCTTCTGTTGAAGCTCTTTGAAGTTCATTTGGGTTTGGATGTAGAAGACCAAAAATCCTGCCAAAAAAACAAACAGGATACCGATCACAAAAATTAAATTGTCCATCAAGGCGCTCGCTTTCGCTTTATGTAGAGATCCTACCCAAGAGTATGGACAGTATCAACTGTGCAAAAGCTTCACAAGCTTTTGACTGCAAATATACAGCTTCAAAGCTACACTGCGGTCCAAGGAGAACCCATTTGTGAACCATTCTGCAAGCCAACCCTCTCAAACTGTGTCCACTGACATCGCCCGCTTTGGCAGCGGCAAATCCGTGCATCGGCTGGAAGATCGGCAATTGCTGTTGGGTGCAGGTGTATATGCCAATGACGTGACACTGCCTGATCAAAGCCATTTGGTGTTTTTGCGCTCCCCTTACCCCCACGCCACGATTACGCGTTTAGACACGCAAGCAGCGCAAGCCATACCGGGTGTCTTGGCCATTGTCAGTGGCAAAGATCTGTTGGCCGCAGGGGTCAAACCCATGGCTCGCCCCATGAACTTCAAGCGCGCAGACGGCTCCCCCCTTTCCAGCACCACTCGGCATATTTTGGCCACTGACACAGTGCGTTATGTTGGCGAGCCCATTGTGGCCGTGGTGGCCAACACGGAAAACATCGCTCGCAACGCGCTAGAGGCCATTGACATTGAATTTGAGGCTTTGCCCTGCGTCACATCTTTGGCCGATGCACTGGCCCCGAATGCCCCCTTGTTGACTGAGGCCCCCGACAACCGTGTTGCCGAAACCCGATACGGCGATGCCCAAGCCACAAAAGCTGCATTCGAGCAGGCTGCACATGTGGTGCATTTGGACATTGTCAATCAACGCGTCGCGGCCTTGTCCATTGAACCCCGCAGCGTATTGGCCTACCCAGACCAGGGCAGATTGCACATCCGCATGAGCAGCCAAATGCCGACTGGCGTTCGCGGCACTGTCTCTGATTTACTCAGCATCGACAAAGAGAAAATTCGCGTCATCGTGGGCGATGTGGGTGGCGGCTTTGGCATGAAAACGGGTGCGTATGCAGAAGATGTGGTCACAGCTTACTGCGCCCACACCCTGCAACGCCCAGTCAAATGGATTGCCGATCGCAGTGAAGAATTTTTAAGCAGTTCGCATGGCCGCGACATTGAAACCAAAGCCTCATTGGCTTTGGCCAGCGATGGCAAAATTTTGGGCTTGCGCATTGAAACCTTGGCCAACGTCGGTGCCTACCCCACCATGACCGGCTTGGCCATTCAAATGCTGATTGGCCCTTGGGTTCAAAGCAGCGTGTATGACATCCAAACCATCGATTACCATTTCACTGGCGTCATGACCAACACCGCCAGCACAGGCGCTTACCGTGGTGCTGGCCGTCCTGAAGCCATTTACAACATTGAACGCTTGATCGATGAAGCAGCCCGCGTGAGTGGCATAGACCGTGTGCAATTGCGACGCCGCAATTTCATTCAACCTGCACAAATGCCCTACAAAAACCCCATGGGCCAGGTCTACGACACGGGTGCATTTGAAATGATCATGGACCAAGCCTTAGAAAAAGCCGACTGGGCTGGCTTTGCAGTGCGTGAAGCCACATCCAAGTCCAAAGGTTTGTGGCGCGGTTTGGGCATCGCCACATTCTTGGAATGGACGGGCGGCAATGCGCTTGAAGAAAATGTTCATGTGCAAATTTTGGCTGACGGCACCATTGAAGTGGCCTCTGCCGTGAACGCCATGGGGCAAGGCATTGCCACGTCTTTGGCACAACTGGTAGTGGATGTCTTTGGCGTCGACATCTCGCAAGTGCGCGTGGTGCTGGGTGACACAGACCGCGCCAATGGTTTTGGAAGTGCGGGTTCTCGCTCGCTTTTCACTGGCGGTTCGGCCATGCGTGTGGGTGCTGAAAAAACCTTGGACAAAGCGCGCGAATTGGCGGGCCAAGCACTTGAAGCATCGCCCGCAGACTTGGCCTATGCCAGTGGTCGTTTCAGTGTCAAAGGCACCGACTTGAAAATCAGTCTGGCCGATTTGGCAAAACGCCAACCTGATGCTCGGATTGAGATGCAATCGAGCACCACAGCAAGTGGCCCCACTTGGCCCAACGGTTGTCACATTTGCGAGGTCGAAGTCAATCCTTCCACTGGCGAAACCTCTGTGGTGTCGTACACCTCCATGAACGATGTGGGCCGCGTTGTGAACCCCATGATTGTGGAAGGCCAATTGGATGGCGGCGCTGTTCAAGGCATGGGACAAGCCCTCTTGGAAGGTTTGGTTTACGACGCAGAAAGCGGTCAACTTGTGACGGGTAGCTTGATGGATTACGCGGCACCTCGTGCAGACATCATGCCGCAAATGTTCCATACATTTACAAATCAAACCGTGCCAAGCACCAACAATGTGCTTGGCGTTAAGGGTGTTGGCGAACTTGGGACCATTGGCGCAACGCCCTGTGTTGTGAATGCAATTGCTGATGCACTTTCACGAAACAACAACTCACAAAAATCACAAAAACTACAAATGCCACTAACGCCTTATAGATTGTGGGAAATACTTAATCAACCGTGAAGCCAATTCACAAAGGATCTAAGCTTTGATAGTATTTCTCCATCCGTAGGAATAGAATCAAAACATGCCGAACAAAAACAATTCAACCGCCAGTGCCTACCTGCGATTTCTGCAGTTGGCCAAAGGCATTCAGCAATTGCCTGATGCGCCGCAGTTAGACGCCAACGAAAAAGCATTGCTTGAAGAGGTTGCACTGCGTTGGTTTGAGAACAGTCCCATGACAGTGCGAGAAGCCATTGGCTTGGCGCAACTTGGCTCACCCGCCACCTTGCACAAACGCATTACACGGCTGCGTCAAAAAGATTTGCTAATGACATTCAATCAGCCGGAAGACAAACGTGCAAAGTACCTCATCCCTACCGAAAAAACCATTGCCATGTTTGGCGACTTTGGTAAGAAGATGAACACGGTGGTGGCCGCCAACTAAACAAGCACTGGTGTGTGCTCAGCGATCTGCCAAAAACATTTCTTGCAAATCGCTCAAAAAATCGAAGCCACGTTCTGTGGGCCAAACTCTGTTGAGATCTCTGGCAATCAATTGCTTGGCTTCTGCTTTGGCCAAACCTTTTTGCAGCGAGGTTATGGCCAAGCCTGTTCGGGCCATGTAATCGGTCAAGCTAAAGCCTTCTTTCAAGCGCAAGGCATTCAGCATGTATTCAAAAGGCAAGTCCTCGCGCGACACTTCTTCGTGCTGCGTCACAGGCTCACCCTTGAGTGCTTGCGCAAGGTACAACTGCGGCTCACGGTAACGCACTTGGCGTGTAATGCGATGCGCAAAACTCAGCTTGCTGTGCGCGCCAGCACCAATGCCTAAATAGTCGCCAAACTGCCAGTAGTTGAGGTTATGCCAGCAGCGATGTCCTGGCTTGGCATAAGCAGACACTTCATAACGTTGCAAACCATGCACTGCCGTCATGTCAGTCATCAAATCCATCATGGCATAAGCATCGTCGTCTTCAGGCAACACAGGTGGATGCTTGGCAAACATCGTGTTGGGTTCGATGGTGAGGTGATAGATCGAAATGTGCGGTGGGTTGAAGCTCAGGGCTGTTTCGATGTCTTGCCTTAAATCTGCCAACGTTTGACCTGGCAAGGCGTACATCACGTCCAAATTGAAAGTGTCAAAAGCACCTCGGGCTTCTTCAACCGCAGCCATGGCTTGGTCGCGGTTGTGGACGCGTCCCAATGCTTTCAAATGCGCATCGTTGAAACTTTGCACACCAATAGACAAACGTGTAACGCCTGCTGCGCGAAAAGCCTTGAAGCGATCTTTTTCGAAGGTACCTGGATTGGCCTCCATGGTAATTTCTGCTTCAGCTTCCAACGGCAAGCGTGCGCGAATGCCGCTGATCAAACGATCAATGCTGGCAGGTTCAAACAAACTGGGCGTACCGCCACCTATGAACACACTGTGCACCGGGCGACCCCAAACCAAGGGCAAGCTGGCTTCTAAATCGGCCAGCAGTGCATCGATGTAGCGCTGCTCTGGCATGCCTTGCGCGTTGTCGCGCCACTCATGGGAATTGAAATCGCAGTAGGGACATTTTTTGATGCACCAGGGCAAATGAACATAAAGCGACAACGGCGGCAATGACTGCAATTGAAGCAAGCCGGGCCGCATGGCATGCACGACATCAAAGGGGTTGCTCATGCCTTAGAGACCCCAACGCTCGCGCATCAAAGCCACCATGGCTTGGGAAGAACGGCCGCGATGGCTGTTGGCGTTTTTCACTTCTTCGGGCAACTGCGCAAAGGTTTTGCCAAACTCGGGCAAAAACAAAATAGGGTCAAAACCAAAGCCGTTGTTGCCAATGGGTTCACGTGCAATGTCGACGAGCACGCGGCCCACCGCAATTAATGGCTCTGGATCTTCTGCACTGCGAAGCGCTACCAAAGTGCTCACCATGGCAGCGCGACGGTTTTCAATGGGGGCCATTTGCTCAACGACTGCTTGCACATTGTTGGCATCAGACTTTTCATAACCAAACTGCGTGCAGTAGTAGGCTGTGTCAACGCCTGGCAAACCCCCGAATGCATCAATGCACAAACCCGCATCGTCTGCCACCGCAGGCAGACCACTTTGTGCAGACGCATGCCGTGCTTTG
>JBEDKQ010000051.1:0-17188 GCA_041172085.1 Pseudomonadota bacterium | reverse complement strand
TGATGAAGTTTTTAAAAAGTTGTGATACAGTATTTCTATGAAAACGAATTTGCTAGCTCTACTGCTGACGCCCCACGGGCGGGATGTATAGCGCACGCTGTTCAATTTCCCACAAAGCCCGTATGCCAAACGCAGCGGGCTTTTTTTATTTCAGAATTGTTTTTTGAAGATTTCAAACCAGGAGTGAAAAATGGCTGATAAATTGATTATTTTTGACACGACATTGCGTGATGGCGAGCAGTCGCCTGGCGCATCCATGACCCGTGACGAAAAGCTGCGCATTGCGCGTCAATTAGAGCGATTGCGCGTTGACGTCATCGAAGCCGGCTTTGCAGCCAGCTCCAATGGTGACTTTGAAGCCGTCCAGGCCATTGCCAACGCCATCAAAGATTCCACCATCTGCTCTTTGTCGCGCGCCAACGACCGTGACATTTCCAGAGCAGCTGAAGCTTTGAAGGGTGCCAACAGCGGCCGCATTCACACCTTCATTGAGAGCAGCTGAAGCTTTGAAGGGTGCCAACAGCGGCCGCATTCACACCTTCATTGCCACGTCGCCTTTGCACATGGAAAAGAAGCTTCGCATGACGCCCGACCAAGTGCTCGAGCAAGCCAAACAATCGGTGCGCTTTGCGCGCAACTTGGTGGCCGATGTTGAGTTCAGCCCAGAAGACGGTTATCGCAGCGACATGGACTTTTTGTGCAAAGTGTTGGAAGCCGTCATCGCAGAAGGCGCCACCACCATCAACGTGCCCGACACCGTAGGTTATGCCGTGCCAGAGTTGTACGGTCAGTTCATCAAGACCTTGCGTGAACGCATTCCCAACTCCGACAAGGCAGTTTGGTCTGTGCATTGCCACAACGATTTGGGCATGGCGGTGGCCAACAGTTTGGCCGGCGTCAAGTTGGGCGGCGCACGTCAAGTTGAGTGCACCATCAATGGCTTGGGCGAGCGCGCAGGCAATTGCTCATTGGAAGAAATTGTCATGGCGGTAAAAACGCGCAAAGACTATTTCGGCCTTGAGATGAACATTGATCCAGTTCACATCGTGGCGGCCAGCCGCATGGTTAGCCAAACCACGGGCTTTGTGGTTCAACCCAACAAAGCGGTGGTGGGTGCCAATGCCTTTGCGCATGCTTCAGGCATTCACCAAGACGGCGTGCTCAAAGCACGCGACACCTACGAGATCATGCGTGCAGAAGATGTGGGCTGGTCGGCCAACAAAATTGTGCTGGGCAAATTGAGCGGCCGCAACGCCTTCAAGCAACGCATGCAAGAGTTAGGCGTGGTGCTTGAAAGTGAAACGGAATTGAACGCAGCCTTCACGCGCTTCAAAGAATTGGCCGACCGCAAGAGCGAAATTTTTGACGAAGACATCTTGGCCTTGGTCAGCGAGGAAAGCGTGACGCAAGACAAAGAACAGTACGCTTTTGTCTCTTTGTCGCAACACAGCGAAACGGGCGAGCGGCCCCAAGCCAACATTGTTTTTACGGTGGCTGGTAAGGAGGTTCATGGGAAGTCAGAGGGCAATGGTCCTGTCGACGCCTCTTTGAAAGCCATCGAATCCATCGTTGAAAGCGGTGCGGAAATGGTGCTTTATTCCGTCAATGCCATCAGTGGATCCACTGAAAGCCAAGGTGAAGTCACGGTTCGCCTTCAAAACAGTGGTCGCGTGGTGAACGGTGTGGGTTCCGATCCAGACATCATCGTGGCCTCTGCAAAGGCTTATTTGAGTGCCCTTAACAAGCTTCAAAGCAAAGCCGATCGGGTGGCAGCCCAAGGCTGATACACTTTTCTAGACGCCTTAAAAACGTCATCAAGAAGGTCGCGCAAGGTATTGATCTTGCGCGACTTTTTTTATTTATGTACACTAGGCAAAGTTTCTATTACACTCGCCAAATTCTGCATGAATTGTGGCTTTGAAAGTACCGCTTTGACTCCACCCAATCGCCTGTTTTTTCAAAGATCATTGAGCAAATGCCTGTCAGTCTGCTTAATGGCATTTTTGTCAGTTTCAATTTACGCTGCCGACGGCAACAGTGCTGCAAAGCCCTCCAACGGCGCCAAATCTTCCTCTAGCAACAAGGCAAGCGCCAAGCAGGCCGCAAAGCCTGCGCCTCAAGCCAGAAAAGTTGCTAAGGCCAGTCCCGCAAATTCCAAGCCCTCCCACGGCCGTCTGGCTGGGCTTCACCAAAGTGACGCTGTGCTCGATCTGCGTTCTAGCGTTGCTTTGGTCATCGACCAAGACACACATGAGGTCTTACTTCGCAAAAACGATCAAGCTGTTTTGCCCATTGCATCGCTGACCAAACTCATGACGGGTTTGGTCATCAGCGATGCCAATTTGCCAGACAGCGAAATGATCACCATCACGCAAGACGACGTTGACACTGAAAAAGGCAGCACCTCGCGTTTGGCTGTGGGTTCCGTTTTAAGCCGAGGCGATTTGATGCATTTGGCTTTGATGTCCAGCGAAAACCGTGCAGCCCATGCCTTGGGCCGCACCTATCCGGGCGGACTGACCAGCTTTGTCAAAGCCATGAATGATCGCGCCAAGGGCTTGGGCATGGCCTCTACGCATTATGTCGAGCCCACTGGTTTGTCCAGTCGAAATCAATCCAGTGCCACTGATCTGGCAGTTTTGGTGGGTGCGGCATACAACGTGCCCACATTGCGAGAACTCTCTACTTCGCCCGGCCGTGAAGTGGCTGTGGGACGACGTACCTTGCAATACAACACCACCAACCGTTTGGTTAAAAGCCCCAACTGGGACATTGGTTTGCAAAAAACGGGTTACATCTCAGAAGCTGGGCAGTGCTTGGTGATGCAGACCAAGGTCTCAGGCCGCAAATTGATCATGGTGTTTTTGGATTCTGCAGGCAAACTCAGCCGCATTGCCGATGCCGAACGTGTTCGTCGCTGGGTTGAAAACAACAATGCTCGTCATGCCGTCGTGACGGCCAACAATGCAGGCTAATTGCCAAACAAGCTGCGGCTTCAAATGCGCAAACAAAAAGCCCGTCAAAGACGGGTTTTTTTATTCTTTGTACCCCAAGGATTGTGAAATTTCTTCTGCTGTGCTTTGAAGCTTAGGAAGCCAAGCCTCATCCAGTCGATCGGCTGGCGCAGAAATAGACAGACCTGCTAGCAATTTGCCTTGGTCATCGTAGATCCCAGCGGCAATGCAACGAACACCCAATTCCAGCTCTTCGTTGTCTCGAGCGATGCCATATTGGCGCACTTTGGACAGCTCACGTTCCAAAACAGGCAATTGCGTGATGCTGTTTTTGGTATGGCCACTTAAACCTGTGCGTGTAGCGTAGCTGCGAACCTTCATCGGCTCATCGACCGATAAGAACAATTTACCAACAGAGGTGAGGTGCAGCGGTGCACGACCGCCAATGGCCCGCACCACTTGCATGCCTGAGCGCTCGCTGTAAGCGCGTTCGATGTACACAATTTCGTCACCTTGCCGCATGCTCAAATTGACTGGCTGTTGTATCAATTTGTGCAAATCGCGCATGGGTGCAAGCGCGGCATCGCGCACATTCAACCGCGCCTTAACCATATTGCCCAGCTCGAGCAAGCGCATGCCCAACCGGTAGCTGCCTGGTTCTGGACGGTCTACAAAACGGCCGATGGTGAGGTCGTTCAAAATGCGGTGTGCCGTTGAGGGGTGAAGTCCCGTTTTTTCGCTGATCTCTTTCAAAGAGATGGCGTCCTCCCTGGATGCCAAAACATCCATGAGAGAAAAAAGTCGCTCAATGACTTGAATGGTGGGTACGGCAGGCGTAGGTGCTTCAGCTTTTCTCATGGGACTCAACCTCTGTCTTTTTGAAAGCGAAGGGGCTTTCCCAAAAGAAAGCCTTGCGAAATTGAATTTTACAAGATGAAATTGCCTTTGAACAGCCTATTCTGGTGAGGCTTCGAAGTGGCGTTGCCAATGGCCACTGACCAGGCGCTCATGGGGCTCAAAGCGTTCTTTGTATTGCATCTTGGGGCTGGCGCCTATCCAGTAGCCCAAATAGACATAGGGCAAACCCATCGATTGGGCTTGCTTGATTTGCCACAGCACGCCGTAGGTGCCATAGCTGGCCTCTTTTTCCGGCGCATAAAAGGTATAAACTGCCGACAAGCCCTCATTGAGCACATCGACAATGCTGACCATTTTGAGCTCACCCAAACCGCCATTGACAGCGGGTTCCCGAAATTCAACCAGGCGGGAGTTGACGCGGCTTTGAAGCAAAAACTGTTTGTATTGCTCCACACTGTCTTGGTCCATGCCACCACCTTCGTGTCGGCTGTTTTGGTAACGCAAATAGAGGTCGTAGTGCTCAGCTTCAAAACCCAGTCGTGACACTTTGGCCACCAAGCCCTGATGTTTTTTCAAAGCGCGTTTTTGGCTTCGGTCGGGCTTGAACTCTTCGCACAGAACGCGCAGCGGTACGCAGGCTTGGCATCCATCGCAATAAGGTCGATAGGTAAACAGGCCGCTGCGTCTGAAGCCCCGGGCAACGAGGTCAGAATAAACATCGCTTTGAATCAGGTGGCTGGGAGTTGCAACTTGCGAGCGGGCCTCGCGCTGATCCAGATAGCTGCAAGGGTAAGACGCTGTTGCATAAAACTGCAAAGTGCTAAAAGGCAAATCTTGAAGATGCGTCATGCTGCTTTGGCACCTCGCCAATGATCCCAGTCTATGCTGACGCGCTGCCAAACGGGTCCGCTGCATTGGGTTGCGATGCGAATGTGTCTTAAAAAATCTGAGCGCGGCATTTCTTTGGCCCCCATCAAGGCCAAGTGAGCTGTGTTTTGCTGGCAATCAATGGCTTTGATGCCGTGCCGTTCACACACTTGAACCAATGCGGCAAGCGCCATTTTGGAGCCATCACTGATGTTGCTGAACATGGACTCGCCGAAGACCGCTTGGCCTATGCACACAAAATAAAGTCCCGCCACCAGCTTGCCATCTAGCCAAGTTTCAGCACTGTGGGCATAGCCTGCACGGTGCAAATCTTTGTAAGCATCCACCATGGCCGGTACGATCCAAGTCCCTTTTTGCCCTTCACGTGGGCTGGCAGAACAGGCCTCGATCACTTGGTCAAAGGCACGGTCAAAGCAGAGTTCAAATTGGGGGTGTGCGGCATACCGCGACAGCGTTTTGCGCAAGGACCTGTGAAGTTTGAAATCTTTAATTTTCAAGACCATGCGTGGATCGGGGCTCCACCACAACACAGGCTGATCTGGGTTGAACCAAGGAAAAATGCCTTGGCCGTAGGCTGCCAGAAGTCTTTCAACACCCAGGTCTGCGCCTGCAGCCAACAGTCCGGGCGCGTCGGTGTCAGTGCCCCATGCGTTTTCAACAGGGGGCAGGGGGTCTTGGCTTTCAATCCAAGGCAGATGAGGCTGAGCGGTGTCTTCTGACATATTTCCAGTTTATGCTAACGCTTATGAAACTTTACAACTACTTCCGTTCCTCTGCATCTTTCCGCGTTCGCATTGCACTTCACTTGAAGGGTTTGCCCTACGAATATATCGCGGTTCATTTGGCCAAAGGCGAACACAAGCTACCAGCCTACAGTGCTGTTGCGGCTGACAATTTGGTGCCCAACTTGGTCGTAGACAACCAACACCTGAGCCAGTCCTTGGCCATCATGGAATTTTTGGACGAGACGCACCCAAGTCCAGCCTTGTTGCCCCCAGATGCTTTGGGCCGCGCGCGCGTAAGAGCTTTGGCACAGTCGATTGCCTGCGAAATTCACCCCATCAACAATTTGCGAGTGTTGAAATACTTGTCAAGTACATTGGGATTGAGTGAAGACCAAAAAAATACTTGGTACAGGCACTGGGTTCGCGAGGGACTAGAGTCTTTCGAGCGCCAATTGGCGCAGGGCCCTCAATCGACTTTTTGCTATGGCGATGCACCTGGCTTGGCCGATTGCTGCTTGGTGCCACAAATTTTCAATGCCAAGCGGTTTGAAGCCAACTTGGAGGGATTGCCGCTGACCATGGCCGCATTTGATGCCT
Source organism: Pseudomonadota bacterium (assembly GCA_041172085.1). Classification (GTDB taxonomy): domain Bacteria; phylum Pseudomonadota; class Gammaproteobacteria; order Burkholderiales; family Burkholderiaceae_C; genus Limnohabitans_A. The sequence continues at coordinate 11,166 of JBEDKQ010000051.1, read as the reverse complement.
GCATGAAATTAGAGGCCTTCCAAAAAGCGCAGCCCTCAGCTTGCCCCGATGCCGAGTAAGCCCTTGATTGGTTTTGAGCCCCAGTGGCCCGCACCCAAGTTTGTGCAAGCGCTCATGACAACCCGAGCGGGAGGGGTGTCTGCACCGCCTTGGGACGCGTTGAACTTGGGTTTTCTGTCTGGTGACAAGGCCGAAAATGTTCAAACCAATCGAGATTTGGTTGCCCACCAATTAGGTGTGCCGGCAGTCTATCTTCGCCAAGTTCATGGCGCTCAGGGAATTGCCATCGACGCAGCCACATTGCCTCACCCAGAGGCAGACGTGGCTTGGACATCGCATTCTGGCGTGGCGTGTACCATCATGGCAGCCGATTGTTTGCCCATTTTGGTGTGTCATCCTCATGCCAAATGGGTTGCAGGCGCACATGCAGGTTGGCGCGGGTTGGCGGGTCAAGGGGGGCATGGCGTTGTCGAGACATTGGCACAAGCCGCAATTGCTGCGGGTCTTCAGCCGCAGGACTGCCTGGTTTGGTTGGGGCCCTGCATTGGTCCCACAGCATTTGAGGTAGGGCAAGACGTCTTTGACGCATTTGCAAACTTACTTGGCGCAGCCAGCAATCCAGAAAAGCTGTTTGTGCCAACAACCCCTGGAAAATACTTGTCTGATTTGGCGGGATTGGCGCGTCAGCGTTTGAAGCTGTCAGGCTTTACTGCTGTTTATGGCAACGACAGCAGTTTGCCTTGGTGCACTTATCGGCAAAAAGCCATTTACCACTCGCACAGGCGCGATGCTGTTGCCAAAGGTGGGTCGGGCCGCATGGCGGCTTACATCTGGATTACTGATTAGTTGTTGTTTTGTTGTCGGTTTGTAACTGAGCGGCTTCGTTTTGGGCCTTTTCGAGTGCTAATCTGGCTTTTTTTCGTTGCGGCGCGCCCATCACGTAAACAATGATGGAAGTTGGAAGGATTCCGTAAAGAATGAAGGTCAGAATACCTCCTAGGACGGAGCCATTGGTGTTGGTTGCCTCTGCCACACTCATCATGAGTGCGACATACAACCAGGCAATAGGAACAATGTACATATTTCGAATACTCAACAAGAGGAGAAGGGCACATGACAAATTCACCCAATGAATTTTGGTCACGCGCGGGCGAAGAATTTCAGCAGAACCTGGCCAAAAGCTGGGGCAATGCCATGCAAACTTTTCAAACCATGGACCTTGGCGGTATTGTGCCCGGTGCAGAAAAAGCTGCAACGCCCCTTCGCTTTTCTCAAGAGAAACTCAAGGCTTTGCAAGCGACCTACCTAGAAGAGGCCACAGCATTGTGGAATCATGGTTTGGAATCAAAGCACGAGATCAAAGACCGGCGTTTTGCCAGCGATGCCTGGACCGGAAATCCCATGGCGGCTTTCACTGCAGGCGCTTATTTGCTCAACGCCAAAACTTTGATGGGCTTGGCGGATGCCGTCGACGCAGACGAGCACACGCAGAACAAAATTAAATTTGCGGTAGAGCAATGGGTGGCAGCATCTGCGCCCAGCAACTTTTTAGCCTTCAATGCAGAAGCGCAGAAAAAAGCCATTGAAACCAAAGGCGAGAGCTTGGCCAAGGGCATTCAAAACTTGTTGCACGACATGCAGCAAGGCCATGTGTCCATGACCGACGAAAGCAAGTTTGTGGTGGGCGAAAACGTGGCCACGACCGAAGGTGCTGTGGTTTTTGAAAATGAATATTTTCAGTTGATTGAGTACAAACCACTCACTGCCAAAGTATTTGAAAAACCATTCTTGTTGGTTCCCCCTTGCATCAACAAGTTTTATATTTTGGACTTGCAGCCCAACAACTCCTTCATCCGTTATGCGGTCAGTCAAGGTCACCGCACGTTTGTGGTCAGTTGGCGCAACCCCGATGAATCCATGGCCAAGAAATCTTGGGACGATTACATCGAAAACGCTGCCATCAAGGCCATTGCGCAAGTTCAAGACATCACAGGTGCCAAGCAAATCAATGCATTGGGCTTCTGTGTGGGGGGTACCATTTTGAGTAACGCCTTGGCCGTGTTGGCGGCACGTGGCGAGAAACCTGTGGCAAGTGCCACGTTCCTTACCACCCTGATCGACTTCACTGACACAGGCGTGCTGGATGTGTTCATCGACGAGAACTTTGTGAAGTTTCGCGAAATGCAAATGGGGCAGGGCGGATTGTTGAAAGGACAAGACTTGGCGTCTACTTTCAGTTTCCTTCGCCCCAACGATTTGGTCTGGAACTATGTGGTGGGCAATTACCTTAAAGGTGAATCGCCACCACCCTTCGACTTGCTCTATTGGAACAGCGACTCCACCAATTTACCGGGTCCTTTCTACGCTTGGTATTTGCGCAATACCTACCTAGAAAACAAATTTGTCACGCCCGGTGCTGTCACGGTGTGTGGCGAAAAAATCGATTTAGGCAAAGTCAACATTCCCGTCTACATCTATGGCTCACGTGAAGACCACATCGTGCCCATTGGGGGTGCTTATGCATCGACGCAGCACTTACCCGGAAAAAAGCGCTTTGTGATGGGGGCATCCGGGCACATTGCTGGCGTGATCAACCCACCTACAGCCAACAAACGCAGCCACTGGTTGCGAGAAGACGGCAAGTTTCCGGCCACTGCAGATGCTTGGATTGCTGGCGCCACCGAGCTGCCGGGTAGCTGGTGGACCGATTGGTCTGATTGGCTCAAAACCCATGCAGGCAAACAAATTGCTGCACCCAAGCACTACGGCAAAGACGCCAAGTTCAAAACCATCGAAGCCGCGCCAGGCCGATACGTCAAGGCGCGTGCCTGATTTTTAAATTCACTTATTCATACATTTATTCATAAAAAAGGAAGACATCATGGAAGACATCGTCATTGTTTCGGCAGCCCGTACCGCCGTTGGTAAGTTTGGTGGTTCGTTGGCCAAGGTCTCTGCGCCCGAGTTGGGCAGCATCGCCATTCGTGAAGCCATTGCACGTGCTGGCCTTAGCATGGACCAAATCGGTGAAGTTATCATGGGCCAAGTGTTGGCTGCTGGTGCGGGTCAAAACCCTGCACGCCAAGCCATGATGAAGGCGGGCGTTGCCAAAGAAACACCCGCTCTCACCATCAATGCCGTTTGTGGCTCTGGCTTGAAAGCCGTCATGTTGGCTGCGCAAGCCGTGGCTTGGGGCGACAGCGACATTGTGGTTGCTGGTGGCCAAGAAAACATGAGTGCATCGCCCCACGTCCTGACGGGTTCCCGCGATGGACAACGCATGGGCAACTGGAACATGGTCGACTCCATGATTGTGGACGGCCTGTGGGACGTTTACAACCAATACCACATGGGCATCACAGCCGAGAACGTTGCCAAGGCACACAACATTTCTCGTGACATGCAAGATGCTTTGGCCTTGGGCAGTCAACAAAAAGCCAGTGCAGCGCAAGACGCAGGCAAGTTCAAAGATGAAATTGTCGACGTGCTCATTCCACAGCGCAAAGGCGATGCCTTGGTATTCAACACCGACGAGTTCATCAACAAGAAAACCAATGCAGAAGCTTTGGCAGGTTTGCGACCAGCCTTTGACAAAGCAGGTTCCGTCACGGCGGGTAACGCCTCCGGTATCAATGACGGTGCTGCTGCTGTGGTGGTGATGTCCGCCAAGAAAGCTGCAGCGCTAGGTTTGACGCCGTTGGCACGCATTGCTGCATTTGGCACAAGCGGACTCGACCCTGCCACCATGGGCATGGGCCCCGTTCCTGCATCACAAAAAGCTTTGCAGCGCGCAGGCTGGAAAGCCGGCGACATCGATTTGTTTGAATTGAACGAAGCCTTTGCAGCGCAAGCTTGCGCGGTGAACAAAGCATTGGACATTGATCCTGCACGTGTCAACGTCAATGGTGGCGCCATTGCCATTGGTCACCCCATCGGTGCGTCTGGTTGCCGTATCTTGGTTACCTTGTTGCACGAAATGCAGCGCCAAAATGCCAAAAAAGGCTTGGCTGCACTTTGCATCGGCGGTGGCATGGGCGTGTCATTGGCGCTCGAACGTTAATTTTTCTAAAACTAAAACTCATTTTTAAGGAGACAAACCATGAGTCAAAAAGTAGCATATGTCACAGGTGGTATGGGCGGCATCGGAACCGCCATTTGCCAACGCCTGCACAAAGAAGGTTTCAAGGTCATTGCGGGCTGCGGTCCTACGCGCGACTTCACCAAGTGGTTGGACGAACAAAAAGCTTTGGGCTACACCTTCTATGCATCCGTCGGCAACGTGGGTGATTGGAATTCAACTGTAGATGCCTTCACCAAAGCAAAAGCCGAACACGGCACCATCGACGTGTTGGTCAACAACGCTGGCATTACCAAGGACCGCATGTTCTTGAAAATGACGCGCGAAGATTGGGACGCTGTGATCGAGACCAACCTCAACTCCATGTTCAACGTGACCAAGCAAGTGGTGGCCGACATGGTTGAAAAAGGTTGGGGCCGCATTGTCAACATTTCATCGGTGAATGGTGAAAAGGGTCAAGCAGGTCAAACCAACTACTCTGCTGCTAAAGCGGGCATGCACGGTTTCTCGATGGCTTTGGCACAAGAGTTGGCCACCAAAGGCGTGACAGTTAACACAGTGAGCCCTGGTTACATTGGTACCGACATGGTCAAAGCCATTCGTCCTGATGTGCTGGAAAAAATTGTGGCCACAGTGCCTGTGAAGCGTTTGGGCGAGCCCAGCGAAATTGCTTCCATCATTGCTTGGTTGGCATCAGAAGAAGGTGGCTATGCCACTGGCGCTGACTTCTCTGTCAATGGTGGTTTGCACATGGGTTAATCATCCAACAAGATGATGCGCTTGCAACAAAAAACCCGCCTCGGCGGGTTTTTTGTTGGGGCAATGTTCTGAACGCTATTTTAATGACTGACATTTTTTGCAGTGCTGACCATCTGCATAGCAGAAGCAATGAGAGACGAAACTTCCGTCATGTTGCCCGGCACAATGAGGGTTGTTTTGGCGTCTTGTGCCACTTTGCTGTAGGCCAAAACGGCTTGTTCGGCCACCTTCAATTGCACAGCTTGTTCGCCGCCTGGTTTTTGAATGGCTGCCGCAATGCGCTCAATGGCTTGTGCAGTGGCATCGGCCACGGCCATGATGGAGGCGGCGTCGCCTTCTGCTTTGTTAATCACCGCTTGTTTTTCACCTTCTGAACGCGCAATGAATGCTTCACGCTCACCAGTGGCGATGTTGATTTGTTCTTGACGACGGCCTTCGGAGGCTGCAATCAAAGCGCGTTTTTCGCGCTCAGCCGTAATTTGAGATTGCATGGCATGCAAAATTTCTGCAGGTGGCGTTAGGTCTTTGATTTCGTAACGCAGAACTTTGACTCCCCAGTTGAGGGCGGCTTCGTCAATGGCGGCTACCACTTGTGCATTGATGATGTCGCGCTCTTCAAATGTTTTATCGAGCTCTAACTTGCCGATGACACTTCGCAAACTGGTTTGGGCCAATTGTGTAACAGCAATGATGTAGTTGGATGAACCGTAACTGGCCAATTTTGGATCGGTCACTTGAAAGTACAAAATGCCATCGACCTGCAATTGCGTGTTGTCGCGTGTGATGCAAACCTGGCTGGGAACATCGAGCGGAATTTCTTTGAGGCTGTGTTTTTGGATAACTTTGTCAATGAAGGGCACCACAAAATTAAGGCCAGGGGTTAGGCTTGCATGGTACTTGCCTAAGCGTTCAACCACCCATGCGTTTTGTTGGGGGACGACCTTGACCGTTTTGATAATGAACAAGACCGCAATGGCCAAGATCACAATGGCGATTTCCATGATTTTCCTTTTAGTTATGAAGAGTTTGTGCTGGTGTTGATCAACACCAAGGTGTTGCCCTGGATGTCTGCTATTTGGTAAGTGCCGATCTCTTGCGTTTGACCTTCGGCACAGATTGCACGCCAAGTAGCACCGCGGTGCTGAACTTGTGCAAAGCCTTGATCGTTCCACTGATTCACTTGCACTTTTTCACCAATGTCTAAATGTTGGCTTGCGTGTTCTTGGGGGTTTGAAGTGATAACTCGATTTTGGTACATGCGCCAAAGCACAACTGCGAGACCACCGACAACGGAACCTACAACGATTTGCAAGGTGAGACTGAGTTGTAAATGGGCAGAAATGGCGGCAGCGCTAGCGCCTATGGCCAGCATCAGTAAATAGAACGTGCCCGATGCCAGTTCGGCTGCGACCAACCCACCGGCTATTAGCCACCAAATTGTTGATTCGCTCATGGATGTATCTTCCCCCTTGGACCTTTGATCTTGTCATTGTGTCCTACTGTGGGCGAGCGCGGCATTTGCCTTTGTTTTTGAAGGCAATTGCAAGCGCAATTGCTTAGTTGCTTTGAGCCGCCCCTAAGAAAGGTGTACTTACCCGATGCTGTTGCTTTCGCTGCGTCGTTTCCTGAACTTGATGTTCAACATTTCGACGCAGACAGAAAAAGCCATGGCAAAGTAAATATAGCCTTTGGGGATGTGATGTTCGAAGCCCTCAGCAATGAGGACCACGCCAACAACCACAAGGAAGCTGAGTGCCAGCATTTTGATGGAAGGGTGGTTTGAGACAAACTCGCCAATTGCACGTGCAAAAACCATCATCAATGCAACTGAAACAATGACCGCAGCAATCATGATTTCAACTTCTTCAACCATGCCAACAGCCGTGATGATGGAGTCTAGTGAGAAAACCAAATCAATTAACATGATTTGAAAAATGACAGAGCCAAAACTCACCTTTTGACTGGCCTCGTGAACATGCTCCTCACCTTCAATGGATTGATGAATTTCAGTGGTACTTTTCCAGATTAAAAAGAGGCCACCCAAAATCAGGATGGCATCTCTGCCCGATACAGCATGTCCTTGAATGGTCAACATGGGTTCAACCAAGCCCACAATCCAAGATAAAACCAACAGCAAGCCGATGCGCATGAACATGGCCATGAACAAGCCAATTTTTCGGGCCAACTCGCGTTTTTCTACCGGAAGTTTGTCAACTAAGATTGAAATGAAAATGATGTTGTCGATGCCCAGAACCAGCTCTAGTGCTGTAAGTGTTGCAAATGCAATCCATGCTTCTGGAGAGGTTAGTAGTTCCATTTTCAAAGTCTTGTTAAATTAAATGGGCAGGCCATTTGAGTTGAAGTCCAGTACGCATTGTCAGTTCAGCGATGTCTTCGAGTGTATCGACATCTGTGCAGTAATGGGCATTGCTGCTGGTCCAAGTGTGAACTTGATCGGCATGCGCCAATTGCCAATGTTTGCAACCCAAGTTGTCATCTCCCAAAAGAATTTGCTTACGCACATCTTTGCTAAACATGACTGGATTTCCAGGCTGGCCATTGACCCAAGGTTGGACTACGTGCGTATTCAGAGGACGATTTTTATAGGCGCAAATTAGGTCTTTAATGTCTTGCGAGTTGATGAGGGGCTGATCAGCCAAAGCAACCAATACGGCATCTAGCCTAGCTGAAACAGATTGGAGTCCCAGACGCAATGATGAAACCTGTCCCGCATCAGGGTCAGGGTTACGTACCAGCTTTACTGGGAATCCTTTGATTGCATCTTCAATGCGATTTGCGTAATGGCCCAGGATAACGACCACTTCGTCAACCCCTGCTTCCGAAAGTGCAAGAAGTTGGTGACGAATTAAGGGCACGTCGTCCAATTCAAGCAGACTTTTGGGGCGGTGCCCCATTCGCGAGCCCGAACCTGCTGCCAATAAAATAGCGTTGATGTTGATGCGACTGTACAAGCCGTCATCACTCTTCAAAGTACAAGCCATGCCCAGCCTCCGCAGCCATAAGTTTTAACCAAAGTCGCCAATGCCACAGCAGCAGTTAGACTTGCCCTGATTAGCGTTGTGGCAGAAGCTTAGTTGATTTCCGACAACGCTACAGCCACTAGCCCAATCAATTTTTAGCTTTTCGTGCGATAGCTGATTCAGGCAACAACCGAATGCGCAGACAGGCTGATTGAACACTGGAGAAAATAATAGAAAATTCGACCAGATTAGAAGAATGTTTAGAATATTCTAAGTATTTGATTTAAAAGAAAATTCAATGATTTTTTCGCCATGGCGACTCAGCGTCGCCCCAATGATGGACTGGACCGACCGGCATTGCCGGTTCTTTCATCGCTTGCTGTCTTTACACACCTTGCTGTACACCGAGATGGTCACTACGGGTGCCTTACGGCATGGCAGCGTAGAGCGCCACTTGCGCTTCAATGCAGAAGAACATCCCGTGGCTTTGCAACTTGGGGGCAGTGATGCAGCCGACTTGGCCTTCGCCGCCAAACTAGGCGAGCAATGGGGCTACAACGAAATTAACTTGAACTGTGGTTGCCCCAGCGATCGTGTTCAGCGCGGTGCCTTTGGTGCATGCCTCATGAACGAGCCACAGTTGGTGGCCGATGGCGTCAAGGCCATGGTCGATGTGGTGTCTGTGCCTGTGACGGTCAAGCATCGCATTGGTATCGATCAAATCGAAAGCTACGACTTTGTTCGAGATTTTGTGGGCACCGTGAAAGAAGCGGGCTGCAATGTGTTCATCGTGCATGCACGCAATGCATGGCTGCAAGGTTTGTCGCCCAAAGAGAACCGCGAAATTCCACCCTTGCGTTATGAGTTGGCTCATCAGCTCAAAAAAGATTTTCCGGAACTCACCATTGCCATCAATGGCGGCATTACGCGCAATGAACAAATTGCCGAGCATTTGAATGAGGTCGATGGCGTGATGATTGGGCGTGAGGCTTATTACAACCCTTGGTTGCTAACCACATGGGACGCACAGTTCTTCAATGCAAATGAATCAAGCATCACGCGCGAAGCGGTTGAAGAAGCCATGGTGACTTACATGGAGCGTGCCTTTAATGAAGACGGCTGTCCTTGGTATGCCATTGCGCGCCATATGTTGGGGCTTTACCATGGCCAACGAGGCGGGCGTCTGTGGCGTCAGGTTTGGAGCAATCACAAACTCAAGCCTCTGCCACCACGCGAGGTGATGGCCATTGCCCGCGAGGCGTTGGCCAGAGGCGCTGAAGTGCCTGCTTAATGGCAGGCATTTGAAATTTCGAATGCCAATTGATCAGGTCGGCGTTGCGCTAGCAGCCGTCAGACCATTGGCAAAGTGCTCACGCATGCGTGCTGCCGTGGTGACTGGATCCTTGGCATTCAGGGCCGCCATGATGGCCTGATGCTCAGCCAATGATTCTGTAATGCGGCCCGTTTTAAACAAAGAGTTGTGCCGATTCAGCTTCATCACTTTGCGCAAGTCGGCCACCATTTGGTCGCGCCATTTGTTTTGTGACAGTTCGAGCAAGCACATGTGAAATGCTTCGTTCACTTCAAAGAATTTGTCGTGTTTCTCTTTGCCAGGTTTGCCAGCGGCTTCTAGCTCTGAATGGAGTGATTGCAGTTTTTTCAGGTCAGCGGGGGAGGCGGTTTGGGCCACCACAGCGGCTGCGTCGCTCTCTAAAAGGCTGAGCAAGTGGTACACGTCGCGCAGGTCTTTTTCTGAAACTTCTGTCACATAAGCACCGCGGCGCACCTTCATGGTGACCAAGCCTTCTGCGGCCAATACCTTCAAAGCTTCACGCAAAGGCGTACGGCTGATGCCATAAGCCTTGGCAATTTGCAGCTCATCAATCCAGCTACCAGGTTCCAGCTCGCGGCTGAAGATGCGCTGCCGAATCAGTTCGGCAACTTCTTCATAAAGCGCTCGGGGCGCCAGGGATGGAACAGCGGACAAGGCAGACATGGTGGCTAAATCGTGAAATTTGACTGAAATTTGACCTAAAGTGGGTCGTTTTGCGGATTGTAAGGCAAGTACAATATTTTGCATCAATAATTATGAATCATATTGAGGACCCCGCGACATGACCCAGCCGAAGAACGAATTTAAGAACGCCCAACTCGAAGATTGGATGCGTGCCGCACAAAAGTCGGCGCCCGGTGGCAATGTCGAAGCCCTCAATTGGAAAACGCCTGACGGCATTTCGGTCAAGCCTTTGTACACGGCCGAAGACACCGCCGCTTTACCTTACGCCAACACCTTGCCAGGCTTTGAGCCCTTCTTGCGTGGCCCTCAAGTCACCATGTATTCCGTGCGTCCTTGGACCATTCGTCAGTACGCTGGTTTCTCTACGGCCGAAGAATCCAATGCGTTTTATCGCAAGGCTTTGGCAGCAGGCGGTCAAGGCGTATCTGTGGCTTTTGACTTGGCCACGCACCGTGGTTACGACTCTGACCATCCTCGCGTCACGGGCGATGTGGGCAAAGCCGGCGTGGCCATCGACTCTGTCGAAGACATGAAGATTTTGTTCGACCAGATTCCCCTCGACAAGGTGTCTGTGTCCATGACCATGAACGGTGCCGTGTTGCCTGTTTTGGCCGGCTATGTGGTGGCCGCAGAAGAGCAGGGCGTCAGCCAAGACAAATTGTCGGGGACCATTCAGAACGACATTCTGAAAGAGTTCATGGTGCGCAACACCTACATCTACCCACCCGAGCCGTCGATGAAAATCATTGGCGACATCATTGAGTACACGGCCAAGAACATGCCGAAGTTCAACTCAATTTCTATTTCGGGTTATCACATGCAAGAGGCGGGTGCCAATCAGGCGCTTGAAATGGCCTTCACTTTGGCCGATGGCAAAGAGTATGTGAAAACCGCCATTGCCAAAGGCATGGACGTGGACGATTTTGCAGGCCGCTTGTCCTTCTTCTGGGCCGTGGGCATGAATTTCTATTTGGAAATTGCCAAGATGCGCGCAGCGCGGTTGCTGTGGTGCCGCATCATGAAGGGCTTTGACGCCAAGAATCCCAAGAGCCTCATGCTGCGCACGCACAGCCAAACCTCTGGCTGGTCTCTTACTGAGCAAGATCCTTACAACAACGTAGTGCGCACCACCATTGAAGCCATGGCTGCCGTGTTTGGCGGCACACAGTCTTTGCACACCAACAGCTTTGACGAAGCCATTGCGTTGCCTACCGAGTTCAGCTCGCGCATTGCTCGCAACACGCAGCTGATCATTCAAGAAGAAACGCACATCACCAATGTGATCGACCCCTGGGCCGGTAGCTACATGATGGAATCGCTCACGCAAGAAA
>JBEDKQ010000050.1:0-20804 GCA_041172085.1 Pseudomonadota bacterium | reverse complement strand
TCTTTGGGCGCTGTGAAGGGGTGGTGCACAGCGGTGTAACGCTGTGACTCTTCGTCGTATTCGAACATGGGGAAGTCGACCACCCACATAGGGGCCCAACGGTTTTCGAACAAACCAGATTTTTTGGCAAACTCGCTGTGGCCAATTTTGAGGCGCAAGGCACCGATGGCGTCGTTGACCACTTTGGCTTTGTCGGCGCCAAAGAACAAGATGTCGCCATCTTGCGCGTTGGTGCGTTTCAAAATTTCGGCAATGGCCGCATCGTGCAAGTTTTTGACGATAGGACTTTGCAAACCGTCACGACCCTTGGCCACTTCGTTGACCTTGATCCAGGCCAAACCTTTGGCGCCGTAAATTTTGACAAACTCGGTGTAACCGTCGATTTCGCCGCGGCTAATTTCTGAGCCACCGGGAATGCGCAATGCCACCACACGGCCACCGGGGGTGGTTGCGGGCGTGCTGAATACTTTGAAGTCGACATCGCCCATGACATCGGTCAATTCAGTGAACTCCAACTTGACGCGCAAGTCAGGTTTGTCAGAGCCAAAGCGGTGCATGGCTTCAGAGTAGGCCATGACAGGGAATGCACCCAAGTCGATGTTCAAAACTTTCTGGAACACGCTGCTGATCATGCCTTGGAACATGTCGCGGATTTCTTGCTCGCCCAAGAAGGACGTCTCAATATCAATCTGCGTGAATTCAGGCTGACGATCGGCACGCAAGTCTTCGTCGCGGAAGCACTTGGTAATTTGATAGTAACGGTCGTAGCCGGCCACCATGAGCAATTGCTTGAACAACTGGGGCGACTGGGGCAACGCAAAAAACTGGCCATCATGCACTCGGCTGGGCACCAAATAATCGCGTGCGCCTTCGGGCGTGCTCTTGGTCAGCATGGGCGTTTCGATGTCGATGAAGCCGTTCTCGTCCAAGAACTTGCGCACCTCCATGGCCACTTTGTAGCGCAGCATGAGGTTGTTTTGCATGTAAGGACGGCGCAGGTCCAGCACGCGGTGTGTGAGGCGTGTGGTTTCGGACAAGTTGTCGTCGTCCAACAAGAAAGGCGGCGTGACGGACGGGTTGAGCACCGTCAACTCATGGCACAAAATTTCAATCTTGCCGCTTTTGAGGTTGTCGTTGGTGGTGCCTTCTGGGCGCGCACGGACCAAGCCTTTGATTTGAATGCAAAACTCGTTGCGCAGGCCTTCTGCGGTTTTGAACATGTCGGCGCGATCGGGGTCGCACACCACTTGCACATAACCTTCACGGTCGCGCACATCGACGAAGATCACGCCACCGTGGTCACGACGGCGATTGACCCAACCGCACAAAGTGACGGTTTGGCCCATCAGGGCTTCGGTGACAAGACCGCAGTAGTGTGAACGCATAGACATGGGAAAAATTCTTTCAATTGGAAAAATCAGTTGGCTTCAAGCCAATTCAAACTGCTTTGGTGGCGTTGGCTTTGGTCGGCAAAGCATTGGGGCCGCCTGGGACCACAACCCCCATCGAGATAATGTACTTCAGCGCGTCATCCACACTCATGTCCAACTCGACCACATTGGCCCTGGGCATCATGAGAAAGAAACCCGACGTGGGATTGGGTGTGGTGGGCACATACAAACTCACGCAGTCGTTGGGTAAGTTTTGGGCCACTTGACCGGCTGGGGCGCCTGTTAAAAATGCAATGGTCCAAGATCCCTGGTGCGGGTACTGAACCAACAAAGCTTTGGAAAATGCATTGCCACTGCCAGAAAACAAAGTGTCTGCCACTTGCTTGACGCTAGAGTAGATGCTGTTAACCACCGGAATGCGGGTGATCACTCGTGACCATTGCCTGAGCCACCATTGGCCAAAAATATTGGCCACAAACACACCCGTGGCGAAAATGACCAAGGCCACCAGTGCGACGCCCAAACCTGGCACGTTGCGCAAAGACACAGCAATGGCGTGCATGCCTGGGATGATGGCGTCTAGCGCGCCCAACACAGCCAAAAAGATACCGTCCATGGTGCCAACCAGCCAAGTGAGCAGCCACACAGTGACGCCCATGGGCAACCAAACCAGCATGCCGGTCAGGAAGTAATGACGGAGTTTCAAGTTCATTCGGCAGGTCTCAGTGGCAAGCGCATGAAGCACCGCAAGCCGCTGGCGCTGCTGTGGCACTGGGTACGGCAGACGGGCTTGAGCCGCCTGCGTCGGAGGAAGTTGACGCCGCACCTGCAGCCGTTCCGGTTCCGGCTACAGCGGGCGCAGACGTGCTGGCAGCGCCGCCTTTGAAGTCGGTGGCGTACCAGCCATTGCCTTTAAGCTGAAAACCTGCGGCTGTCAGCTGCTTGTTGAAAGTTGGCGCACCACAGGACGGGCATTTTGTCAGAGGGTCATCTGACATTTTTTGCAATACATCCTTGGCATGGCCACAGGAATCGCACTTATAAGCGTAAATGGGCATGTTGAAGGTTCTCGCGTGGAATTCACAAAACCCTCAATTATAGGCGGCTCCCTGCCAATGAATGGTGTGACCCATGCTTGTTTCTGAGCGCTTGCGGGCCCAAAGAGCCCACCAACATGCCTGTCAAGCTGGCCAAAACACCCGCCAATTGAGCTGGAAACTCTTCTCCAGCCGGTGTAACCAAAAATAAAAGCCATGCCAACAAGCCCAAAACAATGGCAAAAATAGCGCCTTGCGTCGTGGCTTTGGACCAATACAAACCAAACAGAAGAGGGATGAATGCCCCCACCAACGTTACCTGGTAAGCACCTGAAACCATTTCGTAAATGGAGCTACCTTGCATTGCAATGGCGTAAGCCAGTACCAAACCACTGAAAACCAAGACAGTGATTCGCATGGCCAACAAGGCCTGCTTGTCGCTTTGGTGCGGAAAAAATTGACGCCAAATATTTTCAGTGAATGTGACACTGGGTGCCAGCAAAGTTGCCGAAGCGCATGACTTGATGGCAGACAACAATGCCCCAAAAAACAAGACTTGCATGATGAAGGGCATTTGCTCCATCACCAAGGTTGGCAAAACCTTTTGCGGATCTTCTTGAATGAGTTGCGCCGCCTTTTCGGGCATGATGATGAGGGCACTGACCACCAAGAACATAGGCACAAAAGCGAACAAGATGTAGCAGATTCCGCCAATGATGGGCCCTTTGGTGGCCGCATGCAGGCTGTTGGCCGACATCACACGCTGAAAAACGTCTTGTTGCGGAATAGAACCAAACATGATGGTGATGGCAGCCGCCACAAAAAACAAAATTTCTTTGAGCTCAGGCTCGGGCAAGAACTTGAACATGTCTTGGCTGACGGCCAATGCAATGACCTTGTCTGCGCCACCAGCCTGATTGCCCGCAAACACGGCCAGCGTGGCCAAGCCCACCACCAAGATGATCATTTGAATAAAGTCTGTGATGGCCACCGACCACATACCGCCAAACAGGGTGTAAGCCAGCACAGAAACAACGCCAATGGCCATGCCCATGGGCATGCTGACCACACCGCCCGACAACAAATTGAACACCAATCCAAGAGCCGTCACTTGGGCAGAAACCCAGCCCAAATAACTAACCATGATGATGACAGAGCACAGCACCTCCACAGTGCGGCCATAACGCTCGCGGTAATAGTCGCTGATGGTGAGCAAGTTCATGCGGTACAACTTGCCAGCAAAAAACAAACCCACCAAGATCAAACAACTGCCCGCTCCAAACGGATCTTCGACCACGCCATTCAAACCACTGTTGACAAACTTGGCAGGAATGCCGAGCACTGTCTCCGATCCAAACCACGTCGCAAAGGTGGTGGTCACAATCATGGCCAGAGGCAAATGACGGCCTGCAATGGCAAAGTCAGCAGAGTTTTTGACGCGTTTAGCGGCAACCAAACCAATGGCAATGGTGATGAGTAAATAAGCAATGACCAAAGTCAACAACACAGCAAGGCTCCTTAGATTTGATGGAATCTTTCGAATGCTTGTAGCACGATGAGGGTGGACACAAAACCAATGACCACATACACAATGGCCTGAAGCAAGCGGTTGGTGCGCTGCTGTTCGGCCAACAAAGCTGCCAACTGGTTGCGTTCATGCGCCGTGGCATTGGATTGTTTCAAATAATCAGCCATCAAGCGCGGCAGTTGCGGCAATAGCTTGGCGTACTGAGGGGCTTGATCTCGTAGCTGGCTGAAAAACCGTTTGGGGCCAACTTGATCGAGCATCCATTGCTCTAAAAATGGCTTGGCTGAGTTCCACAAATCGAGCTCGGGGTCGAGTTGACGACCCAAGCCTTCAATGTTGAGCAAAGTTTTTTGCAGCAAAACCAATTGCGGTTGAATTTCAACATTGAAGCGTCGGGAGGTTTGGAACAGCCGCATCAAAACCATGCCCAATGAAATTTCTTTAAGGGGGCGATCAAAGTACGGCTCACAGACAGACCGAATGGCCGACTCGAGCTCATCGACACGCGTGCTTGCAGGGACCCAGCCAGACTCAATGTGCAGTTCGGCCACGCGCTTGTAATCGCGGCGAAAAAAGGCCGTGAAGTTTTGCGCCAAGTATTCTTTGTCGTATTCAGTCAGAGTGCCCACAATGCCGAAATCGAGCGAGATGTAACGCCCCAAAGTTTCGGGCTCGATGCTCACTTGAATGTTGCCTGGGTGCATGTCGGCGTGGAAAAATCCATCCCGAAAAACCTGCGTGAAAAACAAGGTGACACCGTCTTGGGCCAACTTGGGAATGTCTACACCGGCCGCGCGCAAGGCATCCACTTGGCTGATGGGCAAACCCTTCATGCGCTCCATCACAATCACTTCGGGGTGACAGTAATCCCAATACATTTCGGGAATCAGCACCAAATCCAAGCCCTGCATGTTGCGACGCAACTGAGCGGCGTTGGCGGCTTCGCGCACCAAGTCCAATTCATCGTGCAAGTACTTGTCAAATTCAGCGACCACTTCACGAGGCTTCAAACGCTTGCCATCAGCACTGAGTTTTTCAAGCCAGCCTGCCATCATGCGCATCAAAGCCAAGTCTTTGTCGATCACGGGCAACATGTTGGGACGCAAAACTTTAATGGCCACTTCTTGCAGATTGCCTTCTTTGTCTTTTAGCAAAGCGAAGTGAACCTGCGCGATGGAGGCACTGGCCACAGGCACATGGTCAAATTCTTCAAATATCTCGGAAACCGAACGGCCAAATGCGCGTTCAATGGTGGCCACTGCTATGTTGGCGCTGAAAGGCGGCACACGGTCTTGCAACTTGGCCAGCTCCTCGGCGATGTCTTCTGGCAATAAATCACGCCGCGTTGACATGACCTGACCAAACTTGACAAAAATAGGACCTAAGCCTTCAAGCGCAAGGCGCAAACGCTCGCCCCGTGGCTGCGTGTGCGTTCGGCCCAAACTGAGAATACGAGACAGCACTTTGAGCAAAGGCTGTTTGAAGTTGGACAAAACCAACTCGTGCAAGCCATAGCGCCAAACCGTCCAAACAATGAAAGCGCCCCGAAAAAATCGGTTCATGGTGCAGCCTTGTAAAGATCTGGGGCAGGCGCCGCCTTGCGCGCAAATTGCCGCATGGCCTGAACAGCTTGTTTGGCCATACCCACCACTGTGTGAGCCGCCGCATCGCCAATGAACCCAGACAGATCCTCTGCTACGTCCCAACGCACATGATCAATGAGCCAATTGACTTCTGCTGCCAACTGAACATCACCTTCAATGTGCACACCGGGTTTTTCACCCTTGAGGACAGCCGAAGCCATGACCAAGGGCGACGTATCTGTGAGTGTGAGTTTTAAATCTGTGGTTTGTCCACTCACCCGCTCGAACAATCCTGCAGGGGTAGGTGATAACTGGATGAGTTTGTCTTGCCATTGCAGTTGAATGCAGCGACCCTTTTGACGAGCCAACCGGCTTTGGGCTTCAGGCTCACGGCTGATGACGTGGTTCAAAAACAAAATGACGCGATTGAGCGTTTCGTCAACAACCCAGGCCGGGGGCTGGGTTTGCGCTGCAAATTGTGTGAGTGCATCGCTCACCAAAGAAAAAGGGGACTGTGTTGCCATAGTCCCCAATTATTCCCGAAAGGCCGGCTTATGCCAGTAGTTCTAGCAAGATAGGCGAGAAATTATTGCAGGGCTTGAACACCTGCAACCAACCAGCCACTGTTGCCATTTTTCGGTTTGGTCATGTTCCAAACTTCACGGAAGGGGCTTGGCGCAGCGTCTGCCTCTTCACGAATGACACCATTGAACTCAACACTGGCCATGTAAACATCTGGCAACTCTTCGATGCCCAACAATTGAGCGTCCAAGTTGACCACTTCTGTTTTGTTGGGTTGGCCCGGAAAGTTGGCTTCACGTTCGGTCAATTGGCTCTTGATTTCAGACAGCATGCTGTCGGTCATCATGGCACGCAATGAGGCCATGTCGGCACGGTCCCATGCGTCTTGCAAGGTGATGAAATTCTTTTTGGCAGCGGCTACAAAATTTTCGCTGTCAAAGCCTTCTGGCACACCCCAGGTTTGTGAGCCTTGAAGCGCGCTGGGTGCAGCGCTACCAATGGCCGAGCCAATCATGGAGCCACCTGTTTGTGGGTTGGCTTGGGGCGTGCTGTCGAAGGCTGTGTTTTGGTTTTCCCAAGGGCGAGCAGAAGCGTCGTTGCCCACTTTTTCAGGGTTGTACTGACGCAAGGTGGCAGGCGTTTCAGCACTTTGGCCAGCACCTTGGTAAGCCAAACCACCTTGTTGCGTTGCCGAATTGTTTTTGCGTGAGCGTAAGAAATAACCAATCACACCCACAGCCACCATGGCCAACAGCGCAAACATGAGCATGTTGCCAAAGGCTTCGCCCATACCCAGACTGTGAGCCAACCAAGCCAATCCCAGACCTGCGGCCAAGCCACCCAGCATGGCGCCCCACGGCCGTTTGGCAGGAGCTGCAGCTGGCGCAGCAGCAGGCGTAGCGGGTTTGGCAGGCGCAGCGGCCTGCGAAGGTGCAGCGGGCGCGGCAGGTTTGACCGCCTCGCGCTGCGTTACGTTGTTAGATTGTTGACCCACAGACTTACCGCCGCCCATGCGGCGCGCAGCATCGGCGTCTAAGGCGCCGAACGTCAAAACCAAGGTGAAAACGATGCTGAGAAATTTATTCACTGTGTCTCCGAAAATCAGAAAAAGCCATCAACATTTAATGCCGACATGCAAGGCTACCACCCCTGCACTCAAATTGTGAAATTCCACATGGCCAAATCCGGCATTTTTCATAAGGGCTTTCAGCTCTTCTTGGCTTGGATGCATGCGAATGGATTCTGCCAAATAACGATAACTGGCATCGTCACCGGCCACCCATTTGCCCAGCTTGGGCAGCACATTGAAGGAGTACCAGTCGTAGGCTTTTTCAAGAGGCTTGGCCACTTTGGAGAACTCCAAAACAAGCAATTTTCCACCGGGTTTCAAGACCCGGCACATTTCCTTTAAAGCCAAATCTTTGTGTGTCATGTTGCGCAAACCAAACGCCACACTGACCACGTTGAAATGATTGTTGGGAAAAGGCAACTTTTCGGCGTCACACACCAAAGTTGGCAAGAGCACGCCAAGGTTCACCAGACGATCACGACCGGTCCGCAGCATGGCTTCATTGATGTCGGTGTGAACCACACGACCTGTTGCCCCTACTTTTTTAGAAAAAGCCAAAGACAAATCGCCCGTACCGCCGGCGATGTCCAACACCTGATCGCCCTCTTTCAAGTTGGCCACTTGAACAGTGTAGGCCTTCCAAACTCGGTGCAGTCCGGCTGACATCAAATCGTTCATGACGTCGTATTTAGAGGCAACAGAATCAAAGACGCCTCGAACGTGTTTGGCTTTTTCTTTTTCGTCGACGGTTTTGAAACCGAAATGGGTCGAGCTCATGCTTGCTTGTCTCTCAATGTGAATGGCCGCAGGCGCCGCCAGCCGCTAGGGGCATTGGGTCGTCGCGTTGCACACCAGCAGCTTGCAACCGTTGGTTGTATTCGGCCCAAAGTTGGTCCTGGTCGGCCCCTAGGTGGTACAAGTAATCCCAAGAAAAAATACCACTGTTGTGACCATCAGAAAACGTGGGTTGCACTGCGTAATTGCCAACCTGCGCCAGCTCAACAATGTCGACTTCGCGCTTGCCTGTTTGCAACACTTCTTGGCCAGGACCGTGCCCTTGAACTTCGGCTGATGGGGAGTAAACACGCATCAACTCAAATGGAATTCGGAATGTTCTGCCATCCGAAAAACTGATTTCCAAAGCCCGGCTTTGGCCATGTAGGGTCAAGGCCTCTGGCGTTGGCGCCCCTGCAGTCAATCCAGCCATTCGATACTTTCTTTAAACCAACACGCGTTCAATGCCACCGGCATTGGCAGCGGCGACATACTCTGGCATCCATTGCTCGCCCAAGATGTGTTTGGCCATTTCCACCACGATGTAATCGGCCTCAAGCAAGCCATTTTGCAGATCGTCTCCATAGCGCGACAAACCTTGCAAACAGCTTGGGCAGCTGGTCAACACCTTGAGGTTGTCTTTGGCGCCCACCATGCCAGAGTCACGCATTTCAGTTTCGCCCTTGCGAATTTCTTCTTCCTTGCGGAAACGAACTTGCGTGGCAATGTCAGGTCGTGTCACGCCCAAGGTTCCAGACTCTCCGCAGCAACGATCAGACTTGAGTACTTGCGGACCCAACAAAGATTTGAC
The DNA here is from genome assembly GCA_041172085.1 of Pseudomonadota bacterium. Taxonomy (GTDB): domain Bacteria; phylum Pseudomonadota; class Gammaproteobacteria; order Burkholderiales; family Burkholderiaceae_C; genus Limnohabitans_A. Next base: position 12,089 of record JBEDKQ010000050.1, on the reverse strand, counting down.
GGTCTTCATGGGGTCTTGCAACTTCATGGGGCTGTGGCAAGGATCGTGGTACAGGTAGGCGCCGTTGTTGGTCAGCGTCATACCCTTCTCAAGCAAGTACTCGTGGATGTCGACGATGCGGCAGCCCGGAAAGATCTTGTCGAACTCATAGCCTTGCAATTGGTCATAACACGTACCGCAACTGACCACCACCGTTTTGATGTCAAGGTAGTTCAGGGTGTTGGCCACACGGTGGAATAACACACGGTTGTCGGTGATGATTTTCTCGGCCTTGTCAAACTGACCACTGCCCTTTTGCGGATAGCCACAGCACAAGTAGCCTGGGGGCAAAACAGTTTGAACACCGGTATGCCACAGCATGGCCTGCGTGGCCAAGCCCACTTGGCTGAACAATCGCTCTGAACCGCAACCAGGAAAATAAAACACTGCCTCAGTTTCGGGTGTGGTGACCTTCGGGTTGCGAATGATCGGCACGTAATCTTGATCTTCGATGTCGAGCAAAGCGCGCGCCGTTTTCTTTGGCAAACCGCCTGGCATCTTCTTGTTGATAAAGTGAATGACTTGCTCTTTGATGGGCGCCGTACCAATGCTGGCAGGCGGTGCTTTGGTTTGCTTGCGCGCAAATGTTTTGAGCAAATCGTGCGCAAAACGCTGCACCTTCATCCCGACACCGACCATGCCAGCACGCGCCAACTTGATGGTTTCAGGGTTGGTGGCGTTCAGCATGAACATGGCTGCGGCATTGCCAGGTCGGAAAGATTTTTGGCCCATTTTGCGCAGCAAGTTGCGCATGTTCATGGACACTTCGCCAAAGTCAATTTTGACTGGGCATGGTGTTAGGCACTTGTGACAAACCGTGCAGTGATCGGCCACATCTTCAAACTCTTGCCAATGCTTGATAGACACCCCACGACGGGTTTGCTCTTCGTACAAGAAAGCTTCCACCAACAAGGACGTGGCCAAAATTTTATTGCGTGGGCTGTACAACAAATTAGCGCGGGGCACATGCGTGGCGCACACTGGTTTGCACTTGCCGCAGCGCAAACAATCTTTGACGCTGTCGGCAATGGCGCCAATGTCTGACTGTTGCATGATGAGCGACTCGTGGCCCATCAATCCAAAACTGGGGGTGTAAGCATTGGTCAAATCGGCCTGAATGTCCATGCCTTCAGGGCCCGCCACATGGCGCATCAACTTGCCTTTGTTGAAGCGGCCTTCTGGGTCAATGCGTTGTTTGTAATCGGCAAACGGCTTGAGTTCGGCATCGCTCAAAAACTCGAGCTTGGTAATGCCAATGCCGTGTTCGCCTGAAATGACACCATCCAAACTGCGCGCCAAAACCATGATGCGTGAAACCGCTTCGTGTGCGGTTTGCAGCATGTCGTAGTCATCGGAGTTGACGGGGATGTTGGTGTGCACATTGCCATCACCCGCATGCATGTGCAATGCCACCCAGACACGGCCTTTGAGCACGCGCTTGTGAATGGCCACGCATTCATCATAAATAGGTTGGAACGCTGCGCCCGAAAAAATGGTTTGGAAAGGCGCTTTGATTTGCGTTTTCCAGCTGGCGCGCAAGGTGTGGTCTTGCAATTGGGGGAACAAGGACTCGACGCCTTGCAGCCAGCCTTGCCATAAATCGCGCACGTCGCGCACAACTGCCAATGCCTGCGAAACACGTTCTGCGAGCAACTCAGCCGAAGCAATTTCGCTGGTGTCTTCGTCTTTACCCAGCGGCAAATTACCTTTGCTTAAAAACGACTCCAGTTCGTTGCACAACTTGACTTTGTTGCGCATCGACAATTCAATGTTGATGCGCTCAATGCCGTCGGTGTACTCTGCCATGCGAGGCAAAGGAATGACCACGTCTTCATTGACTTTGAAGGCATTGGTGTGGCGGCTGATGGCAGCCGTTTTCTTGCGGTCTTGCCAAAACTTTTTGCGCGCTTCTGGGCTGATGGCAATGAAGCCTTCGCCACTGCGAGAATTGGCCAATCGCACAACTTCTGATGTTGCTTTGGCCACGTCATCGGCGTTATCGCCTGCAATGTCTGCCAGCAACAGCATCTTGGGAAAACCGCCCCGTTTGGATTTGGTGGTGTAACCCACCGCACGCAAATAGCGATCGTCCAAATGTTCTAAACCCGCCAACAAAACGCCAGAGCGCTTTTGTTCTGCGAACATGAAGTCTTTGATTTCGACAATGCTGGGAACGGCATCCTTGGCGTTGCCAAAAAACTCCATGCAGACTGTGCGCGTGTGATCTGGCATGCGGTGCAAAACCCAACGTGCGCTGGTGATCAAGCCATCACAGCCCTCTTTTTGAATGCCTGGCAAACCCGCCAAGAATTTATCGGTGACGTCTTTGCCCAAGCCTTCTTTGCGGAAGACGGTGCCTGGAATGTCTAAGCGTTCTTCACGAACCAGCGTGGTGCCATTGGCTTCGAAATATTTCAATTCGAAACTGGCCATTTCGACGTCGTGAATTTTGCCAAGGTTGTGATTCAGACGTGTCACTTCTAGCCACTGCGCATCGGGCGTGACCATGCGCCAGCTGGCCAAGTTGTCGAGGGCTGTACCCCACAACACAGCTTTTTTACCGCCTGCGTTCATGGCAATGTTGCCGCCAATGCAACTGGCTTCTGCCGACGTGGGGTCGACCGCAAACACCCAACCTGCGTGCTCGGCAGCATCCGTGACGCGTTGCGTCACCACACCGACTTCGGTCCACAGCGTGGGCACTTCTTTGTCAAGCCCGGGTAGCTTCACCATCTCGATACCAGACATGGCCTCGAGTTTTTCGGTGTTGATGACCGCACTGTTCCAGGTCAGGGGCACCGCACCACCTGTATAGCCAGTACCGCCGCCACGGGGAATGATGGTGAGACCAAGGGTGAAGCAGCCTTTCACCAGATTGGCCATTTCGGCTTCTGTGTCTGGGGTCAAAACAACAAACGGATATTCAACGCGCCAGTCGGTAGCGTCTGTGACATGGCTGACGCGGGACAGGGCGTCAAATTTGATGTTGTCTTTGGCAGTGAGTTTGCCCAAGGCCTTTTGCGATTTGCGACGCAATGCTGCCATGGCCGTGAATGTTTGATCAAAACTGGTCACCGCTTGCTTGGCCAATACCAACAACTCGCCCACCAAACCATCGCGCAATGCATCGGCATCTGGGGTGCGGCGCTTTTGCACCTCACCCAAACGATGCTGCAAAGCCTCCACCAGCAATTTGCGGCGGTCTGGGTTGTCGAGCAAATCGTCTTGCAAATAAGGATTGCGCTGAACCACCCAAATGTCGCCCAGCACTTCGTAAAGCATGCGCGCAGAACGGCCAGTGCGACGCTCATCTCGAAGTTGATTCAGCAGATCCCAAGCGCGGGAACCCAACAAGCGAATCACAATTTCTCGGTCAGAGAAGCTTGTGTAGTTGTAGGGAATTTCACGCAAACGAGGCGACGAGTCGTCCGCTTGGAGCAGGTGTTGGAGGGTGGTTGGAGCATTCATGAGATTTGGTCCAATTTTACTGCAGGGGGTCAATCACGCACCGCGGGTGGGGACAGCCTGCCTTTTTGAGCTTCGTCATGGAAACCCCGGGTTGTCACCAAACAGTCATGGCACTGTAATAGCATGCGAAAGTCAGCCCTCTGTTAATGGGACGATACAACAATAGGAGTACTTATGAACTACAAAAAATCACTGGCCGCGCTGGCCATTGCCGCTTTCAGCGTGGGCGCGCAAGCTCAAACCGAAATTCAGTGGTGGCACTCTATGGGTGGCGCTTTGGGCGAATGGGTCAATGACCTGGCCAAAGACTTCAACGCCAGCCAAAAGGATTACAAAATTGTGCCCACCTTCAAAGGGGGCTACGACGAATCCATGACAGCCGCCATTGCAGCTTATCGTTCAGGCAACGCGCCTCACATTCTTCAAGTATTTGAAGTGGGCACGGCCACCATGATGGCCTCCAAAGGCGCCATCGTCCCAGTTGGCAAAGTGATGCAAGATGCGGGCCTCACCTTTGATCAAAACGCCTACGTACCGGCTGTCGCGGGTTATTACACTGCCCCCAACGGCCAAATGCTGAGCTTCCCCTTTAACAGCTCAACGCCAGTCTTCCACTACAACAAAGACGCCTTCAAAGCAGCAGGCATGGACGCTGAAAAGCCCCCTACAACTTGGCCTGAAGTCGCTTTGGCTGCAGCCAAACTGAAAGCCAGTGGCCACAAGTGCCCCTTCACCACAAGCTGGATCAGCTGGACCCAGCTCGAAAGTTTCTCTGCTTGGCACAACACAGAATTTGCCACCAAAGGCAACGGCATGCGCGGCATTGATGCCCGTCTGAGCTTCAATACACCTTTGCACGTGCGTCACATTGAAAACTTGGCCAACATGGCCAAGAGCGGCTTGTTTGTGTACAAAGGTCGCGGCAATGCAGCCGACGCCACGTTTGTCTCTGGCGAATGTGCCATGGCCACAGGCTCTTCCGCCCTTTACGGCAACGTGGTTCGCAATGGTAAGTTTGCCTACGGCATTGGCACGCTTCCCTACTACCCCGATGTGGCCGGCGCACCTCAAAACACCGTCATTGGCGGTGCCAGCTTGTGGGTCATGAGCGGCAAAAAAGCAGAAGAGTACAAAGGGGTGGGTCAGTTCTTTGCTTTCTTGTCAAGGCCTGAAGAAGCCGCCAAGAGCCACCAGCGCACCGGCTATTTGCCAGTCACCAAGGCCTCTTTTGAGCTCACTGAAAAATCAGGCTTCTACAAAAAGAACCCTGGTACCGATGTCTCTGTCACGCAAATGATTCGCAAAACCACTGACAAATCACGTGGTGTGCGTTTGGGCAACTTCGTGCAAATTCGAACCATCATTGACGAAGAACTCGAAGGCGTTTGGAGTGGCAAGAAGCAACCCAAAGAAGCTTTGGACCTCGCCATCAAACGCGGCAATGAGCAACTTGAGCGTTTCGAAAAAGCCAACAAGTAAACTCTGAGGCGTTCTCATGGGCGACATGATTTGCAAGGCCACATGATCGCCCCATCAAAAGCAGAGGATTCATCCTCTGCTTTTGTCCTTTACATTGACTGAAGTTTTACAAAGAGTTCCATGGAAAAGCGCGTACGCTTCAAATCAGCTTGGTTACCTTGGCTGCTCATTGCACCGCAAATGGTGGTGGTCTTGGTGTTTTTCTTTTGGCCCGCAGCACAAGCGCTCTACCAAAGCGTTCTGACCGAAGACCCCTTTGGCGGGTCGGTTCAATTTGTGGGCATGGAAAACTTTGATCGGCTTTTCAGCGACACCAATTATTTGGCATCGTTCAAAACCACTGCCTTCTTTTCTATTTTGGTTGCAAGCACCGGTTTGTCGGTGTCTTTGCTTCTGGCTGTCATGGCCAACCGTGTCGTGAGTGGTTCAGGTCTCTACAAAACTTTGCTCATTTGGCCCTATGCCGTTGCCCCTGTCGTGGCAGGTGTGTTGTGGATTTTCATGTTTGCATCGCCCATGGGCGTGGTGGCGTATTTTCTGCGCACCGTCGGTTTTGAATGGAATCATTTGCTCAACGGCAATCACGCCATGGCACTCATCGTCATGGCCTCGGTGTGGAAACAAATTTCATACAACTTTTTGTTTTTCTTGGCAGGGCTTCAGTCCATTCCCAAGTCTTTGATTGAGGCGGCTGCCATCGACGGTGCATCGCCTTGGCATCGGTTCTGGACCATCGTGTTTCCGCTGTTGTCACCCACCACATTCTTCTTGTTGGTGATCAATGTGGTGTACGCGTTCTTTGACACCTTCGCCATCATTGATGCCACCACACACGGCGGCCCCGGCAAAGAAACCGCCATTTTGGTTTACAAGGTTTACTACGATGGTTTCAAAGCGTTAGACATGGGCGGCTCGGCTGCACAGTCGGTCATTTTGATGGTGATTGTGGTGGCCCTCACGGTGGTGCAATTCCGCTTCGTCGAAAAGAAAGTGCAGTACTGACATGATCGAAAGACGTCCTGCCCTAGACATCCTGTCGCACGTCATCTTGTTACTTGGCGTGTCGATTGTGGCTTTTCCGCTTTACCTCACCTTTGTGGCCTCCACCCAAACGGCCGAGCAAATTTCCAGAAGCATTCCCATGTCGATGTTGCCTGGCAGCAACTTTTGGGAGTCTTATCGACTTGCTTTGTTTGGCGGTGAAACCTCTTTGGGAGGCAAAGTGCCAGCGGTCTGGCCCATGATGCAAACCAGTTTGATCAGCGCCTTGGTGATTTCGATTGGCAAAATTGCCATTTCTTTGCTGTCTGCATTTGCGCTGGTTTACTTTCGCTTTCCCATGCGCAATTTTTTCTTCTGGATGATCTTCATCACTTTGATGCTGCCTGTTGAGGTGCGCATCAGTCCCACCTACGAAGTGGTGTCTAACCTTGGCATGCTGAACACTTATGCAGGTCTGACCGTGCCTCTGATTGCGTCAGCCACTGCCACATTTTTGCTGCGTCAGTTTTTCTTAACAGTACCCGATGAATTGGTAGAAGCCGCACGCATGGATGGCGCAGGCCCCATGCGCTTCTTCAAAGACATCTTGCTGCCTCTGTCAGCCACCAACATCGCTGCTTTGTTCGTCATTCAATTCATTTACGGTTGGAACCAATACCTCTGGCCCCTCTTGGTCACCACCAATGAAGACATGTACCCCATTGTGATGGGCATCAAACGCATGTTGGCTGGTGAAGCTTATACCGAATGGAACATCGTCATGGCCACCGCTATTTTGGCCATGCTCCCCCCCGCCCTCGTGGTGATCTGGTGATCTTGATGCAAAAATGGTTCGTCAAGGGCCTGGTTGATACTGAAAAATAATGGCTTCCATCACACTTCAAAACATCGTCAAAGAATACGGCACTGGCGCCAAAGCGGTGCCTGTGATTCACAACCTCAATGCCCAAATTAACGACGGCGAGTTCGTGGTCATTGTGGGTCCTTCAGGCTGCGGCAAATCGACGCTGCTGCGCATGGTGGCTGGCCTTGAAGAAATTACGGGCGGTCACATTTCCATCGGCGACCGCGTGGTCAATGACCTTGAGCCTGCCGAACGCGACATTGCCATGGTGTTTCAAAACTATGCGCTTTACCCGCACATGAGCGTGTTTGACAACATGGCCTATGGTTTAAAGATAGCCAAAGTACCCTTGGAAGACATCAAGAAACGTGTCGACAAAGCCGCTGGCATTTTGGAGCTGGGTCACTTGTTGCAACGCAAGCCACGTGAGTTGTCCGGCGGTCAACGCCAGCGTGTGGCCATGGGCCGCGCCATCGTGCGCCAACCACAAGTGTTTTTGTTTGACGAACCTTTGTCCAACTTGGATGCCAAACTGCGGGCCCAAACGCGTTTGGAAATTCAAAAGTTGCACCGCGAGTTGGGCATCACGTCACTGTTCGTGACCCACGATCAAGTTGAAGCCATGACGTTGGCACAACGCATGATCGTGATGAATGGCGGTGTCATGGAACAATTCGGCACACCTGAGGAAGTCTACAACCGCCCTGCCAGCACTTTTGTGGCCAGTTTCATTGGCTCACCGCCCATGAACTTGCTCAAACAAGCGCCAGGGCTTGCGGCTGGTCAACTATTGGGCATTCGACCTGAGCACCTTGAACTGAGCAACTCTGGATGGGAGATGAAAGTGGACACGGTTGAATTGCTGGGCGCCGAGCGCTTGGTGCACGCCCACTTGGGCTCTGAAACCCTCACCTTGCGCTTAGACGCCAGCTTGTCAGCGCCCGCTGCAGGCCAAACTTTCCATGCAAGCCCCAAAGAAGGCTGTTTGCACCACTTCAACGCCGAAACAGGAAAACGTTTGTGACCCAACACAGCGCTCACCCTTGGCCTTATCCCCGCTGGGTTGCCCACCGAGGTGCAGGCACAATTGCCCCTGAAAACACGCTGGCAGCTTTTCGCAAAGGTGCAGAACACGGCTATCGCATGTTCGAATGCGATGCCAAATTGAGTTCAGACGAAGTGGTGTTTTTAATGCATGACGCCACTTTGCAACGGACCACCAACGGGCAAGGCGTTGGCGGCGAGCAAAGCTGGCAAAAACTCTCACAATTGGACGCAGGCAGTTGGCATTCAAGAAACTATTCAGGCGAGCCCCTTCCAACCCTTGCCAATGTGGCCCAGTTTTGCATCCGCAACCATTACTTCTTAAACATCGAAATCAAGCCGACGCCCGGCGTTGAATACAAAACAGGTGAAGTGGTTGCCAAAGAAGCAGCCCGCCTATGGCAAGGCGAGAAAGTTCCGCCCTTGCTGACTTCGTTCCAAGTGGAATCTTTAAAAGGCGCTCAACAAGCAGCGCCTCACCTTCCCAGGGGCTTGCTACTTCACGCTTTATCAGAGGGTTGGCTAGACACCGCAAAAACCTTGGCATGCAGCGCTGTGGTCTGCAACTACGCTTTGTGGACACACGAAACAGTCCAAGCGGTGCACCAAGCGGGCATGAAGTGCCTCAGTTACACGGTGAACGATGAATGGGCTGCCCAACACTTGCTGCAAATGGGGACCGACGGCATCATCACCGATCGGGTGGATTTGTTCAGCCCCGCGGCCTAAAACGCATTTGCATGAGCCACTCGAGGGTGGCACAGACCAGCACCAAGGCCCCATAGGTGGCCATCTTGCCGTCGTTGCCCGTGAGTACCAAGCCCGCCACTAACACGCCCATACCGGCCAATGCATTGAGCAAACAACGCCAAATCCACGAAATTTGCGCTTGCCGCCTGAATTGAACCGCGCCCCAGGCAGTGATTCCCAAAGATAGCGCCCAAGCGGGCAATACAAAATTCATCACATGCCAGAAGACATCGTCCCAAGTCATCAAATTCCTTCAGTTACAACACAAGGTTTTATAATTCATGCATGGCAGTTTGGGCATTGGGGTTAAACCACACAACAGCCCCGCTCGATATGCGCGGGCGGTTTGCGTTCGCCGTGGACCAATTGCCCCCTACCTTGCATCATCTGCGGGGCAACCTGTCTGCCCAAACTCAACGCCAACCCGAAGCTGCCATTCTGTCCACCTGCAACCGAACAGAAATTTATTGTGCCGCAGATCAGATGGCCACAGAGGACACTTTAAGGTGGTTGGCCCAAACTGGCGGTGTTTCCATCCAAGAACTTCGCGCCCACACCTACTTGCTTGAAGAGGGCCATGTGGCGCGGCATGCTTTTCGGGTGGCCAGTGGTCTCGACTCGATGGTCTTGGGGGAAGCTCAAATTTTGGGTCAATTGAAAGACGCTGTTCGTGCCGCAGACCAAGCTGGCGCATTGGGCAGCACCTTGAACCAATTGTTTCAGCGCAGCTTTGCCGTTGCCAAAGAAGTTCGAACCACCACCGAAATTGGCTCCCACTCCATCAGCATGTCGGCTGCGGCAGTTCGTTTGGCCAGTCAGCTGTTTGAAGACCTCACCAAAATCAAGGTGCTGTTTGTGGGTGCGGGAGAGATGATTGAGTTGGTGGTCACCCACTTTGCTGCCAAAAACCCCCGCAGCATGGCCATCGCCAACCGAAGTATGGACCGCGGTGAAAAATTAGCTGGCCAGTTTGGCGCAGAAGTCATGCGCTTGTCCGAGTTACCCGACCGGTTGCATGAGTTTGACGCCGTCATCAGTTGCACCGCCAGCACGCTGCCCTTGATTGGCCTAGGCGCGGTAGAACGTGCACTTAAAAAACGCCGCAACCGGCCCATGTTCATGGTGGACCTGGCCGTACCGCGCGACATTGAACCCGAAGTAAAGTCTTTGGAAGACGTTTACTTGTACACCATTGACGATTTGGCTAGCGTCATTCAGACCGGACAGGCGCACCGACAAGCCGCTGTGGCAGAAGCAGAAGTGATCATTGACGCAGGCGTTCAAAGCTTTATGCATTGGTTGGTTCAGCGCGGCAGCGTTCCGCTCATTCAACAGCTCAATGCGCAAGCCGACGAATGGCGCGAAGCCGAAATGGCACGCGCCCGCAAACTATTGGCCAAAGGTGAAGACCCCGATAAAGTCTTGGAGGCCTTGTCGCGCGGAATCACTCAAAAAATGCTGCATGGCGCGTTGGCCGAATTGCGAGAGGCAGATCCTGAGCACATGGCCGGTGCGGTGCATGCCGTCCAGCGCATCTTCTTGCGCAAAGAGCGCTAGCGACTTTTTCGCTTGCTTGCGCCGCATGGGGCCATGCCCGGTGCCTTGTTCCCTCTTTTGCAAATCTCATGAAACCATTTTTACGTCATCAACTTGAGCGGTATGCCCAGCGTTTAGAAGAGCTGGACTTTTTGTTATCGCGCGAGGACATCATGGCCGACATGAGTCAGTTTTTAAAACTGTCGCGTGAGCACGCCGATGTGAGCGCCGTGGCAAAAAGGTACGCGAGGTATCAAGAGCGATGCAATGATCTTGAAGCAGGTCAGGCATTGGCCGCCAGCAGCACAGATGATCCCGACATGAAGGCCATGGCCGATGAAGAAATTCAAAGTGCCGAGCAAGAAATGGCAGAACTGGAAATTGAACTTCAGCGCATGTTGTTGCCCAAAGATCCAGACGATGCGCGCCCTGCGTATTTAGAAATTCGCGCAGGCACAGGCGGCGATGAGTCCGCTTTGTTTGCAGGTGACTTGCTGCGCATGTACACCAAATTTTGTGAGCGCAAAGGCTGGCGCATCGAGATCATGTCTGAATCACCCAGCGAACTTGGCGGCTACAAAGAGGTGGTCATTCGCATGGAAGGCGACAACGTCTTTGGCACCATGCGTTTTGAATCGGGCGGTCACCGCGTCCAACGAGTGCCCGCCACTGAAACGCAGGGCCGAATTCACACCAGCGCTTGTACAGTGGCTGTGCTGGCCGAACCCGACGAAGCCCAAGCCGTCACCATCAACCCTGCCGACTTGCGCATTGACACCTACCGCGCCAGCGGTGCGGGCGGTCAGCACATCAACAAAACCGATTCTGCTGTTCGAATCACCCACATACCCACTGGCATTGTGGCGGAGTGCCAAGACGATCGCAGTCAGCACCGCAACAAAGCGAAGGCGATGCAAGTGTTGTCGGCACGCATTCAGGAAAAAGAGCGCAGTGAGCGTGCCGCGAAAGATGCGGCCTTGCGCAAGGGACTGATTGGCAGTGGTGACAGGTCCGACCGCATTCGGACTTACAACTTTCCTCAAGGCAGGCTTACGGATCACCGCATCAACCTTACCCTGTACAAGCTGAGCTTCATCATGGAAGGTGATTTAGAAGAGGTAACGCAAGCTTTGCAAAATGCAAGGCAGGCAGAGCAACTGGCCGAATTGGAGTCGAGTCTGCCCTCATGATCGTATTGCAATGTCTTCAGCATGCGCAAGCACTGGGCCTGCCGCGCCTTGAAGCACAACTTTTGTTGTTGCATGCGCTGGGCCGTCCGGTGCACGATCGCGCATGGTTGGTAGCGCACGACACCGACGACGTGCAAGCGCCACAAGTGGCTGCCTTCAATGCCTTTGTGCAACGCCGACTTCAGCTCGAACCCATCGCCTATATCGTGGGCCAAAAAGAATTCTTTGGCCTGACCTTGCACATCGACAACCGTGTCTTAGATCCCAGAGACGATACCGAAGTACTGGTGGCATGGGCCCTGGCCTGCGGACAGACCTTCAACTCACCACGCTACTTAGATTTAGGAACGGGCAGTGGTGCCATTGCACTGGCGCTCAAATCACAGCACTTGGGAGCGCAAGTGACGGCTGTTGATGCCAGCGCCGATGCACTGAGCGTGGCGCAGCGCAATTCGCAAAATTTATCGCTCGATGTATCCTTTGTGCAAAGCAATTGGCTTGCCCAAGTCAACGGCGAATTTGAGGTGATTGCATCCAATCCACCTTACATCGAAGCCCTAGACCCGCACCTCTCGAACCTCCGCCACGAACCCTTAGAGGCTTTGGTGAGCGGCGAAGATGGCTTGGACGACATCCGAAACATTGTTCAAAATGCCAGGCCTCACCTGGTTTCAGGGGGGTGGTTGCTGATTGAACACGGTTGGCAACAGGCCGCTCAAGTTCGCGCACTGTTAGAG
>JBEDKQ010000049.1:0-35148 GCA_041172085.1 Pseudomonadota bacterium | reverse complement strand
AATCGAAATCCATGATCTGTCCTTGTACGGTTAAACGAATTAACCCAAAACTACTTGAGCCACGATGTTGCGCTGCACTTCATTGCTGCCGCCGTAAATGGTGGTTTTGCGCATGTTGAAATAGTTGGCCGCCAAGGGTGCGTTCGACACCTCGTGGCCTGGGAAGTCGCCTTGCCAACCTGCGTCCATGGCTTCAAAGATGAAGGGCAGACTGTAGGGGCCAGCCGCCAACATCATGAGTTCGCTGTAGCGCTGTTGAATTTCGCTGCCTTTTATTTTCAAGAGACCGGCAATGTCGAGGGAGTTTTTGCCAGACTTCTCGGCAGACAACACACGCAACACCAACATCTCCAATGCCACGATGTCCACTTCCAATTTGGAAATCTCGTCGCGGAAACGCATGTCGTCGTAAACGCCTTCGGCTTTGGCGATGCGCTTTAGGCGCTCGAGCTCGCGCTTGGCGCGGTTCACGTCGGCAATGTTGGTGCGCTCGTGCGCCAACAAATGCTTGGCGTAATTCCAGCCTTTGTTTTCTTCACCGATCAAGTTCTCGGCGGGCACTTCCACGTTGTCGAACCAGACCTCGTTCACTTCGCATTCGCCATCGAGCAATTTGATAGGGCGCACGGTGATGCCCGGCGATTTCATGTCGATCAACAAGAAAGAGATGCCAGTTTGGGGCTTGCCTTCGTTGCTGGTGCGCACCAAGCAGAAAATCCACTCGCCGTATTGGCCCAGAGTGGTCCATGTTTTTTGGCCGTTGACGATGTACTTGTCGCCCACACGTTCGGCACGTGTTTTGAGGGAGGCCAAGTCGGAGCCAGAACCTGGCTCTGAATAGCCTTGGCTCCACCACACTTCGCCGCTGGCGATGCCAGGCAAGAAACGCTTTTGTTGTTCAGCATTGCCAAAGGCCATGATGACGGGGGCCACCATGACGGGACCGAAAGGCACCACGCGCGGTGCACCGGCCAAGGCGCATTCTTCTTCGAACAAATGCTTTTGCACAGCTGTCCAGCCTGGACCGCCAAATTGCTCTGGCCAACCCCAACCGAGCCAGCCTTTTTTGCCCAAAATTTTGGCCCAGCGTTGCAGGTCATCGCGGGTGAGGCGCATGGCGCTGTGGACTTTTTGTGAAATGTCGGCGGGTAAATTTGCCTTAACCCATGCGCGAATTTCCTCGCGAAATGCGAGCTCTTCGGGTGTGAATGCCAAATCCATGAAGTGTGTCTCCGGTCGGTGCCAGTGAATGATGAAAAGAGCGTTTTTAGCACGACCGTGCGCAAATGCGCTGTCTTGGCTGCGACAAAACCCTATTTAGGCGCCGAGAGCAGGGATAATCCTAGGGTGAAAAACATCGTTATCTTGATTTCGGGAACCGGCTCCAACATGGCGGCCATCGTTCAAGCCGCGCATCAACAGCGCTGGCAAGAGCGTTTGGGTGTACGCGTCTCGGCGGTGATCAGCAACAAGCCCAATGCATCGGGTCTTGATTGGCTCCGATCGGATGCCACATTTTCCGGCATTCAAACGGAAGTGCTTGAGCACAGCCAATTTGAATCACGCGAGGCTTTTGATGGTGCACTGATGCAACGCATTGACCAGCATGCCCCAGATTTGGTGGTGCTGGCGGGCTTCATGAGAATTTTGACGCCAGGCTTTGTGGCGCATTACGCCGGTCGATTGATCAACATTCATCCTTCATTGTTGCCTGCTTTCACAGGCCTCAACACCCATCAACGGGCCCTTGATGCAGGTTGCAAATTTGCTGGCGCCACAGTGCACCAAGTCACTGCTGAGTTGGACCATGGGCAAATCTTGGCACAGGCGGTGGTGCCCATCTTGCAAGGCGATACCGCGGAAGATTTAGCAGCACGCGTTTTGACACAAGAGCATTTGATGTATCCTGCCGCAGTGGCGGCTTTTTTCAAATAGCAGGGCGCTCTTCGCCAACCCAAGAAAATCGCGGTTGCACCACGCCATTGATCTCCACGGTTTCGTTGAACATGGCGGCCGGTCTGACCCACATGCCCTGTTCGCCGTAAAGCGCTTTGTACAAAGTCATGGGCTCCAATGACTCGCTGTGACGCACGGTGCCTAGCACTTGGTAGAGCAAATTTTTGTAATGCCGGTAGTAACCGGGGCGGGTGATGATCAGCGGCGGTAAGGTTTCTTCTTGCATGAAGTCTCTCGAAGGTGTGTGGCAGTGGGACAATACAGGCTATGCATCCTAAAGCCCTGTTAGACGCCTGTTCCGAATTGGTCAGGCTCACCCTTCAATTTAACCATCCCGCCGATGCGGTGGTGTCTCGTTTTTTTCGCGACAACCGCAATTTGGGTCCGCGTGAGCGTGCCACCCTCTCCGAGACGGTGTTCAAAGTCTTGCGTCAAAAGTTGTTGTTTGAACACATGGCCCGCTCAGGCAGTGGCGCCAAAGAACGGCGACTGGCCATTTTGGGTTTTGCAGGGCCGCGCGACTTTGTCAAAAGTGCCCTGAACGACACCGAGCCTGCCGATCTCATGTCACAGCACATTCACAACTTACCCGATTGGCTGGCGCGTCCGCTTAAGGAGCAAGTGGGCAATGAATTTGAGGCGTTGGCAAAGAGCCTGCAAGAGCCCGGCACTTTGGATTTGCGTGTCAACGATTTGAACGAAAAACGCGCTGAGGTTCAAAAAGAACTCAGTGCTGCAGGCATTGCCTGCGAACCGACGCCTTTCTCGAAGTGCAAGACGAAGGCTCGCAATTGCTGGCGCTGTTGCTCGATGCACACCGCGGTGAAATGGTGGTCGACTTTTGTGCAGGCGCGGGCGGAAAAACACTGGCCATTGGTGCGGCCATGCGCAACACCGGTCGTCTTTATGCCATGGACACGTCTGCGCACAGGTTGGACGCATTGAAGCCCCGTTTGGCGCGCAGCCAATTGTCCAACGTACATCCTGCTGCCATCGCCCACGAGCGCGATGAACGTGTGAAACGCTTGGCCGGCAAAATTGACCGTGTGTTGGTCGATGCGCCTTGTTCAGGCTTAGGTACTTTGCGTCGCAATCCCGACCTGAAATGGCGTCAAAAACCCGAAGGCATTGCCGCGGTGGCGGTCACCCAGACTGCCATTTTGGACAGTGCAGCGCGCTTGCTCAAATCGGGTGGCCGCTTGGTTTACGCCACATGCAGTGTGCTGCCTCAAGAGAACGAGGACATTGCCAATGCGTTTACGGCAGCGCACCCCGATTTTGTGCAAGTGCCTGTGTTTGACGAACTCACACGCTTGAAAGTGGCCAATGCGCAAACCTTGTGCAGCGGTCAATTTTTGCGCTTGTGGCCACATCGACATGGCACCGATGGTTTCTTTGCGGCCGTCTGGGTTCGAAAGTGAATTCCAAAGAATTCATTTCAGAAGCTCTTTGTTGAATTAACTTTCAAATTGAATCCGAAAATCTTAAAATAACGGGATTGCCTGTCAGGGCATCTTTACATAGAAAGCGACTGCATGTTGTTCATCGACTCTGCTGCATTTGATGCCACCCTCAATTGGATGGCCAATGGACTTTTAGACTTTTCTGGTTGGCAAGTTTTGTTTGTCATTCTGGGTCTGACGCACATCACCATTGCCAGCGTCACCATCTTTTTGCACCGTCATCAGGCTCACAGAGCCTTGGACCTGCACCCGGCCGTGTCGCATTTTTTCCGTTTCTGGTTGTGGATGACCACCGGCCAAGTTACCAAAGAGTGGGCCGCCATTCACCGCAAACACCACGCCAAGTGCGAGCAAGCCGAAGACCCCCATAGCCCGCACATTCACGGCATCAAAACTGTGTTGTTGACAGGCGCAGAGTTGTATCGCAAAGAATCCAAAAACAAAGAAACACTTAGCCGATATGGCCACGGCACGCCAGACGATTGGATTGAGCGCAATCTGTATTCACGTTTTTCGTGGCAAGGTGTTGCCTTGATGTTGATCATCGATGTTGCATTGTTTGGCTTCTTGGGCCTGACAGTCTGGGCTGTTCAAATGGCATGGATTCCCATTACTGCTGCCGGCATCATCAATGGTGCTGCGCACTATTGGGGCTATCGCAACTTTGAAGCACACGATGCCAGTGCCAACATTTCACCTTGGGGCATCCTCATTGGCGGTGAAGAGTTGCACAACAACCATCACACCTACCCCACGTCAGCCAAGCTGTCGGTCAAGCCTTATGAGTTTGACATTGGTTGGCTCTACATCTGCATCTTGCAATTCTTTGGCTTGGCCACAGTGAAGAAAACACCGCCCGTGTTGGCCTACGGCGAAGTGCGCCCCGTTGCCGACGAAAAAACTTTGGAAGCCCTCATCACCAACCGCTATGAAGTCATGGCGGGTTACGCACGTCAAATGCGCAGTGTGTTCCGCCAAGAAGTGGCCAATGCCAAGCTGGACGCCAGTGTTTTGAAAATTGCCGCGCGCTGGATTCACCGTGATGGCGACAAGGTGCCTGCAGAAGCACAAGCCCCATTAAGCGCTACCTTGGCGGCCTATCCCGTATTGGACAAGATGCTGGCCATGCGCGAAGAACTGCGACAAATTTGGCTCAACACGTCCCACAACCGTGAACAGTTGGCCCTCGACCTGCAAGCCTGGTGCAAACGCGCAGAAGAAAGTGGCATCGCCGCCTTACGCGATTTCTCCACGCAACTGCGCGCTGCCAGAGCCTAAGAATTTCAATGGGGCCAGATCAACATTTATTGCCATTCAAAGGGGCTAAAGACTGAGGGGGGCTGAACGATTTCTGGTACCCCAGTATGAGGAAGCTCCCCTCAGTCTTTAGCCCCTTTGAATGCCCCAATAAATGTTGATCTGACCCCATTTAAATTAACCCCAGAAACAAAAAAGCCCGCGATTGCGGGCTTTTTGTTGGGTCAATCTGAATTACTTCAGTTTGATTTCCTTGTACTCAACGTGCTTACGAGCTTTAGGGTCGAACTTCATGATCGACATTTTGGGTCGAACTTCATGATCGACATTTTCTCGGGCATTGTTTTCTTGTTCTTGCTGGTCGTGTAGAAGTGACCAGTACCAGCTGTAGATTCCAGCTTGATTTTTTCGCGTCCGCCTTTGCTTGCCATGATGGTGCTCCTGTTAGGGTTTAGGCTTGACCGCGTTCACGCAGGTCTGCGAGAACGGCATCAATGCCATTTTTGTCGATCAGGCGCAAAGCGGCGCTGGAAACGCGCAGGCGCACCCAACGGTTTCGCTTGGTTTTGTTGTTGGCGTGGGAAACATTGTTTCCGACCATTGGGCCTTTGCCCGTTACGTCGCAGACGCGTGCCATGTGGACACTCCGATACTTTAAATACAGCTGGTGCCTGATCAGTTTTGCGAAGAAAGCGATAAAGCCCGCTTGCACAACTTAAGGCGCTCCAGCCTCACCTCGCCAGAAGGGTGGCGGTAACCCATTTTTTGTAGAGCCCCTAGAGGGAGTACTCAGCAAAGCCTTGGATTATAGACAGATTTTGGGGCCGAAGCCAAGCAAAACGGCCTTAAAAATGGCCAAGCTGAGCTTGTTCAAGGTTCAGGATGGTGCAAAACCACCCCATTTCAGGTCAGATTAAGCGCCTTCTTGTTCCAAAAAGCGCTGAGCATCCAAAGCGGCCATGCAGCCAGTTCCGGCACTGGTAATGGCCTGACGGTAGACGTGATCTTGGACGTCGCCCGCTGCAAAGACGCCGGGTACGCTGGTCATGGTGGCAAAGCCTTTCAGGCCGCTTTGGGTCACGATGTAGCCGTTTTCGAGGGTCAAATGGCCCTGGAAAATATCGGTGTTGGGTGAGTGGCCAATGGCAATGAAGCAACCCTTGAGTTCCAAATCTTGCAGGGAGCCGTCTTTGGTTGACTTCAAGCGCACGCCGGTGACGCCGGTGTCGTCACCCAATACCTCTTCCAAGGTTTGGAAGGTTTGCAACACAATCTTGCCTGCCGCCACTTTGTCCATCAGCTTGTCGACCAAGATGGGTTCGGCCTTGAACTTGTCGCGGCGGTGGATGAGGTAGACCTTGCTGGCAATGTTGGACAGGTACAAGGCCTCTTCCACAGCGGTGTTGCCACCACCCACCACGCAGCACACTTGTTCGCGGTAAAAGAAGCCGTCACAAGTGGCACAACCTGACACGCCGCGGCCCATGAAGGCAGTTTCAGAGTCAATGCCCAAGTATTTGGCTGAGGCGCCTGTTGCAATGATGAGCGAGTCGCAAGTGTAAACACCGCTGTCGCCAGTCAATGTAAAAGGACGTTTGCTGAAGTCAACTTTGTTGATGTGGTCAAACACAATTTGCGTGTTGAAACGCTCGGCGTGCTCCAAAAAGCGTTGCATCAGGTCGGGACCCTGCACGCCGTGTACATCGGCGGGCCAGTTGTCTACCTCGGTGGTGGTCATCAATTGACCGCCTTGGGCAATGCCCGTAATCAGCAAAGGTTTGAGGTTGGCACGGGCGGCATACACGGCAGCGGTGTAGCCGGCAGGGCCAGAACCCAGAATCAAAACTTGGGCGTGTTGGGTGGGGAGTGTGTTGGACATATTGGGCAAACCTGCTGAATTCGGGAAAACGCTAAAACGACATTGTAAGAAGCTTGGCAAACACCTGTTTGACAGAGTCTATCGGGTAAGCTTCAGGGGTAGACCATGACTTACTCACTCCGTACCCTGACCAATCCTAGCGCAAGCGCAGACAACGACGCTCGCCCCGAGCTTTCTGAAAGCGCTGGATTGATGCGTTTTACGCAAGAAATTGTTCTTTTCATAGGCGCTGCCTTGCTCTTGTTCTTGGCACTTGCCATGTTCAGCTTCAGTCCCAAAGACCCCTCATGGTCGGGTTCTGGCTTGGGTGGTGCTGTGGTCAATTGGATGGGCTTGGTTGGCGCTTGGCTGGCAGATGGCATGTATTTTTGTTTTGGCTACTCTGCTTGGTGGTTGGTGGCGCTGTTAGGCCGTCTATGGCTCAATGCATGGGCCGAATGGTTGCGAAATGATGAGTCTGCGCTGGCCACACCCATGAATGAAGAAGAGGCCAACTGGAAAACGCGCAGCGTCTTCTGGATTGGCTTGTTGCTGCTCATGTCCGCCAGCAGTGCGCTTGAATGGGCTCGTCTCACAAGATGGGATGTTTTTTTGCCTGGCACCAGTGGCGGTGCTTTGGGCTTTGTTGTTGGCCAATTCTCACAGAAATGGCTGGGTTTCAACGGCTCCACCTTGTTAGAGCTTGCCTGTTTGGCCTTGGGCTTGGGCTGGGCTTTTGGGTTCTCTTGGGGGCAAGTGTGTGAAAACCTGGGCGCCAAAATTGATGGGCTGATGCAGTCTCGTCAAGTCAAGCGCGAAATGGAAGAAGACTTGGCCATGGGCCAACAAGCTTTGCGTGAACGCGAGCAACTTCAGTCCAAGTTGCCAATAGAGCCGCAATTGCATCCGTTTGAAAACGAATTTGAAGAGAAACCTTTGTTTGCCGCAGCAGGCGTTGCCGCGCCAGTCTTTGCTGAACCTTTGGCGCCCATGGTCATCGAAGCGCCAGTAATCGATGTACCCCGCAGCGAGCGCGTCGTTAAAGAACGCCAGAAGCCCCTGTTCAACGAATTGCCCGACAGCAAATTGCCGCAAGTCGATTTGCTTGACAGCCTCACACAACGCCAAGAAGGTGTGGCGCCAGAAACGCTGGAAATGACCAGCCGCATGATTGAAAAGCGTCTGAAAGACTTCGGTGTGGAAGTGCGTGTGGTGGCCGCAATGCCTGGCCCCGTGATTACCCGTTACGAGATTGAACCTGCCACCGGTGTGAAGGGCTCGCAAGTGGTCAACTTGGCCAAAGACTTGGCGCGATCACTCAGCCTTATTTCCATTCGCGTTGTTGAAACCATTCCTGGCAAAAACTACATGGCTTTGGAATTGCCCAACGCCAAACGCCAGTCCATCAAGCTCAGTGAAATTTTGGGCTCACAGGTTTACAACGAAGCCAAGTCATTGCTCACCATGGGCTTGGGCAAAGACATTGTGGGCAACCCTGTGGTGGCCGACTTGGCCAAGATGCCGCACGTGTTGGTGGCCGGTACCACCGGCTCTGGTAAGTCAGTGGGTATCAACGCCATGATTTTGTCTTTGCTCTACAAAGCCGAAGCGCGTGATGTGCGATTGCTCATGATCGATCCCAAGATGCTCGAGATGTCGGTTTACGAAGGTATTCCGCACTTACTGGCCCCCGTGGTGACCGACATGCGACAAGCCGCACACGGCCTTAACTGGTGCGTGGGCGAAATGGAGCGTCGCTACAAGTTGATGAGCAAAATGGGTGTGCGCAATTTGGCTGGCTATAACGCCAAAATTGACGAAGCCACCGATCGTGAAGAATTCATTTTGAATCCGTTCAGCCTCACGCCCGATGATCCAGAACCGCTCAAACGTTTGCCACACATTGTGGTAGTCATTGACGAATTGGCCGACCTCATGATGGTGGTCGGCAAGAAGATTGAAGAACTCATTGCGCGCTTGGCACAAAAGGCCCGTGCCGCTGGTATCCACTTGATTTTGGCCACACAGCGTCCAAGCGTGGACGTCATCACGGGCTTGATCAAAGCCAACATTCCAACGCGCATTGCCTTTCAAGTCTCTAGCAAAATTGACAGCCGAACCATTCTTGATCAGATGGGTGCAGAAGCTTTGCTGGGCATGGGTGACATGCTTTATATGCCCTCGGGCACAGGCTTCCCCATTCGTGTTCATGGCGCCTTTGTAAGCGATGAAGAAGTTCACCGTGTGGTCAGCTATTTGAAAACACAAGGCGACCCAGATTACATCGAGGGGGTGCTGGAAGGCGGCACCACCGATGGCGAGGATACAGGATATGGCGAAAGCGGTGATGCAGAAAAAGACCCGATGTATGACCAAGCCGTCGAAGTGGTTCTGAAGAATCGCAAAGCCAGCATTTCCTTGGTGCAAAGACATCTCAAAATTGGTTACAACCGTGCTGCACGTTTGGTTGAAGAAATGGAAAAAGCGGGATTGGTCAGTGCCATGAGCAGCAATGGTCAGCGTGAAATCTTGGTGCCTGCGCGCGCCGAATAATTGTTTGCGCTGTCATATCTTGTTATGAAAGTCATTGTTCAATTTTTAGTGGCATGTTGTTTAGCTTTGCAAATGACCTGCGTTGCCGTTGCGCAAACATCGGGCGATGCCTTAGAAAATTTGGGTCAATTTCTTAAACAAACCCAAAGCGGTCGTGCGCAGTTCACGCAAGTTGTGACGTCACCTGCCAAGCCCGATCAAGCGCCACGTCGCAAAACATCTTCTGGCACCTTTGAATTTCAAAAACCACAGCAATTTCGTTTTGCCTATCAAAAGCCCTTTGTTCAAACCATGGTGTCCGATGGCCAGTCGCTTTGGTTGTACGACGCCGATTTGAACCAAGTGACGGTTCGCAAACAAAACCAATTGTTGGGTCAAACGCCTGCTGCCATCATCGCTTCATCGGGTGACCTCAAAGCGTTACAAGCTGAGTTCAACCTCAAAGCAGAACCCGATTCGGAGGGCTTGCAGTGGGTCAGGGCCTCACCCAAACAATCTGAAGGCGCTTTACAAACCATTCGTGTAGGATTGAAATTAACGCCAGGTGGCGCAGTACCGCCGCTGTTATCTGTGCTCGAAATCGTGGATGGCTTGGGTCAAACTTCGCGCTTGAGTTTTCAAAACTTTGAGGTCAACCTCAAACTATCGGCCGACACTTTTCAATTCAAAGCACCTTCAGGTGCGCAGGTGATTCGACCATGAACGCCAGCGTTCATTTGCAACAGCCCTTAGCAGAACGGCTGCGCCCTCGCAATTTGGGCGAGGTCATTGGGCAACAGCACTTGATTGGTGAGGGTTTGGCGTTGCGTTTGGCCTTCGAATCGGGACAGCCACACAGTTGCATTTTGTGGGGCCCTCCAGGTGTGGGCAAAACCACCATAGCCCGATTGATGGCCGATGCATTCGATGCCCAATTCATCAGCATCAGTGCCGTCCTGGGGGGGGTCAAGGACATTCGCGAAGCGGTTGAAAAAGCACATGCGGCGCTCAACGGACTTCAACCACAACGCACCATTGTGTTTGTCGACGAAGTGCACCGCTTCAACAAAAGCCAGCAAGATGCCTTCTTGCCTCACGTTGAAAGCGGTTTGTTTACCTTCATTGGTGCCACCACTGAAAACCCTTCCTTCGAAGTCAATTCTGCGTTGTTGTCCCGGGCTGCGGTCTATGTTCTACAAGCACTCAACGAAGACGACCTGAAGCAAATCGTCAAGCGTGCTTTAGAAATAGGCGCCATCGCACCCATTGCAGCAGATGCCGAGCAACGCCTCATTGCCTATGCCGATGGTGATGCTCGCCGATTACTGAACACCCTCGAAACTTTGGCCGTGGCCGCACAACGTGAAAAGCTTGAAAGCATTTCAGATGCTTGGCTCTTGAAAGTTTTGGGTGAGCGCATGCGTCGCTACGACAAAGGCGGTGAGCAGTTCTATGACACCATCAGCGCTTTGCACAAATCGGTCAGAGGTTCTGATCCCGATGCAGCCCTCTATTGGTTCACGCGCATGCTCGATGGTGGTGCCGATCCACGATATATGGCGCGTCGACTCATTCGCATGGCAGCAGAAGACATTGGCTTGGCCGATCCGCGCGCCTTGCGTTTGGCGCTAGATGCCGCAGAAGTCTATGAACGCTTGGGCAGTCCAGAGGGAGAGTTGGCTCTGGCAGAATGCGTCATTTATTTGGCCGTGGCGGCCAAATCCAATGCGGTCTACAAAGCGTTTAACGAAGCCAAAGCTTGGGTGAAGAAGGATGGAACCCGTCCTGTGCCAATGCATCTTCGCAATGCGCCCACCCAATTGATGAAATCCTTGGACTATGGCAAGGGTTATCGATACGCGCACAACGAGACGGATGGCTTTGCGGCAGGCGAGAATTACCTACCTGATGGTATGCCCGAGCCGGGTTTTTATCGCCCAGTCGAACGTGGTTTGGAAATGAAAATTGCAGAAAAAATGGCCAGTTTGCGTGAACTCAATCGCACGCACAGCGCCAAATCTTAGGAGTGTTGGTATGGATGTATTTATTCAACAAGTGATCAACGGCTTGGTACAAGGCAGTATGTATGCCCTGATCGCCTTGGGTTACACCATGGTGTATGGCATCATCAATTTGATCAACTTTGCCCATGGGGAAGTGTTGATGGTTGCAGCGCTCACCAGTTGGTCTGTGATCGCTTTGATGCAAGAGTCCATGCCCGGTTTGCCAGGATGGCTGATGCTCTTGATTTCACTTGTGATTGCCAGCGTGGTGGCTGCCAGCCTCAATTTTGCAATCGAAAAAATTGCCTACCGTCCCTTGCGCAACAGCCCCAAATTGGCACCTCTGATCACCGCCATTGGTGTGAGTATTTTGTTGCAAACCTTGGCCATGATCATTTGGAAGCCTAACTACAAGCCGTTTCCAACATTGTTGTCTGCCACCCCCATTCAATTGGGCGGTGCGGTGATCAGCACCACTCAAATTATGATTTTGGGAGTTACCGCCATTTCTTTGGCGGTGCTCATGTGGTTGGTCAATGCCACCAAACTGGGGCGTGCCATGCGCGCTACTTCTGAGAATCCTCGCGTTGCAGCACTCATGGGCGTCAAGCCCGACATGGTTATTTCTGCCACCTTCATCATCGGTGCTGTGTTGGCTGCCATTGCGGGTGTCATGTTTGCTTCAAATTACGGTACGGTGCATCACAGCATGGGCTTCTTGCCTGGCCTCAAAGCCTTTACGGCGGCTGTGTTTGGCGGCATTGGCAATTTGACGGGCGCGGTGGTGGGCGGCATTTTGCTAGGCCTGATCGAATCGATTGGCTCTGGCTACATCGGCCACCTCACGGGCGGTGTTTTGGGCAGTCACTACGCCGATATTTTTGCGTTCATCGTGCTCATTGTGGTGTTGACCTTAAGGCCGTCCGGCCTGATGGGTGAACGTGTGGCCGATCGCGCTTAATCAGGAGTTCAAAAAATGAATGCCTCTAAAAATACAAAAGCGATTGCGTTGGGCGTCTTGCTGTTTGTGTTGCCCATCATCCTCCAACAATTTGGCAACGCTTGGGTTCGCATTGCCGACATGGCTTTGCTTTATGTTTTGTTGGCCGTGGGCCTTAATATTGTGGTGGGCTATGCCGGCTTGTTAGACCTTGGCTATGTGGCTTTCTTTGCCGTTGGCGCCTACATGTATGGCTTGCTGGCCTCGCCGCATTTGTTCGAAACATTCCCTGCCATTGCCGCCATGTTCCCTGGCGGTTTGCACATGCCGCTTTGGGTTATTGTGCCCGTAGGGGCTGCATTGGCAGGTTTGTTTGGCATGTTGCTGGGCGCTCCAACCTTGAAGTTGCGCGGTGATTATTTGGCCATCGTCACTTTGGGTTTTGGTGAAATTATTCGTGTGTTTTTGAACAACTTGGATCAGCCGGTCAACATTACCAACGGCCCCAAGGGCTTGAATCAAATCGATCCCATTCATTTCTTTGGCATCAATTTGGGCAAAAAATTGGATCTGTTTGGTCTTGAGATTGCCTCGGTCAGCCTCTACTACTACCTCTTTTTGGCCTTGGTCTTGGTGGCCATCTTGGTCTCTTATCGCCTAGAAGTTTCTCGCATTGGCCGTGCATGGATGGCCATTCGCGAAGACGAAATTGCCGCTAAAGCCATGGGCCTCAATACGCGCAATTTAAAACTCATGGCCTTTGGCATGGGCGCTACCTTTGGCGGTGTCTCAGGTGCCATGTTTGCGGGTTTTCAAGGCTTCATCTCGCCTGAATCATTCAGCTTGATGGAGTCGGTCATGATTGTGGCCATGGTGGTCTTGGGTGGCTTGGGTCACTTGCCTGGCGTGGTTTTGGGCGCGGTGCTGTTGTCAGCATTGCCAGAAATTTTGCGTTATGTGGCCGGTCCGTTGCAGTCCATGACCGATGGTCGTATTGACGCTGCCATCTTGCGTCAATTGTTGATTGCATTGGCCATGATTGTGATCATGCTGATGCGTCCTCGCGGTTTGTGGCCATCGCGCGAACACGGCAAAGCCCTCCAAACCAAAGAGGGAGCCTGACATGAGCTTTGAAAATCAAATGAGCAAAACTGTTTTAAAAGTAGGCGGCATCTCCAAACGCTTTGGCGGCTTGCAAGCTTTGTCTGATGTCGACATGACCATTGAGCGTGGACAGGTCTATGGCCTGATTGGCCCCAATGGCGCGGGCAAAACTACTTTTTTCAATGTCATCACGGGCTTGTACACACCCGACAGTGGTAGCTTTGAGTTGGCAGGTAAGCCGTATCAGCCCACGGCTGTGCACGAAGTGGCACAAGCAGGCATAGCACGTACCTTTCAAAACATTCGGTTGTTTGCAGAAATGACCGCCTTGGAAAACGTGATGGTGGGTCGCCACGTGCGAACTTCATCTGGTTTGTTGGGCGCTATTTTTAGAACTGCCAAATTCAAACAAGAAGAAGCCGAAATTGCGCAGCGTGCGCATGAACTGCTGGACTATGTGGGCATTGGAAAATACGCAGACTTCCGAGCACGCACCTTGTCCTATGGGGATCAGCGTCGATTGGAAATTGCGCGTGCCTTGGCCACCGATCCGCAGCTCATCGCATTGGATGAGCCTGCTGCTGGCATGAACGCCACAGAAAAAGTCCAGTTACGAGAACTCATCGACCAAATTCGCAAAGACAACCGCACCATTTTGTTGATTGAGCACGACGTCAAGTTGGTGATGGGATTGTGCGACCGCGTGACAGTGCTCGATTACGGTAAAAAGATTGCCGAGGGCACGCCTGCCGAAGTGCAGAAAAATGAAAAAGTGATCGAAGCCTATTTAGGCACCGGAGGACATTGAGATGACAGCCACCTTATTGAAAGTCAAAGGCCTGCAAGTGGCCTACGGCGGCATTCAGGCTGTCAAAGGCGTGGACTTTGAAGTGCATGAAGGCGAATTGGTGTCACTCATTGGCTCCAATGGTGCAGGCAAAACTACCACCATGAAAGCCATCACGGGCACCTTGCCCATCCACAGTGGTGACATTGAGTATTTGGGCAAGAGCATTGTGGGACAAGGCCCTTGGGACTTGGTCAAACAAGGCTTGGCCATGGTGCCAGAAGGCCGCGGCGTTTTCACCCGCATGACCATCATCGAAAATTTGCTCATGGGTGCTTACATTCGCAATGACACTGCTGCCATTCAAGACGACATCGAAAAAGTCTTCCACACTTTTCCGCGCTTGCGTGAACGCAAAGACCAATTGGCCGGCACCATGTCGGGCGGTGAGCAGCAAATGTTGGCCATGGGCCGTGCACTCATGAGTCGTCCTAAAGTCTTGTTGCTGGACGAGCCCTCAATGGGTTTGTCGCCCATCATGGTGGACAAAATTTTTGAGGTGGTGCGCGATGTGTTTGCGCAAGGCGTCACGGTGCTGCTGGTCGAGCAAAACGCCAGCCGTGCGTTGGCCATTGCTAACCGTGGTTATGTGATGGAGTCGGGTTTGATCTCGATGACCGGTCCAGGCCAAGAGTTGTTGAGCGATCCAAAAGTAAGGGCTGCCTACTTGGGCGAATAAAAATAGGCGCTCATTGAGCGCCTATTTTTTGGGGACTGTTTCAATCAGTCGACTTTGGCGCCACTGGCTTTGACCACAGGTTCGTATTTGCTCAATTCACGTTTCATGAATGTGGCAAATTGTTCGGGCGTGTTGCTAACGGGCTCAGCCATCATCAAGCCAAAACGTGTTTTGGTTTCGGGCGCATTCAAGGCACTTGAAAATGCTTGGTGCAAGCGTGCAATAACAGCAGGCGGAGTGGCTGCAGGCGCAACCAAGCCCCACCAAGTATCCACTTCAAAACCTTTCAAGGTTTCGGCCATGGCTGGAATTTCAGGCAATGCACTGCTGCGCTGTGCGGTTGTGACGGCCAGCGCTTTGAGCTTGCCTGCTTTGATGTTGGGCGCGGCTGTGGCCAAGTTGTCAAAATTGAAATCGACTTGGCCTGACAGCAAAGCCAATTGCGCTGGGTTGCCACCGTTGTATGGAATGTGTACCGCAAAAATACCTGCATCGCGCTTGAACATTTCGGCGGCCAAATGACCGGCACTGCCATTGCCACCCGAACCCACATTCAGCTTGCCTGGATTGGCTTTGGCATAAGCAATCAAATCGGCCACCGTGTTGATTTTCAGACGCGTTGCCGTCTCAGCGTTCATGACCAACACATTGGGCACGCGAACCATTTGAGTAATGGCAGCAAAATCTGTGGCCGCATTGAATGGCATTTTGGTAAACAGCCATGGATTGATGGCGTGGGTGGCCACAGCTGCAATGCCAATGGTGTAACCATCGGCTGGCGCCTTGGCCACAATGTCCACACCCAAGTTGCCGCCAGCCCCTGGCTTGTTGTCAATGATCACAGCGCCTAATGAGTCTTTTACGCGTTCTGCCAAGGCGCGCGCTGTGATGTCGATTGGGCCACCTGGCGCATAAGGGACCACCAAACGAATGGGCTTGCTCGGTGTGGCTGCGACTGGCAGGGTCTGTGCCATTGGCGTACCCGTCAGGCTGATGAAACTGGCCATGGCGAGCAGGGACGCGCGCACCAAACCTGCACGTCTTGACTGAAAGGTTGATGGGCGCATTATGAGGACTCCTTGGCCTTGTCGGCTTCCGTGGTAAATGAGTCGGCAAAGAAGGCTTCCTCGGGCAAGCCTGCTTGACCCACGTAATCGGCGCGTGCAGAGTCCACCACGATCGGCGCCCCACATGCATAAACTTGAAAGCTACTCAGGTCTGGGTGATCTTGCAACACAGCCTGATGGACAAAACCTGTTCGACCTGTCCAGGCATCTTCTGGCAACGCATCAGAAATCACGGGTACATAGGTGAGGTTGGGCATGGCTTGGACTTGGGTTTCAACCCATTCGCGCATGTACAAATCGGAAGGGCGGCGGCCACCCCAATACAAAGTAGCGGGGCGTGTGATATTTTTGAACTGCATGTGCTCTATCAAGGCTTTGATTGGGGCAAAGCCGGTGCCAGATGCCAACAGAATGATGGGCGCTTGTGAATCTTCCCGCAAATAGAAGCTGCCATAGGGGCCTTCGATACGCAAGATGTCTTTTTCCTTCATGGTGCTGAACACCACATCGGTGAATTTGCCACCCGGCATGTGGCGAATGTGCAATTCAATTTTGGGGGCGGCTGCATCGAGCGTGTGCGGCGCATTGGCCATGCTGTAGCTTCTGCGTGAGCCATCGCGGAGCAAAAACTCGACGTACTGTCCTGCATGAAATTTCATAACGTCGGTTGCGGGCAATTGCATGACGACTGACATCACGTCGTGTGACTTCTTTTCTAGACTGACCACCCGCACAGGCATTTTCTTGATGGGAAAACTGCCTTCTTCTGTGACTTGACGAGATTCAAGCACCAAGTCGCTTTGCGCTGTAGCGCAGCAAGTCAGAATCAATCCTTGTGCTTCTTCCTCGGCGCTCAAAGCTTTGGCCTGGTGTTCGCCAAGTACGACCGTACCTGAAATCTTTTTGCATTTGCAAGAGCCACAAGCGCCATCTTTGCAGCCATAGGGCAGGCCAATCCCTTGTCGGATGCCTGCTGCCAACAAAGTTTCTGTGCTGTCAGCGATAAAAGTACGCCCACTGGGCTCAACTGTAATTTGGAAGCTCATGTTTTCGTTATCCTAGAGGGGTCTGAATTTTTCAAACCCTGATTTTGCCTTCAAACCAAACCCCTTTGGGCGCTTTGCCCGCCCGCTTTCGAAAAGAGCGTGTCCTGATCATCGGTTGTGGTGATGTGGGTCAACGTGCGGCTAAACAGTGGGTAGGTCGCGCCAAAGTGGTTGCCCTCACCTCCAGCCCAGAAAAGTGCGCAGATTTGCGTGAGAAGGGCATTGTGCCTTTGGTGGGCAACCTTGACACACCGGAATCTTTGCAACGTTTGGCTGGCTGGGCTACCAGGGTCTTGCATTTGGCGCCGCCCCCCTCCGACCGAGTCGGTACATGGTCGCATGATCCGCGTACCTTGAATTTGATCAGAGCACTCAAGAAGCGAAGTTTGCCCAAGAGCTTGGTCTATGGTTCAACCAGCGGCGTATACGGCGACTGTGAGGGTGCCTGGGTACCAGAAACGCAAACTGTGCGCCCTCACACCCCACGGGCCATTCGGCGTGTGGATGCTGAGCGTGTCATTCGATTTTTGGGTAAAACGGGTGTGCGTAGCAGCATTCTCCGAATTCCAGGCATCTATGCGCCCGACCGTCCCAACGGTACGCCGCGCGAGCGTCTCATGAAGGGAACGCCAGTTTTACAAAAGAAGGACGATGTGTTTACCAATCACATCCATGCAGATGATTTGGCCAGGGCTTGCGTGGCTGCTGTTTGGCGCGGCAAACCTCAACGGGTGGTCCATGTGAGCGATGACACCCATTTGAAAATGGGGGACTACTTTGACATGGCGGCCGATTTGATGGGGCTGCGACGCCCACCGCGTGTGGCGCGATCGCAAGCTCAGGAAACTTTGCCCTTGATGTTGCTCAGTTTCATGAGCGAATCTCGTCGACTCGAAAATCACAGGCTCAAAAAAGAGTTGAAAATCCGTTTGCAGTACCCTACCGTTAAAGATGGGCTGCAGTCTTTGGCGGTCAAAACATCGGCCGACAATTTGAACTTGTTTGAATGAAATTTTTTCAAACATGGACGTGGCAATTGAGTGCATCGCAGCGGGTCTTCGCTGCTTTTTTTCTTTATGCATTCGCCTTAGGCGGCCTCTACCCCCGCATGGCTGAAATTCAGCAAGGCATGGGGGTTGCTGAAGGTGCCTTGGGCCTAGGACTGATTGGTACAGCATCCGGTACCCTGATTTCATTGACCTTTGGCGGACGTTGGATCGATCAACTCGGTGCTCAAAAAATACTCTGGTTTGGCCTGCCGCTCATTGCAGTTTTTTACGCACTGGCTGCCATGGCTTCCAACCCGATGATCATGTTCCTCAGTTTGTTGCCTGCAGGCATTTGCATAGGCGCAGTAGAACAGGTGGTCAATTTGGAGGCCGATCGCGTTGAGTATTCAATGGGCCGACGCATCATGAACCGTGCGCACGCATTTTGGAGCATGGGCTTTGCAATGGCTGGCTTGTTAGGTGGTCTTGCTGCGCAGTGGGGCTTGACGCCACAAATTCACTTGCTGCTCATGCTGGGGGTGGTCATTTTTTTCGTGTGGGTTCTCTTGGGAAAATTTGTACCCGCACCTTTGCGCCCAAGTAACGACAACAAAGCAGATCAAGTTGCCCTGAGGTTTGCTTGGCCCACACCCGCCATTTTGATGTTGGTCGCAGCGACATTGGGGGCTATGTTGATGGAGGGGGCGGGCATTGATTGGTCTGCCATTTACATGCGAGACGTTTTTAACAGCAGCCCCTTCATGTGTGGCTTGGCTGTGGCCGCTGGCGCGACGTCCCAGGCATTTGTCCGATTTTTTGCCGATCGGTTTGTCGAACGGTATCAACCCGTTCGAGTTGCCAGATGTTTGATTTTAATTTTAGGCTTGGGCATCTGTGCCGTGACTTGGGCCCATGCGCAATGGCTGGCCCTGTTGGGCTTGGCTTTAATGGGGGTTGGCACCAGTGCTATTTTTCCATTGGCCATGTCTGCGGCAGCCCAACGCACCGATCGACCTGCCGCCGTCAATGTGGCTGCTTTGGCGCAAACCTCATTTGTCGTTTTCTTGCTAGGCCCACCGTTGTTGGGGTGGGTTGCAGAGTACTTTGGCATACGCGCCACATTTGCTGTGGGCTTGCCCTTGGTCCTGCTTAGTTTTTGGTCTGCGAAGAGCCTGAGAAATTGAAGCCACGCTTTTCCATGAAATCGATCATGGCTTTAAATAAATAGGCCCCAAGCAGTGCACCGTTTAAGTCGCCAATGAACATCCATGCGGCTTCTTGGGCATTGAAAGCTTGGCCAGGTTTGGCGACAAGCCAGGCCGCATGGTGAAGGAGAGAGTTGCAAATGCAGTAAACCAAAGTGAGTACTGCTAAATCTCTGAGATTGCTCAGTTGAACACGTCGTTGGAAGTAAATTCTGAATCCCATCAGTGCCAAGAAGGGGCCGGCGCTTGAACAGGCAATGTTGAGCATTGCCAAATTGAGGGGTTGTGCAAAATGACCCATTAGAAACAAGCCGCCAAGGACCGTGGTGAGCGTGCCGTACAAAGGGCCTAAGACCAGCAAGTTGATGAGGCGCAAAAACGCTGGTAAATAAATCAAGGAAATGTTTTGATTGATGGTGGCAAATTCAAACAGCCAGCCATTCAAGATGTGCGTTGCAGGATAAAGCACTGCTAAAGCAAGTATCAGTGCTAAATACGAACCGGCACGCCTTGCGGCGGGGGATTTTGAGTCCCCTGCGTCTACCAATTTCACCACCCGGGCAGGATTGCGAAGAACGCGATTATGACATATTTTTTTATGGATTTGCATCAAGGCTTTGGTTTTTTGTACGCTGACATTGGACCATATTTGATGCTTATTTTATTTTTCTTCTTTGCCCTTGCGCCCCTTTGGGTCTTTCAATTCACAACACAAGCAACGCGACAGCTGATCCGCTCAAACTTAGCAGGCCGGCAGCCAATAGCAATTTGGCATCGTGAAGGTTTCTTTTTTTGTATTCGTACCAAGCAGCATAGAGCACTGCGCCTAGGAGGAGCAAAAGGCCAAGTGTCATCTGAGGTGTTTGAATTTCATCCATTTTGTTTCCTTTGAAGACTGCGTTGCAACAAGTCATCAAAGATAGTTGCGCAGTCATTTCAAAAAAAGCAGAAAATTCAATATCAACGATCCTAAAAATCCTGCTATGAGTACCCACTTCAATTACAAGCACCTTTACTACTTTTGGGTTGTCGCCAAAGAGGGTGGCATTACCAAAGCAGCTGACAAATTGGACATGGCAGTCCAAACCGTCAGTGCTCAAGTCAGAGAGCTAGAAAAGTCCTTGGGCTTTGCGCTTTTAAAGCCTGCAGGACGGGGTTTGGTATTGACCGAAGCGGGTTTGGCAGCCATGAAACAAGCCGATCTTATTTTTAAGTTGGGAGAAGCATTGCCATCGCAAGTCAGGGATGCCGCCAGCACGCCTATGGCGCGTTTGACGGTTGGCATTTGTGACAGCCTCCCCAAAATGGTGGCACATCGGCTTTTGTTGCCCATCATGCCAGTCAAGAATTTAAAGTTAACCTGCCATGAAGGTGAATTGGAGGACCTGCTTGGCGATTTGGCTTTGCACCGCTTGGATGTGGTTCTGTCTGATCGTCCTGCCCCCAGCAACATCAACATCAAGCTCTACAGTCATGCATTGGGTGCCAGTGACATAGCCATGTATGGCACAAAATCATTGGCGAAGGCGGCTCGCCAACATTTCCCCCAGAGTTTGGCATCGGTGCCGATCTTGCTACCGACGCCTCACAACGCAGTTCGAGATCGTTTGGACAGGTGGTTTGAGCAACACCACATTACGCCCAACGTGGTTGGCGAGTTTGAAGACAGTGCACTACTGAAAACATTTGGTGCCAATGGCATGGGTATTTTTCCCGCGGCCGAGTGGGTGCACGAAGACTTGCTAGCGCATTACCCCGTAAGCAGACTTGGCGCTTGTACCGGCGTCAAAGAACACTTCTTTGCCATTGGTACAGAGCGCAAAGTTAATCATCCATTGATGCAGTCACTGTTGAATCAAAAGTTGTAGGTATTTCATGCGGATTTTTATTTCGCATGAGGCTCGGGCTTTGCCGTCTTTACACTCAGCCACATGGTCGCTGCCAAGATGCCGACCACCACAGCCAAAGACGCTGCGACAGGCACTTTGTAGATATCAACCAAGCACATTTTGGTGCCAATGAATATCAATATGACAGCCAAGCCATAGTTCAGCAAGTGGAACTTGCTAGCAACATTGGCCAGTAAAAAGTACATGGCGCGCAATCCCAAAATGGCAAACACATTGCTGGTTAATACGATGAAGGCATCGTCGGTAATTGCAAAGATGGCAGGGATGGAATCTACGGCAAAAATGATGTCTGTAATGGCAATCAAACAAATGACCATGAACAAGGGAGTTGCTATTTTTTGACCGTTTTCAATGGTCCAAAATTTTTCACCGTCGTATGACTTACTGACTGGAATCAGTTTGTTGAGCAACTTGAGAGCAGGGTTGTCTTCTAAACTGGGTTCTTGACCTGCAGCCCACCACATCTTGATGCCAGTCAGGATGAGGAATGCGCCAAACACATACAGAATCCAATGAAATTGCGACAGCAACCAACCGCCAATCAAAATCATGACTGTGCGCAACACAATGGCGCCAACGATACCGATCATGAGAACTCGTTTTTGAAAGTGCGAGGGAACTGCAAAGTAGGTGAAGATCATCAGAAAGACAAAAATATTGTCGACTGCCAAAGACTTCTCAATGAGGTAGCCTGTTAAAAACTCGAGTGCTTTGTCGTTGGCAATTTCAATAGAACCGCTGGTGTCTTTAACGGCCCACCACAAGAGGCCGTTGAACAAGAAGCTCATGGCAACCCAAATCACGGACCAGCGCAGCGCATCTTTCATGCTCATGTCTTGAGATCCCTGTTTTTTGAGAACCCAAAAATCAATGAACAAAGAGGCTAAAACAATGGCAACGAAAGTGATCCAAAGCCAAAGCGGTGCAATAGTTTGCATGTTCCAAATATCTGTGAAAGTTGTTGATTGAAAATAAAACTGAATTCAGTTTTATCCACTTTTTTTGTATTGAATCACAAAAATACTTCGGAAAATTAGGAGTTTTATTTCTTGTTTTCCTGATTTTCATGGGCTCACTGACCCACCTAATAGAAAAAGAAGCGGTGTTGTCAGTCGCTCAGCCCAAACCTTTTCATTGTGTCCAGTGCCCTCATAGACTTGGGTCAAAAAGGTAGCGTGTTTTGTATTTTCGACATATCCCTTGTCTCGAATAATTTGGTTAACCAATGCCTGATAGGACGCATAGTTGGCATCCAGTTCGAGTGTGCCGTGATCTTGGTAAATCTTATGACCTCGCGCCTGGGGTAAGTGATCGCGCAAGTATGTGAAGGCGGCAATAGGAATGTGTGCATTAGGCACACCGATGCCCATCCAATGTGTTGACAAGCCTGCCGCACTGCCAAATATTTGCGGGTATTCATTTAAGGCGTAAACCGAGATGAGTCCGCCCATGCTCGAGCCCATGATGGCGGTGTTGGCAGGCCCTTTCAGCGTGGGGTACCGTGCATCAATGTAGGGCTTCAACTCTGTTGTGATAAAGCGCAGGTAGGCATCGGATTGCGGTTTGTTTTGTAGCGCGTCTGCAATGAGTTTTTCGCGAATTTGGGGTGCCAAGTGCGGTAAGAACTTTTGGGGAAAGTATTCACTGTGTCTGAATTTTTTGTTGTTCCATATCCCAACTAAAAGTGTAGGTGCCAGTTGGCCAGAAGCCATCAACTGCGAAACAGCGCGGTCTGCATGCCAGGCTTGTTTGTTCCATGTGGTTTTGGGATCAAACAACATCTGACCATCGTGCATGTAAATCACATTGAACTTTTGGCCAGTTGCTTTAAGTTGTTCAAAGTTGTTAGGCAACCAGACATCGATATGACGAGGGTCAACGTGTTGCGAGGGAAATTTTGCCAATCGTTCTATCCTGCCACTTTCAGGTTGAGGCAAAAGTGAGGCTTGGGTGATGACGGTCACAGTTTGGGCGCCTACTGCGAGCGAAAAAAAGCTGAGCAAAAGCCAGAGCGATGGAAGTCGTGTGTTCATGCTGAATTGTGAATTTATTGATTGAAAGTCGGCTTTTCAATGTGATTTTGGCAACAAATGTTGCATGAATGCTATGTAGTATTTATACTATTTTCATGAGTAGAAATGAAGAGATTCCAGTTTACAACCGCATCGCCCAGCGGCGGGAGTTTTTGGGTATGAGTCGCCAAGCCTTGGCGGAATCGGTGGGGGTGCATTACCAAACCATTGGTTACTTAGAGCGCGGAGAGTACAGCCCTAGTTTGGTTTTGGCGCTCCGAATTTCTCAGGTCCTCGACATGGATGTTCAAAGTTTGTTTTCAATCAAGCCATTTCCTAAAGGTAGCTCAAATGAGTGAAAAGAAAGAAAATAAGTTCTATTGGTCTGAAGGTGTTTCGCGAAATGAAGTTGTCAGCTGCCTGAACGATCGCAAGCCGTCTTACTTCCGCAATCAGCAAAATCGTCGCAAGTTGATGCTGTTCACCGTAGTGTGCTTGGTGGCCATGTCGAGCACAGTCCTAGTGCCTCATCCCAAGCTCAAGTCCTATTTAGACTTTGTATTATTAGCCGCCTCCTTAGTGTTGTATTTTCAAATTCGAAAATCTGTTCGCTCTGTGGCCGATGCACCAGATGAATTGTTAGATGAGAGGCAAATTGGCATTCGAAATTCAGCGTATCTGGTGGCCTATCGTTGTCTGGCAGGGGTCTTCATGGTCCATACCATTGCCTATATTTTTGCATCTGAAGTTCTGCAAACTGAGCTTCGAGGGTCTAACTTCACACAAGTTCTGATAGCGATGTGCATGTGGGTGGCGTGCTTGCCATCTATGGCATTGGCGTGGCATTTACCTTCTGAAACTCTAGATTTGGAAGATTCAAAATGAACACCGCACTGGCAAAGATTAAAAATTATGTCCAAATCACACAGCTCGGTTTGCTCAAAGTCTCCCACTGGATGACGCAGAGTTTCCGAATTGGTTTGGTCTTGTTGGTGATGGCTTATGCCATTGGCGTTGGCTGGTTTGTTTTGTACGCAGACAAGGTCAGCCTTGATAAAAATACAGTCTTGGTGCTCGACCTCAAGGGCGCTTTGGTTGAAGAATCGCCGGGCGGCCTTAAAGACAAAGTTTTGGGAGATTTGCAGGGGGACGTCACAGATACCGTGCGTTTGCGCGACCTCGCCATGACCCTCGAGTTGGCCGCCAAAGACAAAAACATCGATCGAGTTTTGCTCAAATTGGATGATTTTGCAGGTGGAGGTTTGGTTTCTTTGCGTGAAGCGGCCAGCGCCATTGAAAAGTTCAAGGCCAGTGGCAAGCCAGTGGTGGCATGGTCAACCATGTACGACCAGCGCCAATACTATTTGGCCGCGCATGCCAGCCAGGTTTTGGTACACCCCTTGGGCGGTGTTCTGATTGAAGGGTTTGGCCGCTCTCGCAATTACTACAAAGATGCGCTAGACAAATTAGGCATCAAAGTGAATCTGATTCGCGTGGGTCAGTACAAGTCTGCAGGTGAACCTTATGTGCTCAACGCGCCATCGCCTGAGGCATTAAAGGCTGAGGCGCACGTATACGACGCTCTGTGGTCCCTTTATACCCAAGGGATTGAAGCAGCTCGTCAACTGCCCAAGGGCAGCATTGTTCAAAACATCGACCAACTGCCTGAAGCGCTTTTGCATGTGAAAGGCAATGGTGCGCAACTCGCCCTAGACTGGAAGTGGGTGGACGGCTTGCAAACCTTTGAGTCTTTGCGCAATTCACTCATGAAAGACGTTGCCACTGACGAAGACACGCATTCATTCCGTCAAGTCAACTGGAAAGAGTACCTCGCATCCGAAGCGGTTAAAGTAAAGGGTGATCACATTGCCGTTGTGGTGGCCCAAGGTTCTATTGGTGATGGTCGCGCACCCGCTGGAAAAATTGGTGGCGTTTCTACCGCCGAGATGATTCGCAAAGCAACCGATGACAAGGACGTTAAAGCCATTGTGCTCAGAGTGAACTCACCGGGCGGCAGTGTGTTGGGTTCCGAGCTAATTCGTGAGCAATTGCAAATTGCCAGGGACAAAGGCAAGCCCGTGGTGGTGTCTATGGGCGATGTCGCTGCGTCGGGGGGCTATTGGATTTCTATGGCGGCCGATGCTGTCATCGCAGACCCCGCCACCATTACGGGCTCGATTGGCGTCTTTGCCATGCTGCCAACGGCAGAAGGCCTGATGAACAAAATAGGGGTGAATACTGGCGGTTACAAAACGACTTGGTTGGCGGGTTCTTATGATCCTCGAAAAGCATTGGACCCACGCGTTCAGCAATTGGTGCAGACCAGCATTGACCACGTGTATGCCGATTTCATTGGCAAAGTGTCAAAGGTAAGAGGCATGCCTATGGATAAAACCGATCAATTGGCGCAAGGCCGAATTTGGACAGGAGCCCAAGCGGTAGAAAATCGTTTAGTAGATCGCATGGGCAGTTTCGAGGACGCCGTGAACGAAGCACGAAAGCAAGTGGCCAAGTTAAATGCATCGGCTGAGAACGCCAAAAAAGAGTTGCCTGTTCGATATGCAGGTCCGAAAAAATCGCCTATTGAAAAGTTGCTACAGAAATTGGTTGGGCAAGTCAGTGGTCTGCTAGAAGATGAGGGTCAAGTGTTGGCACTGGCCCAAAAATATGCATTTCAAGATCAAAACGCCGCCTTGTTGAGCGTATTTGGCAAAGATCTGGTGTGGTTACAAGATGTCATGGGTAACCCGCATTCCATGGGTGTGGCTGCGCATTGTTTGTGCGACGCATCGCCATGAGCCAAATAACTGAGCTTTCAAAAGGTCATAGGGTTTGGTTACGATGCAAGAATGAGTTCACTCGACTTAACCTTGCTTTATTTGCTGGCTGCAGTGCTAGGCGTGGTGGCGTGTCGATTTTTGAAACTGCCACCTATTTTGGGCTATTTAGCGGTGGGTGTTTTGATTGGGCCGAACGCATTGGCGTTGGCGCAAAACTCCGAGGGGGTGAGACACCTCGCTGAATTTGGTGTGGTCTTTTTGATGTTTGTCATCGGCTTGGAATTCAACCTGCCCAAACTCAAAGCCATGCGCCGCCATGTTTTCGGTCTTGGGTCCATGCAGGTTCTGCTCACCATGCTGTGCGTCACCGTCGGGTCGATGTTTTTGGCGTCACTTGCGCCTACCTTGTGGCACATGCAGTGGCAGACTGCGTTGGCTTTGTCTGGCGCATTGGCCATGAGTAGCACAGCCATCGTCATCAAGATGATGGTGGACCGGCTAGAGCTTGATTCAGATCATGGCAAGCGGGTTGTAGGGGTGTTGCTTTTTCAAGATTTGGCGGTTGTGCCATTGTTGGTCCTCATTCCCGCTTTGGGTGCGCCGCCAGAGAAGATGGCGATTGCACTGGTATTGGCCGCGGTCAAAGCCACTTTGCTGATCGCATTGTTGCTGACAGGCGGCCAGCGATTGATGCACTGGTGGTTAATGTTGGTGGCAAGACGACAAAGCCAAGAGCTCTTCATGCTCAATATTTTGCTCACCACTTTAGGCTTGGCATGGCTAACCGAGATGGCGGGCTTGAGCTTGGCTTTGGGTGCGTTCATTGCCGGCATGTTGATTTCAGAAACTGAATTCAAGCACCAAGTTGAAACCGACATCAAGCCGTTTCACGATGTGCTGCTGGGCCTGTTTTTCATCACCATTGGCATGATGCTCGACTGGCGAATTGTCTTGGACCGTTGGGAATTCGTGTTGTTGTTGGTCACGGTACCCGTGGCGTTCAAGTTCGTTCTAATTGCCGCGCTGACACGC
This sequence comes from Pseudomonadota bacterium, assembly GCA_041172085.1. GTDB lineage: Bacteria > Pseudomonadota > Gammaproteobacteria > Burkholderiales > Burkholderiaceae_C > Limnohabitans_A. The sequence continues at coordinate 8,468 of JBEDKQ010000049.1, read as the reverse complement.
CTGACTGGCGCCAGTGAAGGCATTTCTTTAAGGACAGGGTTGTACTTGGCTCAAGCCGGTGAATTTGGTTTTGTGCTGCTGACGCTGGGCAATCAAAATCAACTGATACCGGCCGCATGGTTTAACCCCGTTTTGGCCAGCATGGTAATCTCGATGTTGGCCACGCCGTTCATCATCATGAACGCCAATCAATGGGTCATGAAATGGGTCGCCAGTGACTGGTTGCAACAGTCTTTAGAGATGACGCAAATTGCGCAAAAAAGTATCAACACCGAAAAGCACATCATCATCTGCGGTTACGGTCGATGCGGTCAAAACCTCGCCAAGTTGTTGAAGTCACAAAACATTGCTTACATGGCCTTAGACCTTGACCCCGATCGTGTTAACCGTGCCATTGCGCAAGGTGACAAGGTGGCGTATGGCGATGCTGCGCGTTTGCAATCTCTGATGGCGGTGGGTTTGGCAAGAGCCAGCGCTGTTGTTGTCACTTATTTAGACAACGCTTCGTCTTTGAAAGTGGTCAGCCTGACCCGAGAGCATGCGCCTCAAGTACCTGTGGTGGTGCGCACGCAAGATGACCGTGATTTGGACAAATTCCAGGCGGCGGGTGCCACAGAGGTGGTGCCCGAGACCATTGAGGGTTCATTGATGTTGGCCACCCATGCGCTGGCCTTGGTGGGGGTTCCCATGAAGCGGGTCATTCGCATGGTTCAAGCGCAAAGACTTCAGCGTTATGAGCTGTTGCGTGAGGAAGATTTCAGAGAAGATTATGACGACGTGCATGCCAATCCGATTTTGAAGGCCACCTTTAAATCGGATTCACACAAAGAAGCCTGATCAGACCCTCAAGGATTGCATCTGTCACAGCTTGCAGCAGAAACTGTCTTTTTCAATTCTTTGTCTTCTGCAAATAGACATTTTGCGCAAGACCATCTTTCGGCTTTGGGAAGCCGAGTGGCCGAGCCGCATACACTGCACAAAGCGCCAGAAACATATTCGGTCAGTCCAAAGCCAGGCAATTTGCAGCCAGGGCAATTTGAATTCAACAAGGTCGCTAATTTTTGTGCGCTTGCTTCAATGGCTTTCATGCGAGTAGGGTTCATGTGCGCACGCATGTCAGTTTCTACCCAAACTGAAGCATCTTGCTGAAATGCGGAGATCAGATGGGCTTGCAATTCCGCCTCATTTTGAATGCCTTTTTGAAAATAAGCATCAGAAGGGCTTCCGACAATGAGCGCATGACTGGGAAATTGAGCCTGCTTGGCGAAGGACAGTGCATCGTCAATGGACATCAACCTTTGGCCTGCAAAGTTGGTCTCTGCTGTGCCATGGACGGCATAGATGGCATGCTGTTGTTTGGCATCCCAAAAAGCCAGAACCTCGTAATTCCAAGGCAATAAATGGACCTGAGGGTGGGGGCCAAAAGAGCCCTCACTGCCCAACCCAAAATCTCGGTTTGTCAATTCGCAGGCAAGCTGCGCTTTTTTCAAAGCCGTTTGCATTTGCGTTAATTCACGGGGCTTCTCGTTGGTGAATGTGCCTAAGTTGTCGGTATTGAAGGCATCAAAAACCTCTACTTCAAAACCACATTGTTTCAAAGCGTGTTGAACGGCAGCATCTTTTTGATGACAAGTTAAAAATGCAATTTTTGCCATCATTCTCTGACCTTCAGGTCAATGCCTTTTGTGCAACAAAGAAGTAAAAAGGTATGCCAAAGATGATGTTCAAAGGAAAGGTGAGTCCTAAGGACAAGCCCAAATACAGACTGGGCGATGCCTCTGGAATGGCCAGTTTCAAAGCTGCAGGAACTGCGATGTATGACGCACTTGCGGCCAGTACCATCAGAAGGAAGCAATCGCCCAAAGACAAATTGAGTAAATTGCCAAGCAGCAAAGCCAAGCCACTGTGGACCAAAGGCCCCACTGTGGCATAAGCCAGGAGCATGGGGGATTGGCCCTTGAGCAGCGGAAAATTTTTGGCTGCAGTCAAGCCCATGTCCAACAGGAAAAATGCCAACATGCCTTTGAACAAATCGACAGAAAATGGCGCCATCATTTCTTTGCCGTTTTCGCCAGACAAAATGCCGACGACCATGGCGCCCAGCAAAAGCAATTGCGCACCATCGGTGAGTGATTCATGCAGTGTTTGCTTAAGCCCGTGTTGATTGGCTTCTAGCTGCGATTTGGACCGGATGGTGTTCACCCAAAAAACCGCCAACAAAATGGCGGGAGACTCCATGATTGCCATGGCTGCCGACATGTGCCCAGAAAAAGAGATCTGGTTGGCGTCTAAAAACTGAACGGCAGTCATGAAAGTGACCGCACTGACCGAGCCATAAGTGGCCGCAATGGCCGCCGCATCAAACTCCCCCGTTAGGCGTTTGAGAATTTGATAACCTGCCAATGGCACCAATACGGCAAGACACAAGGCCGCCCCAAGACCTTTGGCAACTTCGAGGGTGAGGCCTGATTGCGCCAATGCGAAGCCGCCCTTAAGCCCAAGGGCCATGAGCAAATAAAGCGATAAAAATTTAGAAATAGGTGGCGGTATTTCTAAATTGGACTTGAGCAGTCCAGCAGTCACCCCGAATACAAAAAACAAGATGGCTGGATCCATGAAGTTATTCAGCATGATCTTGCTAGATAAGGAAATTGACCATTATGGTATTTTGATTGAATTTGCTAACCTTTGCCTCTGTATGTATTTAGGGCAAAGTTAACTTAGGCATTTTTCTTAAGTTGACCCAAAGCAATGAGGTCTTTGACGTTGCTGTCGCCTCCAACCAGCATGCCGTCTACAAATACCATTGGAAATGTTGGCCAGCCAGTCCACAGTTTGAGGGCATTGCGCTTGCGCCAATCGCTGAAATAGCTGCCGTATTCAAGGTAATAAGGCTCAATTTTTGCCTCTTGAAGGCGCTTACGGACGGCTTTGCAAACAGGATTTTGTCGCATGCCCACCACCACCACGCGGTGTTGGGTGATGGCCGTCTGAACTTCCTCAACCACCTCGCGGTAATGATTGGCTACCAAGCTTTGGATGGCAGGGTGAATCTGGGATTCGCTCAATATGTGTCTTGGCATGGGGTTTCCTAAAGTGAAAATGGGCAACGTCAAATTTTGGCTAAATGACAAGAGTTCGTTGTTCGAAGGATAATGCATCCCAACCGATGCAGGCTTGCATGGGCTGTCTGCTTAACCATCATTGCAAGTGCACTCCTTCAAATGACGTACCTTACTCTTGACGAATCAATTGGCAATACCCCACTGGTGAGGCTGCAACGCTTGTCTGCAAGCGCCATGGGCCCTAAAGGCAATGTGATCCTCGGTAAATTGGAGGGCAACAACCCTGCAGGATCTGTCAAAGACAGGCCAGCATTGTCCATGATCAAGCGCGCGCAAGAGCGAGGCGAAATCAAGCCGGGCGACACACTGATTGAGGCGACGTCGGGCAACACCGGCATTGCCTTGGCCATGGCGGCCGCCATCAAGGGGTACCGCATGATTTTGATCATGCCTGAAGACTTGTCGATTGAACGTGCCCAAACCATGAAGGCCTTTGGCGCTGAACTTATTTTGACGCCCAAAAGTGGCGGCATGGAATACGCCCGAGACTTGGCAGACAACATGGCTGCTCAAGGCAAAGGCCGAATATTGGATCAGTTTTCTAATCTCGACAATCCGCGCATTCATTACGAAACCACTGGCCCTGAAATTTGGGCGCAAACAGAAGGTCGAGTCACCCATTTTGTGAGTGCCATGGGCACTACAGGCACCATCACTGGCGTGTCGCAATTTCTCAAAGAAAAGAATTCCAAAATTCAAATTGTGGGCGCCCAACCTAGTGAGGGCTCTCGCATTCCCGGTATTCGCAAATGGCCCGAAGAATACTTGCCCAAAATTTATAACCCAGCCAATGTCGATGAATTAATTTACGTGAGTCAGGACGATGCAGAGGACACCTGTCGTGCAATGGCACGCGAAGAGGGTTTGTTTGCAGGCATATCAGCCGCCGGTGCTTGTTGGGTGGCACAGCAAATTGCAGCGCGAGAAAGCAATGCAACCATCGTTTTCATCGTGTGTGATCGCGGTGATCGTTATCTTTCCACAGGAGTTTTCCCAGCATGATCGAATACCGTTTTTGCCCTTGCTGTGGCGCGCAGTTGGCATGGATGCCGCAAATGGAAGATGGTGGCGAAAAACTTCGTTTGCGTTGCACGCAATGTGACTTTACACACTGGAACAATCCAACGCCAGTATTGGCTGGCATTGTGCAAGTAGGCAATCAAATTTTGTTAGCCCGTAACGCCGCATGGTCAGGCCGTAAATTTGCATTGATCACAGGTTTCATGGAAGCTGGCGAAACACCCGAAGAAGGCATTTCGCGAGAGATTGCCGAAGAAACAAATTTGCAAGTCAGCGCTTTGAAACTCATTGGTGTGTACGACTTCCAACGCATGAACCAAGTGATCATTGCTTATCACGCAGTGGCATCGGGCACAGTTCGCTTGTCGCCTGAATTGGCTGAGTACAAGATGTTTAACTTTGACGAACTGGTCTGCTGGCCCGCTGGCACAGGCTATGCGCTGGGCGATTGGCTACGCACGCAGGGCATAGAGCCCAAGTTCATGACTTGGGAAGAGCGCGATGCCCAAGGCCGCGCTGCCGAATAAGTCATGCTTGATCACTGAAATTGTGGAGAAATAATGAGCCTTGCTTTTGACATTGAACTCGACACGTGCGGTCTCAACTGCCCCTTGCCCATCTTGAAAGCCAAGAAGTCCTTAACGGCCATGACCTCTGGGCAAGTTTTGAAAGTAATGTCGACAGACCCTGGCGCCATGCGCGATTTTCAAGCTTTTGCCAAGCAAACCGGTAATGAGTTGTTGGCGCAAGAAACAGAAGGCGAGCGTTTTCTGATTTGGATGAAGCGGCGCTGAATTAAAAAGCTTCAGAGGTTGAAGTTATCAGGCTGTACCCGTCTGGCCACTTAAAGGCTGAGTGTTTTGAGGTATTGTCTAAACGACTCACCAACTTGTGGATGCTCCAAAGCCAACTCTACAGTGGCCTCTAGGAAGCCTTCTTTGCTGCCGCAGTCATAACGTTTGCCTTCGTACTGGAATGCATAAACCGCTTCGTGCGATTTCAAGCGTGCAATGGCATCGGTCAGTTGAATTTCGCCGCCTACGCCAGTAGGCTGGTTTCTGATTTCATCAAAAATACCTGGGGTGAGAATGTAGCGTCCGGCGACACCCATGCGTGAGGGCGCGTTTTCTGGCATTGGTTTTTCGACGATCTGCTCAACTCGGATGAGTTGCTTGCCTGCAGATTCGCCGGCCACAATGCCGTAGCGTTTGACATGATCCATCGGTACTTCTTGGACCGCCAAAATAGAGCGGCCTTGTTGCTCATAGGCTTTGACCATTTGCGCTAAAACAGATGGGCCACCTTTGAGTCCGACCATCAGGTCATCGGCCAACAGAACGGCAAAGGGTTCGCGTCCTACCATGGCTTCAGCGCACAGCACAGCGTGACCTAGGCCCAAGGAGCGGGGTTGGCGCACATAGGCGCAAACCATGTCGTCTGGCTGTACCGAACGCACCAACTTCAGCAGTTCTTCTTTGTGCGCACTTTCGAGTTCTGTTTCAAGTTCGTAGGCGGTATCGAAGTGGTCTTCAATGGCGCGTTTGCTTCGACCCGTTACAAAAATCATGTGCCGCACACCTGCAGAATAGGCTTCTTCTACAGCGTATTGAATGAGCGGCTTGTCGACCACAGGCAGCATCTCTTTGGGCGCTGCTTTGGTGGCCGGCAAAAATCGCGTTCCCAATCCAGCCACTGGAAACACGGCTTTGCGAATGCTGGGTTGGCTGCTCATGATTTAACTTTCATTTAATTCAATGTGATCTCAAAATACCACGTTCATTTGACAATGGTATTTCAAGACTTGGCGGGTGCAGATTCCAATTGACCAAGTTGAGATTTCACCTTGATCAAGGTGGCTTCAAAGTCGGCCACACGCTTGCGTTCTTGCTCAATCACCGCAGGGGGTGCTTTGGCCCCAAAGGCTTCGTTGCTCAGCTTGCCATTGGCTTTGCCTATTTCGCCTTCTAAGCGCGCGACCTCTTTGCTGAGACGAATCTTTTCTGCAGCCACGTCCACTTCCATGAACAAGCACAGACGCGCTTCGCCCACCACGGCCACAGGGGCTGATGCGGCGGCTTTCGTCCATTCGGCTTCATTGTCGAACACTTTCACTTCGTTCAACTTGGCCAAGGCTTGCAACACAGGGCCAGCAGACTTCATGAATTCTGAATCACCCAAAACAAACAAAGGCAATTTGGTGGCAGGTGATACGCTCATCTCACCACGCAAATTGCGGCAGGCATCGACCAGGGTTTTGAGCTTGGCCACATGCGCTTCGGCTTGTTCGTCAATGCGCTCGGGTTGAGACACAGGGTAAGCGGCAATGCTGACGGAGGGGCCAGCACGGCCAGCCACAGGCGCCACTTTTTGCCACAACTCTTCAGAGATGAACGGCGTGATGGGGTGCACCAAACGCAAAATGGTTTCTAAGGTGCGAATGAGCGTACGACGCGTAGCGCGTTGCTGTGAGGCATCGCCCGTATTGATTTGCACTTTGGCAATTTCCAAATACCAATCGCAGAACTCGTTCCACACAAAGTCGTAAATTGCGTTGGCCACGTTGTCCAAGCGATATTCTGCAAAGCCTTTGGCCACGTCGGCTTCGACGCGTTGAATTTTGGAAGAGATCCAACGATCGGCTTGGCTGAAAGTCATGTAGCCATGCGCGGGACCACCCACCGCGCACTCTGCTTTGGTGTGTTCCTTCAGACCGCAATCTTGGCCTTCGCAGTTCATCAGAACAAAGCGTGTGGCGTTCCACAGCTTGTTGCAGAAGTTGCGATAGCCTTCGCAGCGCTTGCTGTCAAAGTTGATGCTGCGGCCCAAGGAGGCGAGGGCAGCAAACGTAAAGCGCAATGCATCGGCACCGTAGGCTGGAATGCCATCGGGGAATTCTTTTTGCGTGTTCTTGCGCACTTGCGGTGCGGTCTCGGGCTTGCGCAAACCTTGGGAGCGTTTTTCTAACAGGGGTTCAAGTGCGATGCCGTCAATCAAATCGACAGGGTCAAGCACATTGCCTTCTGATTTGCTCATCTTCTTGCCTTGGGCATCGCGCACCAAGCCGTGGATGTAGACATGTTTGAAAGGCACTCGACCTGTGAAGTGCGTGGTCATCATGATCATTCGGGCCACCCAGAAGAAGATGATGTCGTAACCTGTCACCAGCACAGAGGAGGGCAGGTACAAGTCGTAGTCTTGAGTTTTGTCAGTGCCTGATGTGGCCACAGCTTCTGGCCAACCCATCGTCGAGAAAGGCACCAAGGCTGAGGAATACCAAGTGTCGAGCACGTCTTCATCGCGCTTGAGTTTTTTGCCTGCACCAGCTTGCGCTTGCGCTTCGGCTTCCGACTTGGCCACATACACATTGCCTTCTTCGTCGTACCAAGCGGGAATTTGATGACCCCACCACAGTTGACGTGAGATGCACCAGTCTTGAATGTTGTTCATCCACTGGTCGTAAGTGTTGACCCAGTTTTCGGGCACAAAACTCACCTGGCCAGAGTGCACCGCATCAATGGCTTTTTGCGCAATGCTCTTGCCGGTCGGGTCTTGGGGGCTGACTTTGTTCACGGCCACAAACCATTGGTCTGTGAGCATGGGTTCCACCACCTGACCGGTGCGCGCGCAAATGGGCAGCATCAGTTTGTGAGGTTTGATTTCTATCAACAGACCTTGTGCTTCCAGGTCTTTGATCACCGCTTTACGCGCCACAAAACGGTCCATGCCTTGGTAGGCCTTGGGGCCGTTTTCATTCACCGTAGCGGTCAATGTGAAGATGGTGATCAGCGGCAAGTTGTGACGCATAGAACATGCGTAGTCGTTGGCGTCGTGCGCGCCCGTGATCTTCACGCAACCAGAACCAAATTCACGGTCGACAAAGTCGTCGGAAATGATGGGGATCTGGCGATCGCACAAAGGCAAATCCACTTTTTTGCCTACCAAATGTTTATAGCGTTCGTCTTCAGGGTGAACGGCCAAAGCGCCGTCGGCCATCATGGTTTCCGGACGGGTGGTGGCAATGGTCATGCCTTTTTGCATGACACCGTCAATGAGTTGAGGGCCGTCTGCAAACGGGTACAAGATGTAATGCATCTTGCCGTCGGCTTCGGTGTTTTCCACTTCCAAGTCGGACACGGCGCTTTGCAGCACAGGGTCCCAGCTGACCAAGCGTTTGCCGCGGTAAATCAGGCCTTGCTCGTACAACTTCACAAAGGTTTCGGACACCACTTTGGACAACTTGTCGTCCATGGTGAAGTACTCGCGCGTCCAGTCCACGCTGTCGCCCATGCGGCGCATTTGCTGCGTGATGGTGTTGCCCGATTG